>JAEUJS010000365.1 GCA_016792935.1 Archangium sp. | reverse complement strand
CATGCTGATCATTTCTCTGGTGTCAGCGGGCTGCTTCCCGCGCGGCCCCGAGCTGGTCGGAGATCAAGATCCGCGCGCGTGCGACGACGCGTTCGACGACCACACGCACAAGGGGAGCATCGACGTCGCGAAGTTCGACTCGTTCGCGGAGAACCCGGGTGAGTCGCCAGCGCACGTCGATTTCTTCGTCTCGTTCGTCGCGGAGCCTGCGATTCGTCAGGTGCGCTTCGAAGACGGCGCGTTCTACGAATTTCATGATCAGTGGCTGTGGTTCCGCTTGATGAATGGAGTGAACGCGTGCGGCTCTTCCGCGAATCCGGTGAGCGGCGGAGAGCGCTTCGAGTCCATCGCGGCCATCGAGGCGACGCTGAAGGGGAAGGTCGAGTTGCCGCTCGATCTCGCTCGCACCACGGGCGGTCGTTACGTCAGCCCCACGTTCTACACGCTCGCGTTTCGCTCGGAGCCGCGCATCTACGTGCCCGGCACGATGTTCCGGCGCGATGACAAGTGGTGGTTCGAGCTGGAGGTCAGCGATGCGGTGAAGGAGAGCGATTTGGTCTCGGCGCACGCCGCGCTCGAAGGTGTGCTGCCAGCGGGGTCGACTCTCTTCTGGCGCGCGATTTCTCCGGAGCAGAGTGAGCTGGGTACTCGGCTTCAGCGCGGCGGCGGTGTGCTCTCGACTCGCGTGCTGAGGCTGGGCGAGGAGCCGTAGCGCGTTACGGCGTGCCGGCATCGACTGCGGCGACTGGAGCGGTGAGCTTGCGGCAACGCTCGCGCACCGGAGCCGGAATTCCCTCGATGGTCTCGATGGCCTCACACGCCTGCACGTCTTTGAGCACCTCCACCGAGTCACGGTCAGAGGGGTCGAGCCACGTGAGGTCGTCGTCATCCCAGAAGAGCGCCTCGGTGAACGGATCGGCGTCGTAATTTGCTTTCACCGACTCGACTGGCTTGCCCTTGCTCTTCTCGGTCTCGATGCGCGTCTGCCACTGCTGAACGAACGTCGTGACCCGCATGGTGTGCAGCACGATGAAGCCGCGGTCACCCGAGCCCACGCGCGTCAACCACACCCGCGGAGCGAGCCGCGCCTCGACGGTGTGCGTCTGCCCGTTGCTCATGCGCGCCACGGTGAGCGTGCCGTTCTCGAGCAACATCGCCCACGCCGCGTCCTGTTCCGGGTCGGGGCACCACAAGCTGTCGTCGTCGATCGGCCTGCACGTCAGCGTGCGTTTGGTCGGACACACCTTCGGAGGCGCCTCTTCGTCGGGCTCCGACTCGCTCGCCGCGACCCACGCGTTCTCCCACCACTCGACCATCTTCCCGATGTCCTTCGGGTCGTTCGCTTCGATGGCGCGCGCGAAGCGACGCTCGACCGCTTCTCCACCGGCCACGCTCTGCGCGAGCTCGAGTGATTGGTCGAGCAGCGGGGGAATCGCCTTCACGGTGATCTTCTTCTTCTGTTCCGCGAGCGCCTCGGGGTTGCCCTTCCACGACTCGACCATGCTCACTTGATATGCGCGCAGCGCCGACAGCGAACGACCGGCGCGATTCTCTTCCGCCGTCGCGCGCCCCTTCGTTTCGTTGAGCTGCCGCGCGAGGTTGGTGAGCTGCGCTCCGAGCGCCGCTTCGTCACGCGCGAGCGCGGCCCGTTCAGCTTCGCGATCGGCCAGTCCACGGTTGCACGCCGCGAAGCACAACAAACAGAGCAGACCCACGCGCTTCATGGCGCACCTCCATCGGTCGCGACGCCGGCATCGATTCCTGCATCGACGACTCCGGCATCCACGCCCGCATCTTTCACAGGAGGCGGCGGCGGCAACACCGCGCACGGCTGCGCAATCGCTCCCTGCTTCGCCGCGGGCACCATCGCGCAGACCTCCCACGCGGTGAGGATTTGCGCCGGCTCCTTGCCGTCCGTCACCACGGCGCCCGAGGGGAGGTCTTTCAACGACGGCCCGAAGAGCAGCGTGCCCTTCGGCGTCTCGTATTTGCTCATCGACTTCACGAGCAGCAGCTCGGCGAGCGCGTCCACGGTGTCGTCCGTCGGCTCGGGGTCATCGCCCTCGACGAACGCCATGGGGAAGGCGACCACCAACACGTTTGGCTCGAGCGCTCCTGCGTCGGGCGTCGAGTCTTCGAAGCTCACGTCGAACGCGAACACGCCGGGGAAGCGTTCCTTGCGCAGCTCGAGTCTCGCGACGACGGGGTCGGGCGCTTCCTCACTCTCCTGCGCGCTCGGCTCGCACGCGGCGAGACATTCCTGGTAGCCGAGCTCTTCGCGCGCGCGGGCGGCTTCGGCTTCGGCTGCTTCCGCTTCAGCACGTGCGCGCGCGACGGCAGGGTCTTCACCTTCCTGGCTGTCGTCGTAGTCGCCTTGCTCGTCGTCGTAGTACCGGCGGCACACGTCCTCGATGCGGCCGTACTTCTCTTCACAGGCGCGAATGCAGCGCGCGTCGTCGTTGCGTGCCGCGCACTGCGTGAGCTCTTCGTCGTTGTGCGGCCGGTACAAGTCGGTCGAGGGGTTCGGCCAGTCGGCCACGTAGAGCCGCCCTTTGAGCTCCATCGCGAGGCGCAGCACTTCGGCGTCGATGCGCGCCGTCGGAACGTCGAGCGGCCACGTGTCGCTGCTCCATTCTCCCGAGGCGGTGCACACCGCGACCGGCCGAGCGCCCGCCACCTTGATGATGTCGCCGCAGCTCCAGGTGAACGACTGAATGGTGCGCTCGACGACGCCTTCGCACTCATCGGGCAGCTCGGGTGGAGCGCAGTCTTCGCCGTAATCCCCCGGCCCGTCGTCGGGCTCCGAGTTGTCGGCGGGCGTGTCGCTCACGCACGGCAATTGGCGCTGCACGATGTTCGCCGCGAGCTTGCCGAGGTCTGCGCTCTTGTTGCGCAGCGCGTCCTCGAGGAGCACCGAGTCGGGAATCGGATCTCCGTGCAGCACGAGCCCCGCAGCGACGAGCCGCGCCTTCGCCAGCTCGGCTTCATCGGCCTGCTGCGCGAACGTCTTGCGCTCGACCTCGACGCGCTTCGTTTCTTCGAGCACCTCGCGCCGCTTCTTGTCGAGCGAGGCCACGCGCGCCTTCGCGGCGGCGACCTCGGTCTCGAGCTCGATGACCTTCTGCGACTTGCAGCCGGTCGTGAGGGCGAACATCGCGAGCACCGCATACGCGCGTCTCATGGGTCCGCACGGTACTCATTTCTTTCTGCACGTCGCGTGCGGTTTGTCCGCCACATGGCGGGACGTGCACATTCGGGGGAAACTGGCGCTGCGTGACGGACGAAGTCGACATCACCGCGCCCAACCTCCCGAAGGTCGGCGACAAGAAGCCGGCAGGCGCGGACGGCACGCTCGAGACCACCGAGCCCGGTCGTCGCCCCGCGGGGTCGGACTCGCTTCCGGAGACCACGGACACCTCCACTCCGATTCCCCACCCAACGACGTCGCCCCAGGGGGCTTTGATTCGCGCGCGCATCGCGTCCATCACGGCTGATCAGACGAGTGAGCCGTCGCTCCCGAAGGTCGCTGAGACCGCGTCGATTCTCGAGCCCGTGCCCGAGCCCGCCAACACGCTCGATCTCGACGAAGAAGCGGAAGCGATCAGATCAGCAGACGAGTCTGCTGGGGGAACCGCTGAGAAGGCGAAGCGCGTTGCCGAGAAGGCAAAGAAGGTCGAGCTCGTCCCCGACCCCGCGTCGCAGCAAGTTGCCACCAAGCAGCGCCGCGCCGTGCCGCGTGCGCTCGGAGGCGACGGCTTCGAGGGCGCGTCGCTCCAGAAGTTGCCCGAGGTGAAGCCGGCCGAGAATCAGACCGAGAAGTTGATCGAGCTCGCGAAGCAGAGCGCGTTCTGGATCGTGCTCGCGTTGATCGCGGCCATCCTCTTCGCGATGGGCGCCTGGTTCTTTTCCTGAGCGGTCAACGGGGAACGAGCGGCGCGAGCTGATTGCGCACCATCTGCTTGGTGACCTTCGCGGCGAGGCCGATGAGGCCGGGCTCGAGTGCGAGGCGCGACAACACCGACTCGGCCTGATCAGCAGCGAGCTCGCCCTGCAGCGGAAACGTGAGCGCCTTGAGCGTGTTCGACACCACGGCGTCGGCCTTTTCCAGACCGAGCGAGCCAGCCATGTGCGCTTTGATCAGCGCGACATCGACCGGGCGTTCGATGACGAGGACTTGAGGCTTACGAAGGGAAGGCAAGGACCACCGTCGTCGTGTTGTGGAAACCGGAAGACTGACCGAGCTCCATGGCGATTTCGCCGTACGTCTCGAAGCCGGCGAGCGGCGCTCCGTCGAGCGCGCCCGAAATTTCCTTCACCGCGCTCTCGAAGTGCGAACCGAGAATCAGGTTGCGGCAGATGCAGTCGAACACCAGCGCGCCTGCGACCTTGTTGCCACCGAGCGCCTTCTTCGCGCGTTGCGCAGCCTCGCGGGCGGCGGCGATCTGATCAGGCTCCTTGCTCGAGGTGATGCGAATCACCGCGCCCTCGGGCAAGCCACACGCGAACGAGATGGCGCCCTTGGCGTCGGCTGAGAGCGGCGCGCGAATCTTGTATTCGTTCGCGCCGGCGATGAGCCCCGCCTCGAAGCGCAGGAAGTGCGAGCCGAGGTCCTTCAGCGCGGTCTTCTCGACGTCGATGCCGAGCGCCGAGGCCGCGTCCTTCACTTCTTCCTTCCACACGCTCAGCGCGGGGCGGCCGTCGATCTCTTCCACCGTGCTCCCGCTCGCCTTCGTCACCGTCAGCGGCTTCTTCGAGAGCGGGAGATGACCGTGCTTCACGCCGATGCCCAGCGGCTTGCGAGAGCTGAGCACCGCGACCACCAGCGCATCGGGAGCGACGCGCGTTCCAAACCCCACCACCGCGCGCTTGAACTGCAGGTCATCACCCGCGGCGCCACCCGCGAGCTTCACCGTCGGCCCGAGCATGGTGGTCGCGAGCAGTGAGGCTTCCTCTCCGTTTCCGCTGAGCGGGTCGAGCAGCAGAATCGCGGTGCGGTGTGGACGCTCGGTGTCGTGCGGCGGCATCGAGATGGCGTCGGTCAGCGCGGCTTCCGCGTCGGCCTTGAGGCCCGTGCCCATGCCCGCGCTCACCGTGATGTCGTCGCCGCTCAGCGCCCAGGTGACGAAGTGGCCTTTGCCTTCCTTCGTGCCCGTGAACTCACCGGCGGTGGTGCAACCGATGACGGCCGCTCCAGCGAAGCGATCGCTCGCCTGCTTCATCAGCCCTTCGAAGTTCACCTCGGTGGAAGAGAAGACCGCGACGAGCGTCGCCTTGCTCCCCAGGTCTTGCGCGAGGGCCTCGAAGGTCCTTGCTGCATCCGCCGCCGCCCCTCGAGCCGAGGCAATTCGAGTGGTCATGATCAGCAATGTAAGACCGCCGCCGTCGGAACAGGCGGAGCGGAACCCCAAATTCGACAAGGCATTGGAAAGTTTCCGCGCGCCGCAACGAATGTGCGTCGCAGCGCACATTTCAGTGGTGCAGCTGACGTGTGTGGATTAGCTATCGTCCAGCTCTAGACAATATCTAAGTCTAGGCGTCATCCACAGGAGGCTCTGCGTGCAACGACCACTCATCCATTCGTCATCTCTCCTCTTTGCCGGCGTGCTGCTGTGCGCCTCTGTCGCGAACGCGCACGAAGACGCGCCGAAGTCGAACTCGTTCTGGTGGCCGGATCAGCTCGATCTCGCGCCGCTGCGCACGAATGGTGTCGAATCGAACCCGCTCGATCCGAGCTTCGATTACGCCAAGGCGTTCGCGACGCTCGATCTCGCCGCGCTCAAAGCAGACATCAAGACGGTGCTCACCACGTCGCAGGAATGGTGGCCGGCCGACTTCGGCAACTACGGCCCGTTCTTCATCCGTATGGCGTGGCACTCCGCGGGCACGTACCGCGTGGGCGATGGTCGCGGCGGAGCGGTCGGCGGTCAGATGCGCTTCGACCCGCTCAACTCGTGGCCCGACAACGCCAACCTCGACAAGGCGCGTCGCCTGTTGTGGCCGGTGAAGGTGAAGTACGGCCAGAAGATTTCGTGGGGCGACTTGATGGTGCTCGCGGGCAACGTGTCGCTCGAGTCGATGGGCTTCAAGACGTTCGGCTTCGCCGGTGGCCGTCGCGACGATTGGCAGCCCGACCTCGTGTACTGGGGCCCGGAGCGGAAGATGCTCGATGATCAACGTCACGCGGGCGGCAAGCTGCAGAACCCGCTGGGCGCGGTGCAGATGGGTCTCATCTACGTGAACCCGCAGGGCCCGGGCGGCGTGCCGGATCCACTCCTCGCCGCGAAGGACATTCGCGAGGCGTTCGGTCGCATGGCGATGAACGATGAAGAGACGTTCGCGCTCATCGCGGGCGGTCACACCTTCGGCAAGGCGCACGGCGCGCACCCCGCGGACAAGTGCGTTGGCGCGGAGCCCGCTTCGGCTCCGACCGAGGACCAGGGCTTCGGCTGGAAGAACAAGTGCGGCACCGGCAAGGGAGCGGACACCGTGACGTCCGGCTTCGAAGGCGCGTGGACGGTGAACCCCGTCGCGTTCACCTCGAACTATTTGGACAACCTCTACGGCTTCGACTGGGTGCAGACCAGGTCGCCGGCGGGAGCGATTCAGTGGACTCCCAAGGACGGCAAGGGCGACGGCATCGTTCCGGACGCGCACGACCCGAAGAAGCGCAACGCGCCCATCATGTTCACCACCGACCTCGCGCTGAAGATGGACCCGGAGTTCGCGAAGATCGGCAAGCGGTGGAAGGAGAAGCCCGAGGAGTTCAAGCTCGCGTTCGCCAAGGCGTGGTTCAAGCTCACGCACCGCGACATGGGCCCGCGCGCTCGCTACCTCGGCGCTGAGGTGCCGGCGGAGTCGTTGCTCTGGCAGGACCCGCTCCCTGCAGCTCCTGCGGGCGGTGCCATCGACGAGAAGGACATCGCGGCGCTGAAGACGAAGATTCTGAGCTCGGGTCTGACGGGTCCGCAGCTGGTGCGCGTGGCGTGGGCGTCGGCGGCGTCGTTCCGCGGTACCGACATGCGCGGTGGTGCGAACGGTGCGCGCGTGCGTCTCGCTCCGCAGAAGGACTGGGCGGTGAACAACCCGAAGGAAGTCGCCGCGGTCGTCGCCAAGCTCGACGGCATCGCGAAGGACTTCAACAAGGGCAGCAAGAAGGTGTCGCTCGCGGACTTGATCATTCTCGGTGGCAACGCGGCCATCGAGGCGGCGGCGAAGAAGGGCGGCTTCGATGTCTCCGTGCCGTTCACTCCGGGTCGTGTCGATGCCACGCAGGACCAGACCGACGCGAAGTCGTTCGCGGTGCTCGAGCCGACCGCTGACGGTTTCCGCAACTACTTCGGTCCTGGTCAGACGAAGTCGCCGGCTGAGGCGCTGGTCGAGCGCTCAGCGCTGTTGACGTTGACGGTGCCTGAGATGACGGTGCTCGTCGGCGGCATGCGCTCGCTCGGAGCGAACACGGCGGGCAATGCAGGCGTGCTCACTGCGCAGCCGGGGACGTTGAGCAACGACTTCTTCGTCAACCTGCTCGACATGGGCACGAAGTGGTCGAAGTCGAAGACCGAGGGCCTCTACGACGGAGCAGACCGTGTCAGCGGCAAGGCGAAGTGGACGGCGACTCCGGTCGATCTCATTTTCGGATCGAACGCTGAGCTGCGCGCCATCGCCGAGGTGTACGCGCAGAGCGACGGCAAGGAGAAGTTCGTGCGCGACTTCGTGAAGGCGTGGGCGAAGGTGACCAACCTCGACCGCTTCGACGTCGCCTCGAAGTGAAGGAGGAGAGTGGGCGCGTCATGACCTGACGCGCCCGCTTCAGATGAACTCAGCGCTGAGCACCTCGCGCTGCTCGAGCGCGAACAGAAGCTGACGATTGAGGAGCGTCTGAGGCGACATGCTCAGGCGCTCGCTGTCGTGGCTGCGCTGCGCAGGTCCATGAAGCGGGAGTATGGCTTCGATCCACACGAGGTGCTCGCGAACGCCGAGCGATCGCATCTCGAGCGACATGCTCCCTCACCCTGACCGGTCGCGGTCCTTCATTCTTCGTCTTCGGCGTCGTCGCTTTGAGGCTCGACCACCTTGCCGTCGAGTGAGCGCGCTTCGCCTTTGCTGAAGCTGAAGACCTTTCCGCCGCTGCTCACCCAGAGCGTCCCGTTCTTTCCGAGCGCCAGGCCGTCGATGCCGTCGCTGAACGCGCCTTCGACCTTGGTGAGCTTGTCGCCGTCGATGCGATGCAGACCGCCGCCGTTGCCGATCCACATCGTCTTGCCGGAGAGGACGAGCGCCTCGACTCCGTCGTCGAGCGAGAACTTCTTGGTGCTCGTGCCCACGCGTCGGTACAGCCCCATGTACCCGCAGTCAGCCCACAGCGTGTTGCCGTCGAGAATCACGCGGTCCACTTCGTTCCCTCCGGGAGAGAACTTCTTGCCGTCGGGGAAACGAACGCCGACCGCTCCGAAGAAGAGCATCTGGTTCTTCGCGTCGAAGGTGACGTTCTTCGCCTCGATGCCCCTGGGGAAATCGACGCCCGGCATCAGCACCGTGACCGACTTGCCGTCGTAGCGAGAGATGGGGCGATCGACCGTCGCTTCTCCGCCGTAGCCGAGCGCGTACGCGACGCCATTCCGGTCGACCGCGAAGTTGGTGATGTGCTGGTCGTGCAGCTCGGAGTCTGCGCACGACACCAGTCTCCACGCCTTGCCGTCGAAGGTGACGATGCCCCAGTTCGTCGAGAAGTAGAGCAAGCCCCTCGCGCCCGGAAGAACGCGGTCGACCGAGAAGCTCTCCTCGAACACGTAGAGCGTGAGCGCCTTGCCGTCCCACCGGTGGATGCCTTCATGGCCCGCGAACCAGAGGTCGCCTTTGGCGTCGACTCCGAGCGCCGAGCCGTCGACTTCGGCATCGGCGACCTTGCATTTCTTCGTCTTCGGCTTGAGCGCGTGACCGTTGGTCTCGTCGAGCCCCTTCGAGCCCGCCTTCCGCAGCGCCGCTCGAATTTGCGGAGACCCCGTCACCATGTACGGCGTGAGCTTCTCGTCGTCGCGCGCGTCGACCTCCGCGCCACGCGCGATGAGCAGCTCGAGCAACTCGAGCTCTTCCGCATCGGCAGCCCGGTGCAGCAACGTGCGTTGTCCGCCGTACCGGAAGTTCACATCAGCGCCGGCTTCGATGAACGACTTCACCTTCGCGTAGTCGCGTTTGTAGAACGCCTTGTCGACCGCCTCGGGCTTCGGCGCCTTTCCGGGCTTCGCGGCCTTCTTCGCTGCAGCAGCAGGAGCGGAAGCGGAAGGAGCAGCCGTCGCGCCTTCTCCTTCGACGTAGCCCTTCTTCGTCTTCGAGCTGATCAGCGCATCGGCTTCTTCCTGCGCCTCGCTCGGCGAGCCGAACGACTTGAGCTGGGTTTGCCCGCTCGCGCCGATTCGGCCGAAGCGAATGGTGAGCTGCGAACCCTCGACGGTGACTTCCCAGAACTTGCTCGAGGTGCCTTCGACGAACGTGAAATGCCGCGTGGTCATGCGCGCAATTGAGCAGAGCCGCTGGAAATGCGCTGGGGTTTCAACGTCTCAGACCGATGTCCCGGGTTGTCACGAGACACCGCTTTCCCGAGCGTTTGAAAGGGTGCGGATC
>JAEUJS010000364.1 GCA_016792935.1 Archangium sp. | reverse complement strand
GGTCGCCGCGGCCGTCGATGGCCTCAAGAGCGATGACGTGGTGCTCGTCGTCGATGTCGTCAGCATCCCCGCTCCCATCGCGCGCCCTGTTGCGGCGAGCGATTCGATGCGCCCGCTCGTCGTGATTCTCGGAGCGACCCTCACCGCGCTGGCCTTCCTCCTCGTGCTGCTCGCGTGGAAGTTGAAGAAGAGCAAGGTCGCTCCGGCGCCCGTCGCTCAGCAGCCCGCGCAGCAGGCCAATGCCGTCGCGCCGCAGCGTCCCGTCATCAACCCGTCGGTGCAGCGAAAGGTGGCCTGAGATGAAGACCGACACGCGCCTCGAGCGAAAGCAGGCCCCGGTTTCGAAGGTCGTGGGTTTCCCCGAGCGGTTGTCGCTGTTCGTCACCGCACTCCACAAGCAGCAGACCGATGAGTTGTTCGTCGGGCTCGCCGCTCCGCTCGAGAAACGCGCCTTCGCCTTCGCGGCCGACATGAAGCAGTGGGACAGCGCACGTCGCCAGGCCCGTCTCGCGCACGAGTTCGGAGTTCGCCCGGACGCAGCGGAGCGACTCAAGCGATTGGTGTTGAGCGTCGACGGTGTGCTGCGCGGAGCGGTGGTGGCTTCGCTCCCGCCCGCGGTGCGTCGCGAGTTCCCTCAATTTCAGGGCGGCGTGGAGTCGTTCCCGGAGGCAGTGAGGGCGGTGGCGGCGCGGTTGGTGAGGGAGGCATCAAGGTAACGGGTAGCGGGAACGATGGGCTCCCTCCGCCCCGATGGGAGGGAGCCCGGTCGAGGTCTGAGCAAAGCCCCTTGGGGCGACGCCGTAGGGTGGTCAAACAGAGTTTCGCCCTGAGCGTGGAGCCCTGGTTGGCTCCGCGCTCGTTGTCTTGGTCCGTTCGCGAAGACGCGTCCGTCCGCGGAGACTGCGGCCGCGAGACAACCGCCTGTAAACACAAGCATTTCGAGTTGGCGCGGCGGATGAAGAGCAGGTCCTCGCCATGCACGACGCGACGACCCAGATCACCGAGACCGCAGCCCCGCTCCCCAGGGTGTCCGATGTTCGCCAGCCGTTCTGCACGCGCCTCAAGCTGTCGCCGACGAAGAAGCTGACCCGCGCGCACCTCGCGGCGTCGATTCGTCCCGCGGCGATCGCAGCGCTCACCGACGCGACGGAGCGCATCGCGCAGAAGCTCGGCGCGCAGCTCAAGACCACGATGAGCCTGGGCGCGACGTTCTTGCCGGCGACGCTCCACCCGTTCTCGCACCTCTCGGCGAAGTCGCTCTTCGTCACGCTCGAGCTGAGCGGCGATGCGCTCGGCGTGCTGGAAATGGACGCGCTCGGCGTCGGCGCGCTGCTCACCTCGATCACCGGCGCGAACGAAGCGGTCTCGCTCCCCTCGAGGCTCTCGAACATCGAAGAGGCGGCGCTCGGTTGGGTGTTGCTCACCGCGCTGTCCGAACTCCGCAAGGAGCCCGCGTTCGTCGGCATCACGCCGCGGCTCCTCTCGATGACGCTCGATCGCGGTGAAGTGCTCTCGTACCTCGACGGGCGCCGGCGTCACGTCGCGGTGCAGCTCGAGGCGAACATCGGCCCGACGAATTCGCTGATGCGCCTGCTGCTCCCCGCGCAGTGGGTGCAGAGCAAGCTCGAGTCGCTGCCGACCGAGAACGCGCCGGAAGCCGCGGTCAGCCTCACCGAAGCGACGTTGCCCGCGACGTGCATCATCGGCAGCGCGCTCCTGCCCGGGAACGACGCGAGGCTGCTCTGCGAAGGCGACGTGGTGCTCTTCAGCGGCGTCACGCAGCAGGGCGACGGCTTCACCGGCCCCGGCCGCATCGTCTTCCCGAGCTTCGAACTTCGCGGCGCTTTCACCGACGCCGGCTTCGCTCTCACCCGCGCTTTCGAGCGCCCAACCCAGGAGTCCGCCATGTCGTCGAACGTCGATCCCACCGTCCCCGTCGAGATTGAAATCGAGCTCACCCGTCTGCGCGTGCCGCTCCACCAGTTGGGCAACGTGCGCGCTGGCAGCGTGATCCCGCTGCAGATCAACGCCGCGTCGCAGGTCGTGGTGCGTATCGGTGACAAGGCCGTCGCCCGCGCGGAGTTGGTGGAGATCGAAGGCGAGATCGGCGCCCGCATCGTCTCGATGCTCTGAGGAGATCGCCATGACCACGCTCACCCTCACGCCGAAGCAGAAGTTGGTGGGCGCCTCGATCGCAGCGCTCACGATTCCCCTGGCCGCCAGCTTGAACGGCGCGTCTTCCGCCACCGCCGCTCGCGTCGTCATCGCGTTGCTCGCGCTCGGCGGACTCGTCTTCTGGTTCATCCGCGCTCGCGGTGGTCTCGGCTTCTTGAGCGCGACCAAGTTCAAGAACGCGCCGCGCCTCAACGTCGTGCAGCGCGTCGGTCTCTCGCAGCGCACTGGCCTCGCGCTGATCGAAGTCGATGGAAAGCCGTACCTCGTCGTTCACGGCGATGGCTTCGCGCGCATTCGTCCCGCGCGTCGTCCTCGCGTCGCTCTCCCCGTTGCGCCCACCACGTGATCCCATGAACCCCGTTCACTTCGTCACCAGCCTCACCCTCACCGCCAGCAAGCACGACTTGCCGAGCGACGGCTTCGCCAGCAACCAGGTGCAGATGATGGGTCTGCTCGCCGCGATGGCGATCATCCCCTTCGCGATCATGATGCTGACGAGCTTCTCGAAGATCGTCGTAGTGCTCAGCATCGTGCGCTCCGCCCTCGGTACGCAGCAGGCGCCGCCGACGATGGTCATCACCGGTCTCGCCGCCGTGCTCTCGGTGACGGTGATGACGCCGACGTTCGAGAAGATGTACGCCGCTGGCCGCGCTGGTTGGGTCGAAGGCGCCGACGCGACTTCGCTGATGTCGCAGAGCGCCGCGGTCTTGATGCCGCTCAAGGACTTCCTGGTGAAGCACGGCAGCGCGGAAGAGCGTGCGCGCTTCGTCGACATGGCCCGCGAGCTCCGCCCCGTCGAGGAGAGCGACTTGGTCGGCGAGCAGGACCTCTCGGTCATCGTCCCGGCGTTCGTCATCACTGAGCTCAAGGAGGCGTTGATCATCGGCTTCCTGCTCTTCCTGCCGTTCCTGGTGCTCGACATGTTGATCGCGAACGTCCTGCTCGCGCTCGGCATGCAGACGCTGTCGCCGAGTCAGGTCTCGCTGCCCTTCAAGATCCTCCTCTTCGTGGCCGTCGACGGTTGGGCGCTGCTCAGCAAGGGTCTCATCCTCGGGTACCGGTGAATCGCCATGGACACCTCACTCATTCTCGGTCTGGCTCGTGAAGCGCTGATGTTGATGGTGATGGCGTCGGCGCCTCCGATTCTCGCGTCGCTGGTGGTCGGTTTTCTGATGAGCCTCGTGCAGGCCACCACGCAGCTCCAGGAATCGACGTTGTCAGTCGTTCCGAAACTGTGTGCCGCTGTTCTCGCGCTCGTCATCGCGGGACCGTGGATCGGCGCGCAACTCACGCGCTTCACCACGCAGCTGATGCTGACCATTCCTTCGGTGTCGCTGTGAACGCCGAGGCGCTCGCGATGGCGGTGGATGCGCTCCGCCCTCACCTGCTCGCTGTAGCGCTCATCTCCACGCGGCTGATTCCCGTCGCGTTTCTCTGTCCGCTGTTCGGAGGCACGCACGCTCCGACCCACGTGAAGCTCGGAGTCGTGTTGGCGCTCGCCGTCTTCCTCCACCACGCGTGCGGCATCACGAGCCCGATGACGTCCTCGACGTTCGAGCTGGCCGCGCTCTTCGGGAAGGAAGTCGTCCTCGGCCTCTCGCTCGGCCTGATCGCAGCGCTGCCGTTCGACATCGCGCGCATGGGCGGCCGCTTCATCGATCTCTTCCGTGGCTCGTCAGCAGAAGCCGCGCTGCCGATGTCGGGCACGAAGGAATCGGCGACGGGCGACGGGCTGTACCACCTGCTCCTCGCGCTCGGGTCGATCGGAGCGGTGTGGCCGATCATGATCGCGGCGCTCCTTCGCAGCTACGTGGTCGTTCCGCTCGGCACGTTTCACCAGACCGAAGAGCTCGCCTTCGAGATGGTGCGCATCGTCGGCGGAGCGTTCGCCACCGGCTTCGCGATCGGCGCTCCATTCGCAGCGCTGACGCTCACCATCGACGCGTGCCTGGGTCTCGCGTCACGCGCGGCTCCGAACATGAACCTGCAGGAGACCGGAGCGCCCATCCGCATTCTCGGTGGCGGCGCGGTGTTGTGGCTCGCCATCGCGCTGATCGCGAATCGCATGCAGGACCTCGCTGTGTTCCACGCAGACCAACTCGCTGCCTTCGGAGGCTGAAAGTGGACTTCCACGTCAGAAAGCTCATGCCGTACCGCACCAGATTCGCATTTCGATCGGATCGATGGGGAAACCCACCTCGCGTCATGAAGGTGCTGTTCGGCGGCGACACGTTCGTCAGGAGCACCGACCTCACGTGCTCGGCAGACCGCGTCGAAGTGTTGCTCAGCGAGCGTTATCTCCAGAGCACCGACCTCGTGAAGATCGACGGAGTGTGGATGACACTCGCTGACGCTCCGCGCTTCGCCGACGCAGCCGCTCCGCACGCACGTCGCGAGGCCAGAGTGCGTTTCCTGCGCGCCGCGCTCGCAGCCACGCTCGTGGCGCTGCTGATCGTCCTCATCGAGTTCGTGCCACGCGCGGTAGTTGGGCGCTGACAGCGCACAAGCGGCGTGTAGGCTGCGCCGCACCATGCCCCGATACGAATTCTCCGAAGGTACCTCGAACAAGTTTTGGGAAATCACGCTCGAAGGAACGGGCTTCAAGACGACGTACGGGAAGATCGGCACACCCGGCACCTCGACACTCAAGGACTTCGGCGACGCGGCGAAGGCGCAGAAGGAATACGACAAGCTGATCGGAGAGAAGACGAAGAAGGGCTACTCGCTCGTGGGCGACGACGCTCCGTCGCCGGCTCCCGCTGCGAAGAAGGCCGCGCCTGCTGCCGCGCCTGCAGCTGCTGCGAAGAAGGCCGCGCCGGCGAAGAAAGCCGCGAGTGGCGGGCCGACTGCGGCGCTCGACGCCGACCCGAACGACGCGCAGGCCTGGGCCGTGTACGCCGATTTCCTGCAGTCGAACGGAGATCCGCGCGGGGAGCTCGCGACCGTTCAGGAACAGCTCCTCGCGAACCCGAAGGACAAGAACCTGCTGAGCGCTGAGAAGAAACTGCTCAAGGAACACGCCGAGATGTTGGTCGGCAAGCTGCTCCCGTTCATCGGCAAGTCGCTTCCGAGCGTGACCGCGCGGCCCGAGCTCGGCCCCGAAGCGCGTCAGTCGAGCGGCAACGAAGATCCGATTCGCATTCGCTGGCGCGCCGGCCACATCGTCGGAGCGACCGTCAGCTACGGTGGCTACGACTGGTCTCCCGGCGGCGGCGGTGAGGACGACGAAGGCGGCGGTGACGAGGGCGGAGAGCGTGACGTCGCGGACATGCTCGCCACGCTCCTCGCGAATCCGTCGGCGCGCTTCCTCACCGATCTGAAGATCGGCATGCCGAACAACCCCGAAGACGGTGAGTGCGACACGGCTCCGGTGATCACCAGGCTCGCGGCGAACGACGAAGCATGCGGCCGCATTCGCAAGCTCTACCTCGGCGACATCGCGCAGGAAGAGAGTGAGGTCTCGTGGATCTTCCACGGCACGCTCGCGAAGCTGCTCCCGAAGATGAAGAACCTGGAGTCGCTCACCATTCGTGGCGGCGACTTCACGTTCGGCCCGCTCGATCTCCCGAACTTGAAGGAGCTGGTGATCGTCACCGGCGGTCTCAAGAAGAAGAACCTCGATCTGGTCTGCAAGGCGAAGTGGCCGGCGCTCGAGAAGTTGGAGATCTGGTTCGGCTCCAATTCCTACGGCGCCGACACGAAGCTCAAAGACGTGCAGCCGATCTTCGACGGCACCAACTTCCCCGCCGTGACCACGCTCGGCCTGAAGAACTGCGAATTCGTGAACGAGATCGCCGAGGCGATCAGCAGCGCGAAGATCCTCCCGCGGTTGAAGGCGCTCGAGCTCAGCAAGGGCGTGCTCCACACCAGGGGCGTGCAGGCGATGGTCGCGAAGAAGGCCGCGTTCGCGCACCTCACGCGCATCGATCTCTCGGACAACTTCCTCGACGCGTCGGCCATGAAGCTGGCCAGCACGATCATTCCGCAGGTGCGCACCAAGCCGCAGCGCAACACCTACGGCGAGGACACTGAGGACAATCGGTACGTTGCGCTGGGCGAATGAGTCCGCCTGCGGAGACTGCGGACTCGTATAACCATTTGATTTAACTGACAAACACTCTGGCGCGAGGGCTGCTCAAGCACCCTCCGCCCATGAGTGAGAAGACGCACCAGCCCACACAGAAGAAGCTCGAGGACGCCCGAAAGAAGGGCCAGATCCCTCGCAGCAAGCTCTTCACGTCGGCCGCCGTCACGCTCGGTGGACTGTCGGCGACGGTCGCGTTCGCTCCGACGACTGCGGCGCGTGTGAAGGCCTGGACCGCGTCGATGCTCGATGGCTCGGCGACCGTCACTCCGCAGAACGCGATCAACGATGGCGTGTTGCTGCTCGGCAAGTGCGTCGCGCCGAGCCTCGCGGGTGCGTTGTTCGCGGCGATCGCCGTCAGCGTCGTGCAGTCGGGTCTGCAGCTGAACACCGACGCGGTGAGCCCCAGGCTCGAGCGCCTCGACATCACCGAAGGCTTCAAGAAGCTCTTCTCGGTTCGTCAGCTGATCGACGTGCTGAAGGGCCTCGCCGTCGCTGCGGTGATTGTCGCGCTGTTCTGGAACGCGGTCACCGAGCTCGCTCCATTCGCCTTCAACAGCATTCACCACGACGGGGCATCGGGCTTCATCGCCATGCTCGCGTTGCTGAAGCCCGTGGTCATCAAGGCCGCCTTCGTGCTGCTCGCGCTCGGCGTCGCCGACTGGGCGCTCGCCAAGAAGCGCCACATCAAGGACCTGATGATGTCGCACGAAGAAGTGAAGCAGGAGCACAAGAACGCCGACGGCGACCCGCACCAGAAAGCGAAGCTGAAGTCGCTGCGGAAGCAGATCGCCAACGGCGGAACCGCGCGCGGAGTTCAGAAGGCCAGCGCGGTGGTGGTGAACCCGACGCACATCGCGATCGCGCTCCGGTACGCCGAAGACGAGTGCGAAGCGCCGTACATCGTGGCCAAGGGCCGTGAGGAGGATGCCTTGAAGATCCGTCGCGAAGCGCAGGCGTTGGGAATCCCCGTGGTGCGCGACATCCCGCTCGCGCGCAGCCTCATTCACTACGACGTCGGCGAGGAAGTGCCTGAGGAGCTGTACCAGGCCGCCGCCGCCATCCTGAAGGTCGCGCTCGAAGAGAGCGAATCCCTCGAGAACGAGAACAAGAAGAAGGAAGGTGCCCCGTGAACCAGATCCTCAACCTCGTCGAGAAGGTGCTGTCTCGCGCGAAGTCGTCGTCGGATGTCGTGCTCGCGATCGTGATGGCGGCGATCATCGGCTCGATG
>JAEUJS010000358.1 GCA_016792935.1 Archangium sp. | reverse complement strand
CCGGGCACTCGCAGCCCGAACGTCACCGTCGCACGGAGCATGACAGAGCCGAGGTGAACTTGATTTCACCGGCCAGCAGATCGGATAGTCGCGCTGCGCAAGTGGAACACGGTGGTCGCTGACCACTTCCAGCCGGAGCATCGGATCGAGCGCAAGGTTCTCTGCGGGCGGTTAGAGCCGCGAAGGGCGCGACAGCAGGAGCAGGCTCTCACGAGGCGCCACCCGGCACGGCGTTTCGCGATCCCGCCCGCTGTTTCGACGCTGCGGAGAAGCCAGTCCCCGACATGAACCTGCCGGAGCGGAGTTCGCTCCATGTCCAAGCTCGTTGTCCCCGAGGTCGTCAACCTTCACATCACCTCTGTCTGCAACCTGCACTGCACCTACTGCTACGCGCAGTACCCGGAGATCGTGCGACCACCGCCAAGATGCGACTGGCCGAAGATCATCACGCTGCTCGCCGAGGCCGGGGTAAAGCGCGTGAACTTCGCCGGCGGCGAACCGACGCTCGTTCGAGACCTGCCGCTGTTGCTGCAGGTCGCGCGCGCACAGGGGCTGAAGACCAGCATCGTCTCGAACGGGAAGCAGCTCACGGACAAAACCATCGAACTCTGCGATGCCGTCGCGCTCTCCTTGGACTCGGCCGATGACCACACCAACGCGGCCATCGGGCGCGTCGCACGTGGAACGGTGACCGGGTCCTACGCCGTGTTCATCGGGCTGCGCGCAGCTCGTGTGCGCGCACTCGGCCGCGCGTTGAAGATCAACACGGTCGTTACGCAGCTCAACGTCCGACAGGATCTGCGGGCGATGTTCCGTCGGCTGCGGCCCGTGAAGGTGAAGCTGCTCCAGTTCCGGCAGGTCATCGGCGAGAACGACAAGAACGCTGCCGCCCTCGAGGTCAGCCCGACCGAGTTCGAGAGCTTCGTTGAACGGCACCTCGAACTACGGCGCGAGGGCATCCGAGTTCAACCTGAGAGCGCCGATGTGCTGGGCTCCAGCTACGTGATGATCAACCCCGAGGGCAGGCTCTTTCAAAATGGGCCGAACGGCCGCTACCTGCACAGCGCGCCGGTCATCGAGATCGGTTTCGAGGCCGCCCTGGCCGAGGTTGGCGGCTACGACCGGGCGGCGTTCGTCGGCCGTGGTGGAGATCTCGACGTGTCGAAGTGGGGGCAGCCATGACTGGGCGCACGAGCGAGACGATCGAGCGGCAGGTCGGCGACATCATCCGGGGCTACTGGAGGTACGGCACCGCAGCCGCGCACCTGCTGGAGCAATTCGATGGGAACGAAGCGGCATTGGCGATCGCGGCGGACCGATTCGTCCGACGCTGGATCGAGGAGCGGCAGGTCTTCCGAGCGGCGGCGAATGGGGATGAGAAGGAACTGGGCGCCGTCCTGAAGTTGCTCGTTGCGCTCAGCCGAGAAGCCTCCCCGCGTTTCGCCGCGATCGTCAGGTCGGCTGCCGACGCAAAGTATCCGCTTCACAGTGGGGTCTCCACGTTGTTGCTGCTCGCGGAACTGCGGCACTCACCCGATCGGTGGCGCGATCGTCTCGTTGCTGCTGCTCTGGCTGACGGCGTTGAGGGAGCCGTAGGCGATGTCTTCATGGCTTTGGAGAAGCACGAGCCTCAGCTCGCGTACGCGGTCTTCGACGCGCTGGCCACCACGGAGAGGGCAGACAGCGGGGCCGCACGGCTGCAAGCGATTGCATTGGCGGTCTCGAGGATCGGTGAGCGGGTTGCCTTCATCGAAGATGCCACGCACTTGGCCCAGGTCCGGCGCGAGCAGATCCTTGACGACAGCTGCCGCGTCAACTGGGCGGCACGGGTAGTCCTCCACGCGCGACCGAAAGAGGCTGCTGGTCTGCTCGAGCACCTGGGCTCGATTCGGGATCTGCCACCGAAGGAGTTCGTCCAGGCGCTGCAACTTCTGTCGGCGGCGCGCGAGCGCGATCGCGTTACAGCCGCGCTGTGCGAACTGCTAGACGGTCAGCGTACGCAGTACGTGGCCATGGTCATGGCTGCGATGCGGCTCGGCGGCACCTACTTGTTCGTCGGTTGGGCCGAGCACCCTGGTCCGGTGCGGATCGCCAAGCTCATGCTTGAGCGCCGGCAGTGGGAGGAGGCCTTCTGGGCGAACGTGTTTGCGCAGAAGCCAAACATCGCGGGGGAGGCCACCGGCGAAGCCGCGAGCCGGCTGCGTCGCTGTCTCGTCGAGGCGCTTCTCCTCATCGCCTGCGACGCGACCATCGACATCGCTGACCGGCGGCTCGCTCTCGACGCCATCGGGCGCTCGGGTCACGGCCGGATCGCGGCGAAGCTCGGCAAGGTTGGTGGGGGCGAGCTTGCCGATGCTGTGCAGCAGGCCCGGCAGCGGTTGAGCGCGACCAACAAAGGCCGGCCGATCGAGCCGGCAACTGGTGTCCGCATCGCGCTCGACACCTACTGCGCTTCAGGCGAGCACTTGCGGTGACACCGCGCGTTGCCCGACAACGGGACTGGCTTCAGCGGAAGCGCACGGTCAGGCGCGCCAGCACCTGCCACGACCACAGGCGATCCGGGGACTCCAGCGGCGCAGTGTCGTAGCGCAGCAAGTAACCGACGGCTCCGACACCGAAGAACGAGGTCGGCCACCACTTCACACCGACCGTGCCGCCGGTTGCGCCGCCCGGTACCACGTCGGCGGCGCGCAATCCAAGGGCAAGACGGTCGAACCGGGCGGCGACCTCGACGGCTCCGCCCTTCCATCGCGGGAAGCCCTGCGGCAGGGGCGTGCGGCGCCAGGAGTAGAACGCGCCGGTGTCACCCCTCACGACGCACGAGAGCTCGGTCGAGACTCCCCACGCGCCGATCGCGGCAAGCTCCTCCCGCGGCGTGTTCGGGTTCCCGTCGGTGTCGCGAGACCGGTTCTCGAGCGCGAGCGAAGCCTCGATGAGGAGACGAAACCGGCTGTAGTTCACCGCCAGGTGGCTTTCGCCGACTCGACGCAGTCCGCTCACCGGGGGAGGCCGATAGAAGAGGAAGCCCGCCGCCGTGTTACCGCCGAGGCCCGCGCGGTCGAATGCCTCCTCGAGGTGGGTGCCAACGCCGAAGCGCACGCCCCAGTTCGAGTCGGGGGGCTCGAAGAAGCGCTCGTTGCCGAGCACGAGATCCAGCCGCGCATCGAGCGCGAGGTGATTGTTGTCGTTGCCGAGCGGCCCTCTCGACCCGTTGCCCCCGCGCACCCACGCCTCGAGCGGCACCCTTGGCGGCGTGACGAAGATCTCCGCTCCGAGATCGCGACGCGGCCAGAGTGAGCGGACCATCAATGACAGGTCTCCGAGGGTCTGCGTCTCGATCGCCTGGTCGCGCGCCGACGAGAAGAGCGGTGTCTTCCCGTAGCCGAAGGAGAGACGCACCCACGGTAGTGCCCAGAGGTCGATGAAGGCGTCCAGCACGTTCGGCTTCTCGCCGGCCCACTCGATCGTTCCGGTCGCGCGCAGCCAGCTCACCGGCTGGGCGCGCGCACCCATGCGCAGCCTCCCGAGCGCGAAGCCGTTTTGCCCTTCGACCTCTGCGACGTACGCGCGTACGTCGGTCTCCATGACGAACGAGACGGCTAGCAGCCCGTCGGCGAAGTCGAGCGTGCCGCTCGAGGTCTTCTCCGCGATTCGGCTGAGGAGGCCCGTTCCCGCGTCGGCCGGGGCAGCCGGCGTCAGCGTGGTGTCGGCGGGAAGGGAGGGCGTCTCCGCGATCGCGCCCGCGTCGGGTTGAAGCTCGAGGGTCGGCTCGGTCGCCGTGCCCGCCTGGAGCAGGACGGTGAGCCCCACGACTGCCGGTAGCGTCACGGTACGGGGATGATCTGCAGGAAGTGCGTCGTGCCGTTCGACATGTCGCCGTCGTGATCGACGGCGAAGACGCGGCGGTTCTGCTCGTCCCACGCGACGCCTCGCACCTGCTGGAACCCGCCCTGGAAAACAGACTGAGTGCCGCTCGACGAGAACTGCAACACGCCGTTGCTCCGGCTCCCGGAGAGAAGCGAGTCGTTCGGGCCGCGGGCGAGCAGGTCGGGCTCCGTCACGTCCACCACCGTCGTCAGCGTGGAGGGATTCGCGAGCGGCGTGCGGTACAGCTTGTTCGCCGTCTGATCGGTGATGAACATCGTGTCGCTCGTCAGCGCGAGGCCGACCGGCTTCACCATTCCGCCGACGACTTCAGTCTCGGCGCCCGCCGCGATGTCGAGCCGGGCGACCGACCCGACGTTCACGTTGTTGATGCGCACGAAGTACGTGTCGTACAGCGTGCCGTCGCTGGCGAGCGCGAGCCCGATGCGGCGGCGATCTTTCGGAATGTTCGGGACAACACCTGCGCCCGTGCCGTCGGTCTTCACGTACACGACCTCGCCGTAGGTGCCGCCGCCGAAGCGCGTGACCACCAGCGTCCCATCGGGCTTGAGCACGAGGCCGCCCAGGCCGGGGCCGTTCGGAGGCGCCATCGGCAGGTTCGCAGCAAGGGAGATGCCCTCGCCGTCGCGGTACTTGAGGATGCGGTTGTTCTGATCGTCCGCGATGTAGAGCGTGCTGGTCGGCGCGTCCCACCACAGGCCGTTGCCGTCGCCGTCGAGAGGCAGCGCCTTCGGACCGCGCTCGACCGGGACACCGGCGTCCGTGCCGGCGTCGGTGGTCGTCATCATCATCGGGGCCGGGGAGCAGGCTGCAGCGAGCAGTAGGCAGAGGTAGCGCATGCACGCGCCTATCGCCGGGCGGGCCGCAGTGTGGCAAGCATGATTGTCGCTATGTCAGGTATTCTTTCCAACCGGCTGCGCAAGACCCGTCAGGCTCGCGGCCTCACCCAGCAGGAGCTGGCCAGCCGCGTCGGCATCTCGCGGCAGAGCCTGAATGCCCTGGAGAGCGGGCGTTCTGTGCCCGGAACCGATGTGGCGCTCGAGCTGGCGAGCGCCCTGGGGGAGCGGGTCGATGTGCTCTTCTCCCTCGCTGGAGTGAAGAGGGTAAGCGCCACCTTTCCGGGGCGACGGCTCCGCAACGGTGACCGCGTAGCGCTCGCCGACGTCGACGGCCGGTGGATCGCCCACGCTGTCGAGCACACCGACGGGCTCGCCGCTGATGGCGTGGTCGTGAGCGGTCAGGTGCGGCCATTCGATCGACTGGACCGCGCACGGCGACGACTCGTCGTGATGGGGTGCGCGCCCGCCTTGAGCGTGCTCGCGTCGCGGCTGGGCGACGATCACGGTCTGCCCCTGACCTGGGTCCGCGGCTCGAGCGGAGCGTCGCTCTCGGCCCTCGCGCGCGGGGAGGTTCACGTCGCCGGCATTCACCTCGAGGAGAACGTGATCGAAGTGATGCGCCGTTTTCCGCGACAGTCGATGCGGGTGGTGAACCTCGTCACCTGGGAACAGGGCTTGCTGGTCGGAGAGGGGAACCCCCTTCGCATTCGCAGGCTCGGTGATGCCCTCACGCCGAAGGTCCGATGGGTGCGGCGCGAGCCCGATTCGGGCGCTGAGCGGCTGTTGCGTTCGCTGGCACGCGACAAAATGCCGCTCGGTGGCGCGCTGGCAACGGGTCACCTCGAAGTTGCGCAGCGCATCGCGCTGGGTGCGGCGGATGCGGGGATCGGCATCCGCGCTGCTGCGATCGCCTTCGGCCTGCCGTTCATCCCGCTGACCGAGGAGCGATTCGATCTGGTATTCCACGACCGGCTTGCGCAGGACGACCGCATGGAGCGGCTGGTGGATACCGTGGCGGGTTCCCCTTTCAAGCGGGAGCTTGCGGCCCTGGGTGGGTATCAAACCGCTGCCAGTGGTCACGAGGTGGGCGTGCCATGAGGCCTCGCGAAGCGGTGTGTTAAGCCGCACCGTGAAAGCGAGGCAGCGCAATGGCGAAGATCAGCGGCCGCAACAAGCTGCCTGGGGTCGTCACCAAGGTCGTCACGGACAAGCTGATGGCCAAAGTGGAGATCGACGCGCCGGGCGGCATCAAGCTCGTGGCGATCATCACGCGGGACGCTGCGGAGGAACTGCGCCTCAGGAAGGGCATGAAGGTCACGGCCTTGATCAAGGCCACCGAGATGATGGTCGTGGCGCCATGACAGCGTTCCTTGTCGCTCCGTTGGCGGTCGCGCTACTCGCGGCCCCGGTTTCCAGCGTTGCCGTGAAGGGCGCCGTGCCCACGCCCAAGAGCTTCTCGGTGAAGGAACTCGAAGCGCTCGGGGCCACCGACGCGACGTGGACGGACCACGGCAAGCAGCGCTCGGTGCGGGGAGCCCCACTGGAGGCAGTGCTGAAGGCGGTCGGGTTCTCGCCTGGCCCGATGGGGCCGGACGTGGCGAAGCGCGAGAAGCGATCTGGCTGGAAGATGGTGGTGCGCGTGACCGCCACCGACGGCTTCCAGGCCGTCTTCTCGTGCGCCGAGCTGTGGTCAGAGATGGGGCCGACGCGCGCGCTTTTGGTCTGGCAGCTGGACGGCAAGGTTCTCGGCGCCGAAGACGGTCCCCTGAGAGTCGTCGTTCCGACCGACAAGGAGCCATCGCGCTCCGTGCGCAACGTCGCGACCATCGAAGTCCTCGACCTGCGGACGTGAAGCCGGCGAACTACGGCCCGAGCGGCGGCCCGTACCTCAACGACAACACCGACTCGGCCTGCTCGGACGATGTTCCGAAGAAGCCGTGACCGGCGTACATGCGGCATGAAGGGTCGCCCC
>JAEUJS010000334.1 GCA_016792935.1 Archangium sp. | reverse complement strand
GTCGCCCTCGGAGAGAAGGACGCCACCCTCGCCCAGGTGCTCGAGAAGTTCGGCACCTCGAAGGACGTGCAGGAATCGTCGGCGCAGAAGCGCGGAGGCGTGCCTCAGTTCCTTCAGGGCGAGGTCGAGGTGAAGAACTGGAAGTTCATCGCCCAACTCGACTTCGACGCCTTGAACGTCTCGAAGACCTGGGACGAGGCGGGCCTCGCCGGCTGCGTCTACGTCTTCGTGAAGGACGACGAGAAAGACGCGTTCGCCATGTGGCAGTACACCTGACTCAGCGCCGTTCTTTCTGCTCGACCCAAAAGGTCTGCTTGTGTCGCGGCTCTTCGCTCAGCTCCGCGACATGTGCGTCGGCGAGCCAACGTGAGCGGTGATCAGCAACAGTGAATTCGTTGCCGTTGTCGTCGCGGCGCTTCACCACCCACGGCAGTGCAGGCCAGGGTGGCAACGTCCGCACCGAATAGAACTGCTTGTGGCCTCGCCGCTCGAGCGTGGCGTGGACGCAACGCGCGCTCGCCTCGCGCCGAAACTCTCCGACCAGAAAGGTGTGACCGGGATCGTCGGTGCGATCGACGGCGAAGCCGCGGCCGATTCGCCCGAGTGAATCGCTCGTCCACACCTTGTTCACGTTGAACGAGAGGTGCAGCAAGGCGTGTTCGAGCTCATCCACGCTCTCGGCGCGCAGCTCGGCGTGATCATCGACTCCATCGGGCGCCCACCAGTACTGCGCGACGGAGAACTCGAGGCCGCACGGCGCGCGCAACAACCAGAAGCGCATCGGGCCCGGCGGAGCGCCTTCTTTCCAGTCGTGCGGATCATCTTCGTGCGTCGGCGGTCCGAGCGTGTCGAGCGCGACGAGGGGCACGTGCACGTACGTTTCGAAATCGAGTGGCGTCAGCACCCGCTCCACGTTCGTGAGCATGACGTGAGTGTAACGACCGATCGGATCACCGGCTTCGGGGTGCAGAAGCGCAGATCATCACTTCACGAAGCCGACTCAGGGGGTCGTGACCACGCGGTCGCAGGTCGCCAGCAGCACCGTGCCGCGCTGACTGCGCTGAATCTCGTAGACCTCGTACGTGACGCGTTCGCCAGCGACGACGCGCGTGACGTACATCCTGGCTTCGACGTCGCGGACGATGGGGGCAAAGCCTTCGCCCATCCGGCACGCATAACGGGCCGAGGTGACAGCCGGCTCGGTGAGTGCGCCGCCGGTGGAATCGTGTCCCCCAGCCGCCTTGGCGGCTGATTCAGCCGAGAGAACGAGAGAGAGGGCAAGGAGCGCAGCGGTCATGCAGCCGTTCAACGCGCCGCGAACGCGCTGGATCTGATCACTTCGCGAAGGGCAGCGAGCTGACGTCGATGCCGTTCATCTCGACGGTCTTCCCCGCCGTCACGGTGACCGAGAGCACACGCGACCTGCCGTCGCCGTCCATGACGATCAGTTTGTGGATGCCCGCCTCGAGCGGCACCTTGGAGAACGGCGTCGAGCCCAACGAATCGCCGTTGTAGAGCACGGCCGCCGACGACGGATTCACGGTGCGCATGGTGACGAAGCCGACCGCCGCCTGCTTCGCGCCGTCGGTGCCCTTCACCACTTCGATCGCGTTGTCGTTGCCGTCGACCGCCTGGCCCGGGTTCTTCTTCTTCGGCGCGGCGCTTTCCTTCTTCTTGGTCTCGACGGCCGCCTTGAGATCATCGATCTGCTTCTGGAGATCTTCGATCTTCTTGGTGTTGGCCGCTCCCGTCGCCTGCCCCTGCTGCGCGGCCAGCTTCAGCGAGCGCTGTTCGGCCTCGAGGTAGTCGAGCTGCTTCAGGTCGGCTTCGAGCTGCGCGAGCGCGGCCTTGCGCTCGGGGTCGTTCATCTGCGCTTCGATTTCCGCCTGGCGCTTCTTCTCTGCCTCGAGCTCGGCCTTCTGCTTTTCCTTCTCGATGAGCCACGCCGGCTTCTCGCCGTCGGGGTTGGTGCCCGCGAGATCGATCTTCTTGGGGCCGGTATCGACCGGAGGCGGCTCTTCGTTCATCTTGTTGAAGGTGTCCTTCAGCGGACCCGCGACGACGGCCCAGCCGAGGCCGCCGACGATCAACAGAATCACCAGAATCGCGATCAGCCCGCCGACGCCGCCTTTTTTCTGACCGGCCCGCGCCGAGTTCTCCTGCGTCGCAGACTGCTCGACCTCGGTCGGCCGATCGGGCGGAGGCGCCTTGGGAGGCACCTGCGGCAGCCGCATCTGCGACTTGCTCCGCGGAGGGATCGTCGCGTCGAGATCTTCCTTCTCTTCGTTCTTCTTCGAGAACGGCGACCTGGTGCCCGGCTTGACCGTCTCTTCCTCGACCTGAATCTTCGGCAGCCGCTGCGAGCTCTTGCCGACCTGCGGCAGCTGGCGGCTCGACTGCTTCACGTTCGGGTTGCTGACCACCTTGGGCAGCTTCTGACTCGAGCCACCGGTCTTCAGACCCGGGCGCGGGTGCGGCGTGGCGCTCGACTTCACGTTCACCGAGCCGGTGTTCTTCCTGGGCGGCCTGGCGTTCTCGACGTCGCGCTCGTCAGTGGTGAGGCCTTCGGCGGCCTGCTTCATCTGCGAGTCGTCGGCGTTGCTGGTGTTGGCCGCCTCGAGCAGCGAGCGGGTGATGGCGATCTTGTCTTCGAAGAGCTGGCCCATGAACTCGGCCACCTGCTCGTCTTCGAAGATCTCCGGGCAGTTCTGCTCGATGGCGCGGGCGAACTCACGGCCGGTCGCGAAGCGCTGTTCTCGCTTCTTGCTGAGCGCCTTCAACACCACGTCGCTGAGCTCGGGCGTGACGTACGGGTTGATGGTCTGCGGCGCCGAAGGCTCACCGTCGACGATCTTGAGCATCATCGCGGCGTCGGTCGGAGCCGTGAACAAGCGCTCGCCCACCAACATCTCGTGCAGCATGCAGGCGGCGGCGAAGAGATCGGTGCGGCCGTCGAGCGGCTCGTTGCGCACCTGCTCTGGAGACATGTAACCGCTGGTGCCCTTCACGACGCCGATCTGCGTGCGATTGAGCCGGCCGCGCGCCTTGGCGATGCCGAAGTCGATCACCTTCACCTGCCCCGTCCAGGTGATCATCACGTTCTTCGGAGACACGTCGCGGTGCACGACCGCCATCGGCTGCCCGGTGGGATCAGTGAAGTGGTGCGCGTAGTGGAGGCCGAGCGCGGTGTCGCGAACGACACGAGCCGCGAAGCCGACGGGGATCGCGATCTCCCGCTTGGCCGCGCGCTTGATGGTCTGCTCGAGGTTCTGACCGGCGATGAATTCCATCGCGAGGTAGAGCTCGTCGCGTTCCTCTCCGAGGTCGAAGACCTGGCCAATGTTGGCGTTGTTGAAGGCCGCCGTGATGCGCGCCTCGTCGAGGAACATCTTCACGAACGAGTCGTCGGCCTTCACATCGGGGAGGATCTGCTTGAGCGCGACGAACTTCTTGAAGCCACCCGGGCCCGGCAAATACGCGAGAAACAGCTCCGCCATCCCGCCGACCGACAGGCGCGTGATGATCTCGTACTTTCCGACGCGCCGACCTCGATCGAGGTCTGATGACTTCGTCGCGGACATGGGGTGGCGAGAGACTAGCACCAGCCCTTACGGCGTCGTCACCTTCCAGAAGAGCCAGGGCCGCTGATCGGAGATGTCGCAGGTCGTGGTCTCGTAGCGACCGCTCGAGACGTTCAAGAAATGGTAGCGCGCTGCCCCTACGGTCAGGTCGCCCTGCTGGCCGGGAACCAATTCGAGTGAGCCGCCTCCGCCCGTGAACGTGAGCGGGAAGAACAGCTTCCGACCACACCCATCTTGCGTGCAGCCCACCGCCGTCGAGCCGCTGGAGATCGAGAACGGCGCGAGTTCCATGTCGGTCAGCGCCCGGACGCCCTGCGCCATGTCGGCCGCGAAGAGCACCTCGCTCGTGGTCGCGTCCTCAATCAGCACCGCTCGCGAGGGAACGTCGGCGCCGTCGTCGGTCACCAGGACCTTCACGATGTTTCCGGTGGTGATGGGCACTCCGACGCCCGCGGGGAGCTTCACCTGCACGCGCCCCGTGAGCACTTCTCCCGGCACCGTGCCCGGCCTGGAGAACGACATCAGCAGGCTGCTCGATTGGTAGACCGCCGAGGTCAGCGTGCCCGTGCCGACGAACTGCTTGCCGTCGGTGCCGCGCGCGGATTGCTCGAAGAAACCCATGTTGTCGACGCTGGCGACGAGGAGCACCCACTCAGACCCGAGCTGCGGAAACTCGTTGGCCGGGCACCCGGTCGTGCACGCGTTGTCGAAGCAGAGCTCACCGGTGCCCTTGCAGTCGGCGTTGCTGGTGCAGGCCGAGCCGCGCGTGGGGCCGATCTCGACCACCAGATCCTGCGGAGCGAACTGCCGCGTGGTGCACGTCGAGTTGAGGATCGGGATGACGCCCTCGGCGACTCCGGCGTCGTCGAAGCGCGCACCCTGCGGCCGCTGCACGTTGAAGCAGAGCTCGAGCGTGAACGGCTCGTTGAGCGGCGCGTTCTGCTGATCGAGGCAGGAGTCGGTGCCGCAGTTCGAATAACCGGTGGTCTGCACCACGCCGTTCCACTCGCGCTCGGCGGTCGCTCCGGGATCGATGCGGCGCACCAGGGGAAGGCCAGCGTCAGGACAGGTGCACGAGGTGTTGCAGACGTTGGTGCAGAAGCGGCACTCGCACGCCAGATCGTCGAAGGCGAAGAGCTGGCCGCCGACGTCTCGCTGAATCTTGAGGCCCAGCTTGCCGCCCGACCCGTCCACATAGATGGGGGAACGCGTCGTATTGATCACGCGCAGAGTGACCGGTTGTGGTGTCGGCGGACTACAGCGACAGCCGGAGATGACGGCCATCATCAAGAAGGTGACGGAGAGAAAGCGCATGTGGGGCGTGA
Source organism: Archangium sp. (assembly GCA_016792935.1). Classification (GTDB taxonomy): domain Bacteria; phylum Myxococcota; class Myxococcia; order Myxococcales; family Myxococcaceae; genus Archangium_A. Next base: position 11,663 of record JAEUJS010000334.1, on the reverse strand, counting down.
ATGTCGTAGGCGCGTGGGCCGTGGAGCGCAATGGGTCGCGAACGGACTGTGGATCGAAAGGGTTGGCTGGTGCACCCAAGGCTTGCATGAGGAAGGCCACGTCGATCATGTTCTCCCCGACGATGCGGATGAAAAGCGGCCTCCTCATCACTGTGTTGCTCGTGGCGGCCGCCTGCGATCCGGTGGGCCGTGAGAACGGTCGCGGCTCGGCGGTCCCGCAGGTCGCTCCGCCCATTCTGTCCCCGGTGGAGATCAAGCCGCCGCGCATCAACCGCTCGACCGTCAACCGCGTGGAGCTGATCGACCCTCCGCGGGTCGACTCGATTCAGGTCGACGATCTCAAGCAGTCCGATGGCGTGGTCGACATCTTGTGGGTGATCGACGACTCCGGCTCGATGACCAACGAGCGCGCGACGCTGGTCGGCAACTTCAATCGCTTCGTGCAGGAACTGCTCGCGCTGCAGGTCGACTTCCAGATGGGCGTCACGTCGATCGTGATCGCCGATCGCGGCCAGCTGCGCGGCACGACCAGGATCATCACCAACATGACCCCCAACCCGCGCGCGGTGTTCGAGGCGAACACCACGTTCCCCTCGTCGCGCTCGCGCTGGGAACAGGGGCTGCGCATGTCGCAGCTCGGGCTCACGTCTCCGAACATCGACCCCGGGCAGCCGAACTTCGGCTTCCTGCGGCCCAACGCCGCGCTGGCGATCATCGCGGTCACCAACGAAGACGACTCGAGCTTCGGAGAGACCGACTACTACGCGCGCGTGTTCCGCGGCCTGAAGGGCAAGGGCAACGAGAACCTGGTGAGCTTCTCGGTGATCGGCGGCACGATCCCCAACGGCTGCGTGCCTCCGGGCGAGACGGGTTTGTATGGCTCCACCGCTGATCCGGCCGTGCGCTACGCCGAAGTGGCGACCAAGACCGGCGGCATCATCGGCAGCATCTGCGACGCGTCGTTCGAGACCACGCTGATTCGCATCGCGCAGGCGCTCAACACGTTGAAGCGCGTCTTCCCGCTGACGCTTCCTCCGATCGCGAACTCCATCACCGTGACGATCAATGGGCAGACCATTCCGCAGGACCCGGTGAATGGCTGGCAGTACCGCGCGGACACCAACTCGGTGGTGTTCCTCGGCAATTTCGTTCCTCCTCCAGGCTCGACGGTTCGCCTGCGTTACGCCTACGCCCGCCCATGAACTGGTTCGCTACCCATCGGCGTCGCCCCAGGGGGCTTTGCGCTCGCGCTCTCATCACTCTCGCGTTGGGTCTCTGGCTGCTCAACGGCTGCGCTCGCAGTGCGCTCAACCCCGACTGCCCCAACGGCTACACCAACCCCGACGGCGGCGCGTGCGTGTGCCAGACCGACGAGGCGTGCCCCACCGGCCATCGCTGTGAAGAAGCGGTGTGCGTGTGCCGCGACACGGCGTGCTGCCCGAGCGGCTACGAGTACTCGAATGATTCGGAAGCGTGCGTGTGCCGCGACTCCGAGTGCTGCCCGCGCGATCACCGGTGGATCGGCGACGAGCGCCGCTGCGTGTGCGACTCGGCCGACTGCTGCCCCGACGGCTACGGCTTCGACGAGCAGACGCGCGCGTGCGAGTGCGCGGGAGATGCGTGCTGCCCCGAGGGCTTCCTCTTCAACTCCATGACCGAGGTGTGCGACTGCGCCTCTGACGGCTGCTGCCCCATCGACTTCCGGTACGACTCGCGCAGCGGAGACTGCGTGTGCACCAAGACCGCATGCTGCCCGGCGAACCACGAATACGATCCGTCGCTCGCGGCGTGCGTGTGCGTCGGCAACGCGTGCTGCCCGCCCGGCTTCCAGCGCGGCGCTGACAACCGCTGCGTGTGCATCAGCAACGCGAGCTGCCCGGCGAATCAGACGTGCGACATGGTCTCGGGCTCGTGCAAGTGCACCAGCAACGCGGGCTGCCCGGCGAACAACTTCTGCAACTCGCTGGGCTACTGCCAGTCGTTCGCGTCGTGCACCTCGAACCTCGACTGCCCGACCGGCACGTTCTGCGACACCACCACCACGCGGTGCATCCCCAATGGGCCGTGCACGCTCGACGAGCACTGCGCGTTGTCGAACATCTGCTCGACCGCGACGCTGATGTGCCGCGCGGGCTGCCGTGACGACAGCGACTGCGCTCCGAAGCTCTCGTGCGTGATGGGCGCGTGCATCAACTTCTGCCGCGACAACTCGTACTGCCCGGTGAACATGTTCTGCGATCGCGGAACGGGGGCGTGCTCGACACGCGCCGGCCGCCAGGACTGCATGAGCTGCACGACCGGCCTCGAGTGCAACACCGGCGTGTCGTGCCTGCAGTTCGTCACCGAAGGCCAGATGGGCCAATTCTGCGGTCACGACTGCCAGACCGACGCCGATTGCCCCTCGGGCTTCGACTGCGGAGGCGTGATCCTCGACTGCGGCAACGGCGGCTCGTGCCCCACGCCGCCGGGCGGCGGAACGGTGACCTGCAATCCGTTCACGGTCGAGAACGAGGCGGGCACGCAGCACTACTGCTCGGGGGCGAATGGCCTGCCCATCGAATACAAGAAGTCGTGCGCGCCGAGCTCGGGCTTCTGCCCGGCGGTCGCCGCTCCGTGAGTCAGTCCTTGAGCGTCAACCCGATTCGGTAGAGATCGCCTGACGACCAGCCGCTGCGTTTGGCAAGGTCGGTGGTGAGCGACTTGAGGCGCTCTCCGCTCTCGAGGCCCTTCTGGAGCGCGCGCTTCACCTCGTCTTCGCTCCAGCGCGTGTCGCCGGTGCGGCCTTCGACCAGCACCACCACCTCTCCGAGCACTTCAGCGGTCGCGTAGCGCGTGGCGAGCTGATCGAGCGTGTCGCGGACGAACTCTTCGTGCAGCTTGGTGAGCTCACGCGCGACGACGGCGCGGCGTGGGCCGAGCCATTGGTGCAAGTGCTTCAAGGTCTCTCCGAGGCGGCGTGGCGATTCGTAGAGCACCAACGTCGCCGACAGCTGCGCGACCTCGTCGATCATCGCCTTCGCTTCGGACTGCTGCCGGGGGAGGAAGCCGAGGAAGTGGAAGCGCGTGGTCGGCAGGCCGCCGGCAGACAACGCGGCGACGAACGCGGCCGGTCCGGGAATGGGGACGACCTTCACGCCGGCAGTGATGGCCTCGGCGACCAGCTTCTCTCCGGGATCGCTGATGGCCGGGGTGCCCGCGTCGGTCACCAGCGCCACGTCGGAGCCACTCTCCAATTTCGAGATGATCGACGAGGCGCGCTCGCCTTCCGCGAACGCAGGGAGCGACGTCGTCGCGGTGGCGATGCCGAACTTGTCGAGGAGCGTGCGGGTGTGGCGCGTGTCTTCCGCGGCGATCAGCGCGACGGCTTTCAACAGTTCGATCGCCCGCGGAGAGAGATCGCCCAGATTCCCGATCGGCGTTGCGACCACGAAGAGCGTGCCCGGCATCGTGCGGGGCTTCCTACCAGCTTACGTTCGGCGCACGCTGCTCGACTGATCACTGCGTGGCGCTGAGCGTCCACGTGGCGCGAATGTCGAAGTTGCTCGCGCTGCAGATTTGCTGCGACGAGCCGGTGATGACACCCGGATCGTCGAACGACTCGCTGCTGGTGGTGGGGCACACCGGGTCGTTCGGCGCGTTTCGCGGCTTGTCCCAATCGAGCGACGCGTCATGCGTCGTGGGGCATGCCGGAATCAGGCTGGGATCGATCTTCGTGCACGAGACGGGGATGGTGAGGCTGCTGGTGCTCCAGCCGAAGTCGTACGTCGCGTCGCGCGGGCGCACTCGCAAGGTCGCGCTGTTCACCGGCGCCGAGGTCGAGCCCATGCATCTGCAGTTGCCCGCGCGGTAGTCGACCTGAACCATCGTCGACGAGCCGGGCTTCAAGTCGTAGTCGCCGTTCATCGCCGACTTCACCGCGAAGCCTGCGTTGCCCATCACCGTGTAGTTGGCGAAAAAAGTCATGTCGCCGCGCTTGTCGACGAGCGTGAACGTCGCGGCGTAGTTGCCGGGCGTCATCTCGTTGGTGCGCATCATCATCGTGTCGGGCTCAGTGCACGACGAGGCGACCACGACGAACACCGCGATCCAGAACCGGTTCATGGAGCGCTCCTTACTCAAGTTGGATCAGTGAATCGACGCGAACGGTGCGTCGAAGGCGTCTTCGATCAATTCCACGCGGGAGCCGACCACCGAGGCGACGTCGAAGCGAATCACGCGCTGGTAGAGCCGATTCCGCTGGCAGTACTCGTGCGCCGCGAGCGCGACCTTGCGCTGCTTGGCGCGCGTCACGGTGCCGCTGGGATCTCCGAAGATGTCCGTGGCGGTGGAACGCACTTCGACGAACGCGAGCGTGAGGCCGCGTTCGGCCACGATGTCGAGCTCACCGCGCCTGGCGAGCACATTGCGATCGCGAATGGTGAAGCCATGACGCTCGAGGAATTCGACGACCAGTTGTTCGGCGCGATCTCCGGCCTGACGACGTTCGGTGTGCATGCGGCCCCCTTTGCTGAAAACGTGAAGCAGCCATCATGCCGACCAGCACTGACACGTCCGTGATGCCCGTCATGCTCGGGGCAGTTCCGCTGCGATCAGATCGAGGGGCTTCAGCCCGGCGGCGCCGCCTGCACGAAACGACTTCGACGTGCGTCAGATCGCGACAGGCGTGTCGGCGAGCGAGGCGTTCTGGCCAGATCCGCTGACGTGCAGGACCTGCGTGAGCGTGCCGAGGTGCTTCACCATGCGCCCGAAGAGCGGCTGCTTGGTGGCGTCGAGCACGGTGTTGAAGGTGTCTTCAATCACCACCGGCAGCTTGTGCTGGCTGGCGGCCTTCTCGATGAGCGTCAGCCGCATCGCCAGATAGATGAGATCGAGATCTTTGCCCGGCAGTTCCTTCGCGCTGACGGTGCGGCCGGGAGCTTCGAGCGTGGCGTGGCCGTCTTTGTCGAGCTGGATGCCGTGGTACCGGCGATCGGTGAGCGCGGTGACGTATTGCACCGAGCGATCATGCAGCACGCTCCACAGCGAAGGGATGTCGGTGGTGAAGAGATCGGTCGCGAGCAACATCAGCGGCGGCATCGGATCTTCCCAGTTCTCAGTCGGGCCCGTGGGCACCGGCGCGAAACCAGAACCCGAGGACGAGGGCGGCGGCGCTGCGGGCTTCGGAGCGGCCGGCGGTTCCTTGATGCGCGCGATCTCACGCTCGATGTCGCGCACGTCGCGGATGTAGCCACCCGACATGCCGAGCAGTTCCTGGTTCAGCTTTTCCTGCTCGCTCTTGAGGCGGCTGAGCTTCTCTCCAACGGCGATGAACTCGGGGTCGCTCTGCACGGCGGCCAGCTGTGACTCGAGCTCGGCGGTGCGCGCCACGAGCTCACCCTTGCGGCCCATGAAGGTGAGGAACTCTTCGATGCTCGAGGTGCCGACCTGCGTGAGCGCCTTGGACACCACCATCGACGCCAGCTGGAAATCGTCGGTGAGCTTCTTCTCTCGGCCGGCGAGCACTTCACCCTTCCCGCCCTGGCGCGAGACGGTCTGCAGATCTTCGATGTGGCGCAGCGCGAAGAGGGCCGCCAGCGAGAAGGGGATCATCGCCAGCAACGCGAGCCAGCGCAGGCTGCCCTCGAGGAACGCGGCGCCGACGTACAGCGCAATGCCGACACCGATCGCCGCGAGGAACTGCTGGTTCTTGAGCAGCGGAGCGGGCGCTGCGGGCTGGTTGTCTTGCGCGGCCTGCATCTCATCGCGCACGCGCTGCACCTGCTCGTCGAACTTGCGCTTCTCGTCGTTGTGGCGCTGCGCGCGCACCAGAATGTCGTCGGGCAACGTCGAGATGCGGGCGTTGAACGCGGCGAGCTCTTCCTTCGCGCCGTTGAGCTGCGCCATCACCTCGTTGCCGGCTTTGGTCTTCGTCTCGGCTTCGTAGAGCTCGGAATTGACGCCATCGAGCCGGAACTGCACCTCGGCGGCGCGCTTGGCAGACGCGAGCTCGGCCTCGAGCGCGGGCAACTTCGCCGCGTCTTCAGCGCTGACCGCGGGGTTCGAACCCGAACCGCCACCATCCATGTTCCACGCGCTGACCACACGCGGGAGCGACTTCATCGAGCCCGAGGTGCTCTGCGGTGGACCCGTGGGCCCCTTCGGTCGACGCGTCGGCAGCTGCGGACCGGTCAACGTGAAGAGCTGTTCCCACGTGGTGCGCGCCGGGAACCCGGCGCCCGAGCGCAAGGACTGCCCCATCTCTCCCGCTTCTTGCGAGACGATCTCGAACTGGTTGGTCGTGCGGTTGAGCTTGTGCAGGCCACCTGCTCCGCCGAGGTCGCGCACGATGCGCCACACGGAGCCGTCGTTGCCTTGAATCGAGAGGCCCGCGCGACCGCCCTTCTGCCCCGGAGCGAGGTACGCGACGTCGCCACCACGGCCATCAGGAAACGAGAGCGCGACGATCAGCCCCGACAGAGGTGCAGGCAGATCGGAAGGACTTTTGAGCGCAGTGTATCCAGGCTTGAGAGCGAGCCGGATCGAAGGTGAGAACCCGCGAACGGCCTGCGCCGCCAGCTCCAGAAACAGCATCGCCCCTCGCCGATGGGAGTTTCGAGATTACTTCTTGGCCGCAGCTGCAGCCGGAGCCGCCGCGTCAGCCGGGCCGGTCTCATCGAGCGCCTCGAGACGCGCCGCCTTGCCCTTGAGGGTGCGGAGGTAGAAGAGGCGACCGCGGCGCACGTCACCGCGCGACACGACGTCGATCGACTCGTAGCGGGGCGAGTGGAGCGGGAAGATGCGCTCGACGCCGACGCCGAAGCTCATCTTGCGAACGGTGAAGGTCGCGTCGACCGAGCCGCCGGTCTTGCGGATCACGACGCCCTCGAACGCCTGGCTGCGCTCCTTCTCGCCTTCCTTGACCTTCCACCACACGCGCACGGTGTCGCCGGCGCGGAACTCGGTGAGTTCCTTACGGGTGTGAAGCGAGTCGACGAACTGAATGGCGGCGTTACGCATGACGAGACACTCCAGAGTCAGCAGCCGGGGCTGCTGGGGAAACGATTGGGAAACGTCGAAAGAAGGACGGCGCACCTACCAGACGACCGCGGGTGCTGCAAGGGCAAGCCTTGACCGCGACTCGAAGGGTGGCATATGGGCGCGGCGCTTCCTGCTGGGAAGCCGGTTCCAACTTCGGGGCTCACCAATGGCGGTGAGATGCCGGGTGGGATCGCACAGAGCAGTACGTGTTGAAACGAAAGACGAAATTCCCATGGCACTTCAGGTTTCGAAGCTCGAGGCGAAGACCCGTGTTGGCGCTGGCAAGGGCCCGGCCCGTCGTACCCGCGTGGACGGCATGATCCCCGCGTGCGTGTACGGCAAGGGTCTCGACAAGCCGCTCAACATCGCGCTCAACGCGAAGGCGTTGAAGGCGGCGGTGCACACCGAGAAGAAGCTGAACACCATCATCGGGCTGTCGGTCGACGGCAAGGAGCACATCGTGCTCCTCAAGGACTACCAGATGGATCCGGTGAGCAAGGATCTGCTCCACGCCGACTTCATCGCCGTGCGTGAGAACGAGCAGGTGAAGGTGAAGATCCCGCTCGTGCTGACCGGCAAGTCGATCGGTGTCGCCGAGGGAGGCATCCTCTCGCAGATGCGCCGCGAGCTCGAAGTGTGGTCGCTGCCCGGCTCGATCCCGCTCTCGATCGAGGCCGACGTCTCGCACCTCAAGATCGCGACCGCGTTGCACATCAACGAGATCAAGCTCCCCGCGGGCATCACGGTGAAGACGCACGTGAACTTCACCATCGCGGTCGTCACGGCTCCGGAAATCGAGAAGGTGGTCGAGGTCGCGGCTCCGGTTGCGGGCGCGGTGGCTGGCGCTCCGGGCGCTCCTGCGGCGGCTGGCGCGGACGGCAAGGCGGCTCCGGCGGCTGGCGCCGATGGCAAGGCGGCTCCTGCGGCGGCTGGCGCGGCGAAGGCTCCTGCGGCCAAGAAGTAATCTCGCGGCGTGAAGATCCTGTGCGGCCTCGGCAACCCCGGGGCTCAGTACGAACAGAATCGGCACAACATCGGCTTCCTCGTGCTCGACGCGCTCGCGGCACGATGGAAGCTGTCGTTTTCGAGCACCAAGTTCGACTCCGAGCTCGCGAGTGGATCGTTCGCGGGCGACAAGGTGCTCTTGATCAAGCCGCAGCTGTTCATGAACCGCTCGGGCATCTCGCTCGGTCAGGCGGCACGTTTCTACAAAGTGCCCGCTCCCGACGTGATGGTGATCCACGACGAGCTGGATCTCCCGTTCGCCAAGCTGCAGCTCAAGCAAGGCGGAGGCAGCGGCGGCCACAACGGTTTGAATTCGATTCGCGAGTCGTGGGGCGAAGATCAATACGTGCGCCTGCGCTTCGGCATCGGCAAGCCGGTTCGCCACCCATCGCCGTCGCCCCAGGGGGCTTCGGGCCCTGGCGCGAAGGAGCGCGTCGTCGGTCACGTGCTTGGTGACTTCTCGAGCGAGGAGCGCCCTGCTCTGCCTGAGTTGATCGGTAAGTCGTGCGACATCGCCGAGTCGTGGGCGCGCGATGGACTTGCGAAAGCAATGAATCGCTGGAATGGAAAGTGACTCAACCCGGGGAGCTCGCTGTCGTGGACGAGCTGAGAGGGCCTTGCACGAGGCCGACCCGCTGAACCTGGCCCGTCGGGCGAAGGGAGCGTTTACAAATGGCTCAGAAGCGTCTCGCGGTCGATGAAGCGGCACTCGCGCGCATCACCCGCACCCCGTTTGCGCAGTCGTCGAAGATCTACGTCGGGGGCGCGAAGTTTTCCGACTTGCGCGTGCCGATGCGGGAGATCTCGCAGAGCGACACCACGCACGCCGATGGCCGCGTGACGCACAACGCGCCGATCACCGTCTACGACACGAGCGGGCCGTTCTCGGATCCCACGGTGGAGATCGATCTGCGCAAAGGGCTGCCGCCGCTCCGCGAGAGGTGGATCGCGGCGCGCGCCGATCTCGAGCGGCTGTCTGGTTTGTCGTCGACGTACGGACGGGAGCGTCTGGCTGATCCGCGGCTGGAGAAGCTGCGCTTCCACTCGGTGACGAAGCCCTTCCGCGCGCGTGGTGGCGCTTCGGTCACGCAGCTGGCGGCCGCTCGGCGTGGAGAGATCACGCCCGAGATGGAGTTCGTCGCCATTCGCGAAAATCAGAAGCGCGTGTCGAGCGCGAGCCAGCACGCCGGCGAATCGTACGGGGCCTCGTTGCCGCGCGAGATCAGTCCGGAATTCGTGCGCGACGAGATCGCTCGTGGGCGCGCGATCATTCCCGCCAACGTCAACCACCTCGAGCTGGAGCCGATGATCATCGGCCGCAACTTCCTCGTGAAGGTGAACGCCAACCTCGGCAATTCCGCGGTGACGTCCTCGATCGAAGAAGAGGTCGAGAAGATGGTGTGGGCGATCCGCTGGGGCGCCGACACGGTGATGGATCTCTCGACGGGTCCGAACATCCACGAGACGCGCGAGTGGATTCTGCGCAACTCGCCGGTGCCCATCGGCACGGTGCCCATCTACCAGGCGCTCGAGAAGGTGAACGGCAAGGCCGAGGCGCTCACGTGGGAACTCTTCCGCGACACGCTCATCGAGCAGGCCGAGCAAGGCGTCGATTACTTCACCATTCACGCGGGCGTCAGGTTGCCGTTCGTGCCGATGACCGCGAAGCGCGTGACGGGCATCGTGTCGCGCGGTGGGTCGATCATGGCGCGCTGGTGCCTCGCGCATCACCAGGAGAACTTCCTCTACACGCACTTCGATGAGCTCTGCGAGATCATGAAGGCGTACGACGTGTCGTTCTCACTGGGAGACGGGCTGCGTCCCGGGTCGATCGCCGACGCCAACGACGAAGCGCAGATGGCTGAGTTGAAGACCCTCGGTGAGCTGACCCAGCTCGCGTGGAAGCACGACGTGCAGGTGATGATCGAAGGCCCGGGTCACGTGCCGATGCAGCGCATCCGCGAGAACATGACGGAGCAGCTCAGGCTCTGCCACGAGGCGCCTTTCTACACGTTGGGTCCGCTCACCACCGACATCGCTCCGGGGTACGACCACATCACCAGCGGCATCGGCGCGGCGATCATCGGTTGGTTCGGCACCGCGATGCTTTGTTACGTGACGCCCAAGGAACACCTCGGGCTGCCTGATCGCGACGACGTTCGCGAAGGCGTCGTGACGTACAAGATCAGCGCACACGCGGCGGATCTCGCGAAGGGCCACCCCGGCGCTCAGCAGCGTGATGATGCGTTGTCGAAAGCGCGCTTCGAGTTCCGGTGGATGGATCAGTTCGCGCTCTCGCTCGATCCCGAGAAGGCGAAGGAGTTCCACGACGAGACGCTGCCGGCCGATGGCGCGAAGACGGCGCACTTCTGCTCGATGTGTGGGCCGCACTTCTGCTCGATGAAGATCACGGGTGACGTGCGCGAGATCGCCGCCGGCATGGAACAGAAGGCCGAAGAGTTCCGCGCGAAGGGCTCGGAGATCTACGCCGCGAAGTAGGAGCGGCTCAGGCGACCGACTTCAGCTCGGCGACTTCGGCGACCGGCAACTTCACGGTGAACGTGGCGCCGCGATCGACACCTTCGCTCGCGACCTCGATGTCACCACCGACGCGCTTCACGATTCCGTACGCCGCGGTCAGACCGAGCCCAATGCCCTTGCCGATGCCGCGCGTGGTGAAGAACGGCTCGAACACCCGCCGCAGGTTTTCCTTGGGAATGCCGACGCCCTCGTCCCGAATGATGATCTGCACGCCGTCATCGGTGCTCACCGAGCTCACGACGATGCGTTCCTTGCGCGGAGTGGCCTGCTTCGCATTGCGCAAGATGTGGCCCAGGACCTGATCCAGCTGCAGCGGCGGAATGTCGGCGGTGTGCGTCGCCTCGAGCACCATCTGCACGTTCGCGCCGTCACCCAGCTCGGTGCGGATCATGCGCGTCACGCTGGAGTTCACGTTCGCCGGCTCGCGCTTGACGATCTCGAGCCGTGACAGCTCACGCAGGCCCTTCACGATGTCGCCGACGCGACGCGCTCCATCGAGTGACTCGTCGATCATCTCGAGGCCGTCTTCGATGTTGGTGAGATCGGGCGCCTTGCCTTCACCGAGCGCCGACAACAGCGCAGCGACCTTCTTCGCGCGATCCGCTCCGCTCGAGGTCGGAGTCAGATCTTTCGCCAGCTCGAACAGCCCACTGAGCGAATCGAGCGGCTCGCGCAGCTCGTCGATCAACCCGCGCAGCGACCGCAAGTTCGAGGTCACGAAGCCCAGCGGGTTGTTGATCTCGTGGGCCGCTCCGCTCGCCAGCTGACCGACCGCGGCCAGCCGCTCGCTCTCGCGCAGCTTCTCGGCCAGCACCTGGGTCTGCGTGATGTCGTGGTACGTGGCGACGACCACGCGATCAGACGGGTCGTCGCTCATCCAATAGCCGTGGAAGCGATGGAACGCCTGACGGCCCGTGCGCGCATCGGGGGCAGACAGCTCCGCACCGAGCGCGTGACCGCGGCCCTTCGCGATCGGACACGCAGGGCACGGCGTGTCTCGCTTGGCGAACACCTGGTGGCACTTGCGCCCCGGAATCTCACGCACCGGCCGCTGCGTGAATGTGACGTCGTCGTGCAACGCGTCCACCTGTCCGAGCGGC
>JAEUJS010000017.1 GCA_016792935.1 Archangium sp. | reverse complement strand
GTTCACGTTCGCCAGTCAGCATCCCCGGCCGTGACCGCAGGAATTGTTCCAGAAGGGCATCAACTGGAACGACTATCCGGCGTTCTTCAAGCGCGGGACCTTCGTGCAGCGCAGGTCGGTGAAGCGGAAGTTCACCGCGGCGGAATTGGAGCTGTTGCCGCCGAAGCACGAGGCACGTCGCAATCCAGAGCTCGAAGTGGAGCGCACCGAAGTCAGGGAGATCGACATGCCGCCGTTCGGCAAGGTCATCAACCGCGTCGGCGTGCTGTTCGATGGAGAAGAGCCGCGCGTGGCTACTTCTTCTTGAGCGGCTTCTTCTGTTTGGGGGCCGGCTTGTCGGGCTGCACCTCGCCAGCGATTCGGAACTGCAGGTCCCAATCGTTGAAGGTGCGGCCCAGCTCGTCGGTGACGATGGGGCCGAGCTCGGCATCCAACACAAGCGTGTAGCTCCGGCCGGTCTTGAGCGGATCGGTCGGAGTCACCAGCAGGGTCTTTCCATCAGCCAACAGCTCGTCATCAGAAGCGACGATCTGATCGCGCCAATCCATCAGGCGCACGCGGAAGTCCTTCAGCTTGATCGGGATCGCGATGGTGATCGTCTTCGGCAGCTCGATCTCGGCGTTCGCGGCGATGAGCATCGTCCCGCCGTCCGTCAAGCCGACCGTCACGATCGGCTCCAGCGTCGCCGGCGGTGGAGGTCCCGCGTCGATCGGCTCACCAGCATCGAAGCCCGCGTCGATTTCAGGCTGGCCGGCGTCGATCGGTTCGGTGCGTTTTTCAGGGCAACCGAGCATCAGAACGGCGACCGCCAGAAACCCTGGAACTGAACGCATGGACCGCCTGATACACGCAATTCCCGCTCGGAAACGCCCATGTCGCGATGTCGAATAATGAGCGTTATGTAAACTTGGCACGTGGGGAAATCGGGGCTCTGAGAACCGGCTTTCGTGGCTGGTGTCGGCAGGCTTCGTGCGCCTCCCTCTTCTGATCTGCGGGCTCGTTCTGGTGATGGTGGCGTTCGCAGTCATCGCGGTGCCGACAGGTGGACCAAGTTCGAAAGGAACGGCGACCGGACGAAGGCTGCGCGGCGTGGTTCGCGAAGAACGATCACTCGCGCCGATCGCTGGAGCGAACGTCGTTGTGCGCGCCGCCGGTTCCGAAATCGAGTTGGGGCGTGCGGTGACGGATGCGGATGGTGCGTACGAGCTGGCGCCCTTCCCTGAAGCGGAAGTGAACGTGGTGGTGGCGACCGAAGAGTTCGCGCCGTTCATGGCGGCGAAGAACCTGATGACGGTCGGCGGGCCCGAAGTCACGGTCGTCGAGGCCCAGGTCCCCGATGTGCCCGCCTCGTCTTTGCGGGTCCGCGTCGTCGATCTCGAGACCGGTCTGCCGATCAAGGATGTAGCGGTTCACGGTGGCTCGCGGCCTGGCGTGACGACCGATTCCGACGGCGACGCGACGCTTCGTGGCCTGGCCGCCGCTCAGCAGCTGATCGAGTTCCGGCGCGTCGGGTTGCCAACGACCATCGCGCACGTGCAGACGTTCTCGAAACGCGTCACCAACCAGACGTTCTCGTTTCCTGAAAAGTCCGCCGTCGTGCGTGGCACCTTGAAAGATCTGAAAGGCGCCCCGCTGCCGAACCGCACCATCACGTTCGAGGCCGGCGACTTCATGAGTGGGCGAAGCATCGCGACCGCGACGACCGACCCGACCGGATCCTTCAGCGTCTCGCTCTTCGACGGCCGCTGGTACCCGAAGGTCGATGCGTACGGAGACGTGGACACCTTCGACGTCGACGCCTCGAAACCCACGCAGCCGCCGCGCTCGTTCCTGCTCCGTGTCCACGCCGAAGACCTGTGCCGCGTCGTCGACGCGTCCGGAACGCCCGTTCGATCGGCCGCGACCACCACGTATGACTCGAAGTTTCGACTGATGAACAGCCTCGCCGGCAGCACCGACCAGACCGGCCGGCCGACTCGCGGGATCGCCGGAATCCTGGCGCTCATCGGAGGTGTCGGTCGCGGGCGACCCAGTACGGCGTTGCTCGGAACGCGGAAGTACGAGCCTGATCCGCCGCCTCCGCCGCGCGAGGTGTTGATGCGCGCGGTCAGCGACGGCGCGATGGGCGACGCCGAATTGCCCGAGTCCGGGCCGTGCGAGCTGAAGCTGGGCGCGCCGAGTGAGCTGGTCATTCGCCTCGCGGAACCGACGGGCTCGCTGAGCTGGGTCTCGTTGCCCAACTCTCCGCTGCCCGCCTCGCGCACGGTCTATTTCTATGAGTCGGCGCGCTTCCGCATCGTGCCCGGCCATCACACCATCGAGGTCGCGACCAACGCCGGCATCCGCAAGAAGTACTCGTTCATCGCGGGCACCACGCCGACCGAGATCATCGTCGGGCGTTGACGTGGTCTTCCGTGCGTGGCGACGCTGGTTCGCGCGTGATCACCTCGTTCGCGAGCGATCGACCCAGCAGCTCAACAAGCTGAAGGTGATGGACCTTGGCGCTTCGAAATAGTCACTCGTCGATCCCGAACAGCCGACGCCACCACGATCGGCTGTCTTCTCCAGCGGGCGCGGACATCGAGGTCGACACCGGAGCCGTCGGCACCGGCACAGGCCCCTCGAGCGCCGTGAAGAGCTGGGCCGGCATGTGTTTCATCCGCTCGAGAAATGCAGAATCGGCTGTGATCGTGAAGTTACGGTGAAGAATCCCGAGGCGAGGGAAAGAGAAGTCGCCGCCGTTTTCCTGCATCCAGATCGACAGCGAGGTCGCGATCGCTGGATCCACCGTGAACTCCAGACTGCGCGTCGGGAAGACGTGGATCAGCTCCGAGCTCTTGAGGCGTTCACTCGAGCGCGCCACCAGCCGGAAGAGACCGATTCCCGGCAGCTCAGCGACGCCCTTCTCGAAGAGCGCGTCGATGAGCACTGGAGCGGTCGCCGCATCGAGCATCACGGACGAAGCCCTTCGCGCTGCGCTGCGTAGATCGTCGAACGCCTGAAATTGAGGACGTGGGCCAGCACGCACACCACCAACGCGTGAGGAAGCACCGCGGGTCCCACCAACTCCGCGGCCATGATCGCCAGCGCCACCGGAGCGTTCGAGGCCACGCCGAACACCGCCGCCATTCCCACCGCCGCGGCGAGGTCGATCGGAAGCCCCAGCGCATGCGCGAGCGCGTTGCCGAGCGTCGCTCCGATGAAGAACAGCGGAGTCACTTCGCCGCCCAGAAAGCCCGCGCCGATCGTCACCGCCGTGAAGACCAGCTTGAGCGCGAACATCCACGGCGGGATCGAGGGATCGCTGAAGGCCCGCACGATCGTGGGAACACCGAGGCCGAGGTAGTCGTCGGTCCCGACCAGCTGCCACAGCGCGACGACCGCGAGGCCGCCGATCGCCATGCGCACCGGGAGGCGCACCTTCTTGTCCATCGCCTTGATCGCGTGTGTCAGCTCGATGAACACCACCGTCACCGCGCAAACAGCGACCGCGAATACCGCCCACTTCCACAAAATCTGAAACGGCGGGCCGAACTCGGCGAGCCGTGGATACGCCGTGTGCTCGATGCCGCAGGCGCGCGTGACGAAGTCTCCGACGAACGAGGCGATCACGATCGGCACCGCGGAGCGCCACTGAAAGCGATTCGGCACGACGAATTCCATCGCGAACACCGCGCCTGCGATGGGAGTGCCGAACACCGAGCCGAAACCACCCGCGACGCCCGCGAGCAACAACGCGCGGCGCACTTCGGGGTCGGCGCGGAAGCGATGCGAGAGCCAGTCGGTGAGGCTCGCTCCCATTTGCACCGCGGTGCCCTCGCGGCCTGCGCTGCCGCCGAAAAGGTGCGTGAGGACGGTGCCGATCAAGACCATCGGAGCCATGCGCACCGGCACCTGATCTCCGCCGTCGCGGGCGCGGGTGATCACCAGGCTGGTCCCCTTCTCCACCGGTTTGCCGAAGCGCTCGTACAGCCAGCCCATCGCCAGACCGGCCACCGGGAGCGCGAACACCAGCACCGAGTGTCCGCCCCGGAACGCAGTCGCGCGATCGAGGAGCCAGAGGAAGAGCGCCGACGCGAGCCCCGAGAGCACTCCGCTGAGCGCGCCCAACACCAGCCACTGGCCCACGCGCTTCATTGCTTGAGAGATCGCAGGTCGCCGCGCGTGTCACAAGCTCAGAGGTAGACCGACAGGTCGTACGCCAGGTCCATGCGCGCCCCCGGAGCGAGCGTCACTTCCCACGTCACGACGCTGTGCGAGTTGACGCGATCTGAGCTGTCAGTGACCACGGCGTTCCCGTTCTGCGTGGCGTTGGCGATCTTTCCCGTCGCGCTCACTGACACGCGCATCGTCACCGCTTTGCGTTGCAAGTTGGACAGCGTGACCGTGCTCCGCCGGAACACCTGCGCGTAATCGTTCTTGTCGACGGTGAGCGCGATCGGAATGCGCTTCACCTCGGCGGTCGACTGAATCGCGCGCAGATCGAGCGCGGTGGTGATCGGCACCAGCGTCTTTCCGCCAGGAGAGGTGTACGCGAGCAGATCCTGACCGAGCGGAAGGTCGCCATCGGTGATCATCGCGGCGCCAGTCGTGAATGGCAGATCGGTGTCGTTGGTCAGCTCGAGTTGGTGCATCACGGTGTTGGTCTGCAGCGCGGCTTTCGAAGGCGCGCCGTTGTCGGTGAGCTCGACGGTGTAGACGTGCCGCTGCGGAACCGAGCGCGTCCACAGCGGGACGACGGCGCGTGCTCCGCGGGCGAGCGCGAGGCCCTTCACCGGGTAGACGAAGAAGTCCTGCTTCGACTCGCCTCCGAGCTCCCTGGCGAAGGCGTTGATGTCGGCCCCATTTCCCGAGCCACTGCCTTCCATGCGTTCACCCGAGCGCAGGTTGAACGTCGCGTTGCTGATGCCGAGATTGGAATTCATGAGGCTCGGCATCGCGTACGAGACCGCGGACCGCATCGTCTGCTCGAGTGAGATCGGCGACGGCGTGCCAGCGAACTTGAAGCTCGGAACACCGACCACGAGATCGACCGTCGCCGCGTCGAAGTCTTCCTCTTCGTTGAGGATCTCGGCCTGCAGCGAGAGCTCGGCCTTCGACCCGCTGCCCGACCTCACGCGCCACGTCGGGATCCAGCGAACGCCAAGCGTGAAGTACATCATGTGCAACGAGACCGGCTTGTTCGCCGCGTCGGGTCCGAAGTCGAAGGTGAGTCGTCGCGCTCTCGTCGAGACCTCGCTGCGCTGCACGCAGTGGGTGATCAACTCGCGGCCGCTGACGGTCTTGATCGAGCTGAGCGGAAAGACCTGACGCTGGTGCTCGAGCGTCTCGACGACCACCAATTCTCCGCCGCGAATCGGCACGTCTTTCTGCCAGGAGCCGTACTGCTCGACCGGCGCGGGAGCGGTGCCGCTGGCCTCGAGCACTTCGATCACCTTCGCGGTGAGCTCGCGATCTTGAAGGCCGAGCGTGAGCGTCTTTCCGGGGTTGGCGCGGATCAGTTCGATCGTCGAGAGACACGAGCGCTCTTCCGCCTTCGGGCGCACGCTCTCGTGCCACGCAGCCACGGTCGACCGCAGCGGGCGCTCATCAGGGACCGCCCAGAAGGTGCCGAGCACCGCCTGCTCGGGGACGTTCTCGGTGAAGACTCTCCCTTTGGAATCAGCGACGCCTTTGGCCGCCTTCACGAAGAGCCCGTGACCGTCTTTGAAGATGATCACCTTCTCGGTGCTCAGTGCGAGCGTGCCCGCCTCCGGGGCGATCGGCGCGACGTGTGGCGTCGGACTCGGAGGCGTGACGGCCGCTTCGGTGAGCTCGGCTGCGGGGAAGAACGGCAACAACAACGCGAGGGACAGAATGAGGTGTCTGGTCATGCCGCCTCGAACGCGCGACCAGTCGGAGCGATCGTCACTCGTCTGTAACTGAGGGTCAGGGTGAGGGAGTCAGGCAGTTTCAGCGCCCGCGATTCGCAGAGTCAGAACGAAAGCAGCACCACGACGAGCATCGGGTCTCGAACTCAACTCGCCGCCCATCGAGCGAGCGAGCTGTCGGCTCAACGCGAGCCCGAGCCCGATTCCGTGCGCACCATTCGCCGCCTCGACCGCAGACTTCTGCATCGGCTCGAACAACTTGCTCTCCACGTCAGCCGCAACGCCCGGACCCTCGTCGGCAACGGTGAGCGCGAGATGCCCGCTGGTCTGTACCTCACACGTCAGCGCAATCCGCCGCGTGGTTGCATGCGCTGCGTACTTGCACGCGTTGTCCACGAGGTTGAACAAGACCTGCTCGACGGAGAACCGATCAGCGCGCACGCGCAGCGCCGGCACGGAGCCGACATCGAGGCTGAACGCGCCCAGCTCTGCGCGCTGCGTGAGCCGCGGAACGATCTGCTCGAGCAAATCTCCGCACAAGACTTCTTCGAGCGGTTTTCGTCGCCGACCGCGTTCGATCTGCGCCCACGCGAGCACGTTCTCGACGAGGTAGCCGAGGCGATCGGCCTCTTGCCGGAGCCGTGCGAGGTAGCCGCCCTGTTGATCCGGAGCCACCATGCCTCCCTCGAGCATCTCGGCGTAGAGCTTGAACGTGGTCAGCGGCGTGCGGAGTTCATGCGTCACCGCTGACACGAACGACTCACGTCGCGCAGCGAGCGATCGGGCACCGTGCACCAGAGACACCAGCGCGACCGCGACGAGCGCCCACGCGAGCCATGCCGCCATGAGCACGTGACGAACAGGAGTCCGGCTCCCATCGACCAACTTCGCCGGCCGTCCAGGACGCAGCTCGACGGGCATCGAGGCGAGGAGCACAGCGTCAGCGCTCGGATTTCGCGCGGCGACGAGCTCGGCCTCAGGGAGGAGATCGCCGACCTCGCGCAACAACTGCTGACGCAAGATGGGCCAGTCGAGCCAGACGCCGCGCGTGTGAAAGCCGTCGGCGAGTCGATCGCGGCGCACGAGGAAGAGCGCGTCGTCGACCCAGATCGGCGCGAGTGGTTGTTCTCGCTCCCGCGGGAAGTTGCCATTCGCGAGAAGAGCTCGGCGCGAAAATTCCGCGGCGTTGTTGTTCTGAAGGGCGACGGCCGGACGCTGGGTGACGAGTCGCCCGAGGTACGGCTGCACGGCTGCGAGACGCTCGAAGGACGCGGGCTGCGCGGTGAGGAGTTGGCCGCTCGGTGGAAGATCGAAGTGCAGCAGCGTGCCGGGCGGTGGCTCGAAGCGCTGAACTCCGTCGAGTGGTGGGCGCACGCTCTCGCTCGCGAGGATGCGGCTCATCACGAGCTCCATGCGCCAGAGCGCGAGGCGGGTGTTCTCGCTCGTGAGTGCGCGTTCGTCGGCGCCGACGAGCGTGATGCTGACGGCGAGAAGGCCGAGCGCGGAGCACGTCAAGGTGAGCGCGAGGAGCATCCAGGCTCTCATGGGGTGTCCTCGGAGAGGGGGAAGTGCATCGCGCTCATCGGGCCTCACCGGCCGTCGCGAGGAGGTAGCCCTTGCCTCGCAGCGTGCGGATCAGCGAGTCGCCGCCCGTCTTCTCGCGAAGCCTCGACACGGTCATGTCGATCGTTCGAGTCGCCACCCCACCCGGCTCCAGATGCCACACGTGCCGCAGCAGCTCGTCTCGCGACACCGCCCGACCCGCGTTCTGCGTCAGATAGGAGAGCAGCTCCGTCTCGCGCTCCGACAGCGGAGTGACTTCACCGCGCTCTCGAACTTCGCGGCGTGCGAGATCGATGGTGACTGCTCCAACACGGATCTCGCGCGGTGCATCGGACCTCTCGGCCGACCGCCGCAGCACCGCCGAGATCCGCGCCAACAGCTCGCGCACGCTGAATGGCTTCACCACGTAGTCATCGACGCCGCGATTGAGCCCCTCGATGCGCTGCTCTTCCGAGCCGAGCGCGGTCACTGCGATGATCGGAACTCCCGGTTGCACTTTCCGCGCATGGGCGACGACCGAAAGCCCGCTCCCGCCCGGCAAGACGAGATCGACCAGCGCGAGATCGAAGGTCGCACCCTCGACGACACGCATCGCTTCCGGAGCCGACGCTGCTTCAGTCGCCGAAAACCCCGCGAATTGCAGCGCGTCCACCAGCCCGAGCCGAATCGCCGTCTCGTCTTCGACCACCAGAATTCGTCGTCGCGCACCCATGCCCGGTGACTTGAACGACCGAGCGGAAGCAAGGGTCTACCGAGCCGAACTTTTCTCAACGGAACGTTGCGCGCAGAGCCAATCCATCGTCGGATTCGATCCATGCCCGTCTCCTTTTCGCAGCTGAAGATCGCGTCTGCCGCCAGGCCCATCGTCGATCAGGTCCTCGCTCGCGCGAGCAACGACACCGATCGCACGCGCATCCAGAACGCGCTCGTCGCGGCCGCCGGAACCGACAAGAACAAGGTGCTCTCGGCGAAGGAAGTTCAGGCGATCGCTGATGCCTTCACCGCCGCGGGCAACGGCGCACTCACTCCCGATCTCATCGGCGTGGGCATCGAGCAGGCCAACACCGTCCTCAAGTCGATGGCCGATCTCGGCAACCTCGACGGCGTCAGCAACGTGTTCACGCTCCAGGGCGCGTCGGTCGAAGCGCGCATGATCAAGGAGCTGCAGGACTCCGTGGTGCGCGCCAACGGCCGCCCGATGGACGTCAACATGCTGATCTTCGAATTCCAGAGCGACAACGTCGAGAAGGCGATCACCGACATCGCGAAGAACCACCCCAACGTCACCTTCCGCATCATCGCCGACTCGGGTCAGGCGACTGATTCGGGCGGCAACGCGCTGCCCTCGCTGCTCAAGCAAAAGCTCCCCAACGTGCAGGTGAAGTACAAGAAGGACTTCCCCTACGTGTGGAGCGATTCGGCCAAGCGCCCGCTCTACAACCACGGCGCGACGCAGGGCCTCAACCACCACAAGGGCTTCACCACCTTCATCGACGGCAAGCCCGACTCGCTCCTCACCGGCTCGTTCAACTGGTCCGGCACCGCCGACACCAAGAACTACGAAGATCTCACCGTCTTCCAGAACAAGGACGCGTCGAGCCGCCGCGGCATCGAGCAGTTCGGCAACGAGTTCGCCGGCTACTGGAACAACCCCGAGGCCGCGCTCTCGCCCAACGACTTCCAGAACTTCAAGGGCCGCAAGTGGAACGAGATGCTCACCGCGCACGGCCAGCGCGGCACGGCGAGCACCAATCGCGCGTCCGACGCGTACGCGAACTACACGCTGCCCAACGACGCGAAGAGCCTCGACATCAACGGCTTCCAGGCCAAAGACGAGGCGCGCCTCGGTGAGCTCCTCGGCAGCAAGACGCTCGCGCGCACCGTGATGCAGGACCGCGCGAAGTTCGGCCGTTTCGCCGACATGGAAGATCTCCTCGAGCGCGTGCCGCAGGTCGCCGCGAGGCTCACCGAGGCCGAGAAGCAGAACATCGGCTTCGGCAACGGCCAGGTGTCGATCAACAACGCCACCCTCGAAGAGCTCGACAAGGTCGGTCTCACCAGGAAGCAGGCCACCGCGCTCGTCGCGTTCCGTGAAGCGAAGGGTGACTTCGACAGCATCGACGATCTGATCAAGGTCGGCGTGCCCAAAGCGACCATCGAGCGTTTGAAGCCGTTCCTCACGGCGATCGACGTCGAGGCGTTCTTCAACTCGCGCCCGGCCGGCTCGACCACGGGCGGCACGGGCTACGGCCCCGATGGCTCGCGGCTCTCCCCGGTCGCGGGAGCGGACGGCACGGTCAGCAACCAGCGCGCCTCGGTGACCGTGGGCGCCACCGATCTCTTCAACCGCGCCAGGGCCGGAGAGACGATCGACGTCGCGATGTACGGCGCCTCCCCTTCCGCTCCGGAGTTCGTCGCGATGATCAACGCCGCCAAGCGCGGCGCGGTGGTGCGCGTGATCTTGAACGACGACTACACGGGCCCCGCGGCCTCGGCGCTCAAGGCGCTCGCCACGCAGGGCTACGCGGTCGACGTGCGCATCCAGAAAGCGAAGACCATGCACGAGAAGTTCGGCGTGGTTGGCAACGATGTCTTCTTCGGATCGGCCAACTTCTCCGAGTCGTCGTCGACCAAACATTCCGAGAACCGAATCACGGTGAAGAACCACGACGAGACGGCCAACCAGTTCAAGTCGCGCTTCACCGAGATCTGGGACAAGTCGAAGCCGGCCTGATCCGGAATGAAACGCTGACTCGTCGGTTGTCTTTCTCGTCAGCGAGCCGAGGCCGGTCGTACTCCGTGACGACGCATGTCCTCCTGCACTGAAGTGCTCGATGAGGTGTCGCTGCACATCGACACCACCGCGCTCGATCCGACTGCGAACGCGCGCCCCGAATTGGTCATGGGCATTCTCGTGGCCCTCGTCGGTCTGACGATCGCCATCGCCGGAGCGAAAGGCAGCCACAAGGCGTGGTCGATCTTCACGCCGCTCGCCGCGGCCGTCGCGTGGGTGCTCGCACACCTGCACCTCAACGGCTTCGCGTGGCTCGGCTTCGCGTCACCGTGCGTCGATCTCCTCTCGCGGAGCTCCGTCGAGTTCACCGCACGCGCGTTCGCCTTGATGGTCGGCGCGTCGGCGCAGGTGTTCATCGTGATCATGCTGTGGGCCGTCGGCGGTGAACGACAACGCTGGGGAGCCGCCGCCCTCGTCGCCCTCTCGATCTCTCTTTGCACCGGTGGCGTGATCGCCTTCGCGGGACGCTCGGCGCTGCGAGACTTCCACCACGCAGTGAAGAGCGCGTCGCCTTTTCCCAACGTGATCGTGCCTGAGGAACCGCCCAGGGCGCATGTGGGGCTGCAGAAGAAGGTGAAGCCGTACGTCGAGTCGGCTGGCGCCCGGTCCGGCTGGCTTTTCGTGAGCCGGGTCACGTTCGACGCCGCGTCGGCCAAAGCGTGGGAC
Source organism: Archangium sp. (assembly GCA_016792935.1). Classification (GTDB taxonomy): domain Bacteria; phylum Myxococcota; class Myxococcia; order Myxococcales; family Myxococcaceae; genus Archangium_A. The sequence continues at coordinate 13,400 of JAEUJS010000017.1, read as the reverse complement.
GTCGAGGAACTGACGCTCTCTCCCGCGGCGCCCGGGCTGAACACCATCAGCTTTCACCGTGAACGTGGCCCGCTCAGTCTCGACTTCACCTATCCGATCACCGGCGTCGCCGACGAAGGGCCAACCTGGCTCCCGCTCGCGCAAGGAAATCGGTGGGAATTCATCGCCACCGCTCCGCTCGGCCTCGATCGCACGCGCGCAAAGTACGCGAAGAAGAACGTCGCGCTGCCGCCGCCCACCGTGTCCCTCGAGGTGATGAGCGCCTTCGAACGCGACGGCTTCCGCGGCTACCTGGTGCAGGTCGTTCGCGGCGCGGAATCGACCACCGTCGAGCTCATGCGACAGAACGGCTCGCTGCTGAACTTCGGAGGCATCGTCGAGCTCGCAGGCCAGCACAACTGCCGCGTTCCCTTCCTCTGGGCGAAGAGCCAATGCACCTGCGACGACACGCACGTGCAGTACTGCCTCGAGATCGAGCAGGACGGCTTCGGGCTCTTCTTGAGACTCGCGCTGGCGGTGGTGTCCGTCGGCATCACCGAGATGACCGGCGCGATGAACGGCGTCGGTGAAGCGCACGAACGCCGTGGATTGCTCGCGACGCGCTGGGTCGTGGACGGCGTTGAACACCGGTTGAACGCGCCCTGATCCGCCCTTGCAATGCGCTTGGTGCGGGAGCACAAAGCGCCACCTCTTCCTCAAAGGAGAACCTCATGAAGAAGCTCATGCTCCTCGCCGCGCTCTGCGCTGCACCGGCCCTCGCCGATGAAGGCATGTGGACGTTCAACAACTTCCCCGCCGCGAAGGTGAAGGCGAAATACAACTTCGAGCCCACCAAGGACTGGCTCGATCACCTGCGTCTCGCGTCGGTGCGCATCGCTGGCGGCTGCTCGGCCTCGGTCGTCTCGCCTGATGGCCTGGTGATGACGAATCACCACTGCGCGCGCGAGTGCATCGAGGGTCTCTCGGGCCTCGACAAGAAGGACTACAACAAGGACGGCTTCTGGGCGAAGGCGCAGACCGACGAGAAGCGCTGCCCCGGGTACGAGCTGAACCAGCTGCAGGAGATCACCGACGTCACGAAGAAGGTGCAGGACGCGACGAAGGACACGCCGGCCGACAAGTTCAATGAAGTGCAGAAGGCGACGCTCGCCGGCCTCGAGAAGGAATGCGCTGGCGACAACACCGAGGTGCGCTGCGAGGTCGTCTCGCTGTACCGCGGTGGCCGCTACGATCTCTACAAGTACGCCCGGCTGCAGGACATTCGACTGGTGTTCGCTCCGGAAGATCAGATCGCCTTCTTCGGTGGTGACCCCGACAACTTCATGTTCCCCCGCTACGACCTCGACGTGTCGTTCATCCGCATCTACGGCAAGGACGGCAAGCCGATGAAGATGGACCACTTTCTCTCGTGGTCCGACGGCTCGCTCAAGGAAGGCGATCTCACGTTCGTCGCGGGCAACCCGGGCGGGACCTCGCGTGGCCTGACCGTCGCGCAGCTCGAAGACGATCGCGACTACAAGCTCCCGCTCACGCTGTACCGCACCTCCGAGCTGCGCGGCTTCGTCACGCAGTACCAGGAGCGCGGCAAGGAACAGAAGCGTCACTCCAACGACGTGCTGTTCGGGGCGGAGAACCGCTTCAAGGCGCTCAAGGGCCGTCACGCCGCGTTGGCTGACAAGAACTTCTTCGGCTTGCTCGCGAAGAATGAGGCCGACTTCCGCGCGAAGGTGAAGGCCAGGCCAGAGCTCGAGAAGCAGTACGGCGCGACGTGGGACAACATCGCGGGCATCGTGAAGAAGCTGCAGGCGATGCGGAAGGAATACAACGCGCTCGAGAAGGGCCCGGACAGCGAGCTCTTCAAGCACGCGCGCGGCCTGCTTCGGTACAGCGAGGAAGTCACCAAGCCGAACGGTGATCGTCTCAAGGAATACACCGACGCACGCCTGCCGCAGTTCAAGCAGCAGATTCTCTCGAACGCGCCGATGTACGACGAGCTCGAAACCGCGCTCCTCACCTTCTCGCTCACCAAGATGCGTGAAGATCTCGGCCCCGATCACCCGGTCATCAAGCGCGTGCTGGGCACCAGGTCGCCGGCGGAAGTCGCGGCCGCCGCGGTGAAGGGCAGCAAGCTGAAGGACCTCAAGACCGACAAGACCGGCAACCCCATCGGCGGCTTCCGCAAGGAGCTGTTCGACGGCGGCAAGGCCAAGGTCGACGCCTCGAAGGACACCATGCTCGAGCTCGCGCGCGCGTTCGACGCCGAGGCCCGCGCGGTGCGCAAGCGCTTCGAGACCGAGGTCGAGGGCCCGCTCAAGAAGCAGCAGGAGCTCCTCGCCAAGGCGCGCTTCGCCGTCTACGGCGACTCGATCTACCCCGACGCGACGTTCACGCCGCGCGTCAGCTACGGCACCGTGAAGGGCTACGAGGAAAACGGCGCGCAGGTGAAACCGTTCACCACCCTGGCTGGCGCCTTCGAGCGCCACACCGGCGCTGATCCCTTCGCGCTGCCGAAGTCGTGGATGACGGCGAAGCCCAGGCTCGGCATGGACGTGCCGTTCAACTTCTGCAGCACCAACGACATCATCGGCGGCAACTCCGGCTCGCCGGTCGTGAACCAGAAGGGCGAGGTGGTCGGCCTGGTGTTCGACGGCAACATCCAGTCGCTCGGCGGTGAGTACGGCTTCGACGAGTCGGTGAACCGCACGGTGTCGGTGCACTCGGCGGCGCTCATCGAGTCGCTCGACAAGGTGTACGGCGCGGCGCGGCTCGTCACCGAGCTGAAGGGCTCGGCGGCCACCAAGGCCGGCCAGCCGTAATCCGCCTCAACCTCAGTAGATGATCGAACTCGACGGGCTGGGCGTTTCGACGTCCAGCCCGTTTCGTTTCGTGACGTCGAAGCGAATGCGCGTGCTCTCGAGCTCCACCTCGACGTCTTCGCGGTCTTCGATCTGCTCGCACTGGTCGCGATCGACCTCGGGCTCGGGTCCGATGGTCTGCGGTGTACCGATGTCTTGCGGAGTGCCGATGGTCTGAGGCTCACCGATCGTCTGCGGCGCTCCGATCTCCTGCGGGCGACCGATCGTTCGCGGAACACCGATGGGATCGACGTTGCCCAGCGGCTCGAGGTCGCCGACGCGCATGGTGCTCAACACGTCACGCACCGACTTGCTCAGCCGCTCGTCGCGCAACGAGGCGAGTCGGCGCTCTGCCCCGTCGAAGTCGTGCGCGTCGATCAGCAGTCGAATGCTGGTGAGCTTGTATTCCTCGTTCGGCTCCTCGGGCCAACGCGCGAGCAGGAAGTCGATCGCGTCGAGCAGGCGCAGTTGTTCGACGGTGAGCGGCCAGGGCTGGCCATCACGCCGATGCGGCTTCGGCCTGGCGACCTTCGACAGCGCGCTGATCTCGGCGACCGCGGCGCGTTTCGCGTATCGGCCGGAGCCGCGCGCCACGATGCGGTACTGCGCCGCCGCATCGACGATCAGCTTCTTTTCCCACAGCAGCTCGGCGAAGAAGAAGCGCGCGTCCCAGTCGCTGGCGTGCACCTCGAGGTACGGCGGGTACGAGGTCAGCGCGCGCTCACAGGCCGCCGCGTCTTTCTTCTGCGTGCAGGCGCGATGGGCCTCGTACAGTCGCTGCTGCGCCGGAGTCGGCGGAGGCACCACCGAGAGCATCACGCCGAGAACGGCCCACATGCTTCACAGAACACACCTCACGCCTGGTGGGTTCCAACGGCGCGAAGTGGGGAAACCGGCGACACCCTCAGTCACCTTCGATCTCTTCGTCGTTGAAGCGGATCTCTCCGCACCGCTCGACCTCGACGTCACCGACTTCTTCGATGGGACACTCGTCGTCGCTGCACGCCCCGATCGTCTGCGGTGAGCCGATGGTCTGCGGATTGCCGATCGGTGCTCCGCTTCCGATCGGGTCGCGCGCCGAGTTGCGCAGCGTGTCGAGATCTTCGAGCAACACGTCGACCTGGCCCTGGTTCTTCAGCGTCGAGATGCGGCGCTCAGCGGCGGCGAAGTCGTCGGCCTCCATGAAGATGCTGATCGCGAGGCGGTTGAGCTCCTGGTCACGCTCGCTGGGCCACCGCGCGAGGTGGAAGTCGATCGCATCGATCAGCCGCTGGCCCTCGACGCTCAGGGGCCAGGGCTGACCGTCGTAGCGATGACTGCTCCGCGGGCCGGTCTTCTCCAGCGCGAGGATCTCGTTGTAGGCGGCGTTCTTCGTGAACTTGAAGCCGAGCTCCGCGTTGCGCGCGACGAAGTGGTAGCGCTCCGCCGCTTCGATGAAGCGATCGCGGTTCCAGAGGAGCTCGGCGTAGAAGAACTGCAGCTCGAAGTCAGCGGAGTGCACCGCGAGGTACGGCGGGTAGAGCTCGAGCGCGAGCTGACACGCCGACTCGTCGCCCCGATTGCATTGTTTGTGCGCTTCGATGATCCGCACCGCCGACGCGCTCGGCGCCGCCGCGATCATCGCCGTCAGCAGACCCAACATGCCGGGGAGACAACGCGAGGTGCGCGCGTGTTCCCGCTCGAGCGAGCGCGTCGGGCTGTGGGTCTTCGCCCGCGGATGAAAGTCAGCTGTCGTTGATGATGTCGCGCAGCACCTGGAGCTGAAAGCCCTCAGGCGATCCAGGACCAACGGTCTCGAGCGCCGCTTCGATCAACGTGTTGGCGGCCTTGTTGAGCTCGAGCACCTGCTCGTCGTTCTGGAGCACTTCGCCCAGCCCGACCAGATCGTACGTGCGCGCTTCGCTCACCAGCTGCTGCAGCTCGATCGCGTTGGCGCTGGTGACACGGTTGGCGAGGTTGCCGAACCACGCGAGCGCGGATTCCTTCGAGTCAGGCACCGCCATCGGGCTCGCGGGCGCGGTGACCGACCACGGCTTTGGAGCGCGGCTGATCACCTTCGTGGTGGCCTTCTTCGCCTTCGCGGGCTTCTTGATCGCCTTCTTCGCCTTCGCGGGGGCCTTCTTGTTCTTCTTGTTCTTCTTGCTCGACTTGCGCGCGACCATGATCACTCCCACTCGATGGTCGCGGGGGGCTTGCTGCTGATGTCGTACACGACGCGGTTGATGCCGCGCACTTCGTTGCAGATACGCGAGCTGATCTTCCCGAGCACGTCGTACGGCAAGCGCGCCCAGTCAGCGGTCATGCCGTCGATCGACGTCACCGCACGCACCGCGCAGGTGTTCTCGTACGTGCGCTCATCGCCCATCACGCCGACGCTCTGCACCGTCGGCAACAACACCGCGAACGCCTGCCACGTCTGCTTGTAGAGGCCCGCGTTGCGGATCTCTTCGAGCACGATGAGGTCGGCCTTGCGCAAGAGATCGAGGCGCGCCTCGGTGAGATCTCCGATCACGCGAATGCTCAGGCCGGGACCGGGGAACGGATGCCGCGAGACCATCTCGTCGGGCAGACCGAGCTCGCGACCCAGCTCGCGCACCTCGTCCTTGAACAGCTCCCGCAGCGGCTCGACGAGCGCGAGCTTCATCTTCTCGGGCAGCCCGCCGACGTTGTGGTGGCTCTTGATGGTGGCGGCTTTTCCGACGACGGACACCGACTCGATCACGTCGGGATACAGCGTGCCCTGGGCGAGGAACTTCGCGTCGGTGAATTCCTTCGCCGCGTCTTCGAAGACCGCGATGAACTCGTAGCCGATCGTCTTTCGCTTCTTCTCGGGGTCGGTGATGCCGGCCAGCTTGTCGAGGAAGCGTTTGCGCGCGTCGATGGTCTTGAGCGGAACGTGGAAGCGGCCCACGAAGAGCTGCTCGACCTGCTCGCGCTCGCCGTGCCGCAGCAACCCGTTGTCCACGAAGATGCACTGCAGGCGATCGCCGATCGCGCGGTGCAACAAGAGCGCAGCCACCGAGCTGTCGACGCCACCCGAGAGTCCGCAGATCACCCTGCCCGTTCCGACCTTCGCGCGGATCTCGGTGATCGACTCTTCGATGAACGACTTCATCGTCCAATCGCCGCGGGCTTTGCACTCGCCGAAGAGGAACGCGCGAAGGAGCTCCTTGCCCTGCGGCGTGTGCACGACCTCGGGGTGGAACTGCACGCCGTAGATCGGCTTGGTCTCGTGAGCGGCGGCGGCGAACTGTGTACTCGGCGTGCGAGCGATCGGAATGAAACCGGGCGGCAGTGCCTCGACGCGATCGCCGTGGCTCATCCACACCTTGAGCGTCGCTCCGGCAGCGAACGCGGTGAACGGACCGCGCGTGCGCGTGACTTCGACGTCGGCGGGACCAAACTCGCGGTGGTCGGACTTCTCGACCTTGCCGCCGAGCATCTTGGCCATCAGCTGCAGGCCGTAGCAGATGCCCAACACCGGCAAGCCGAGCTCGAAGACCTCGGGGATGCAGCGCGGAGATCCTTCCTGCTCCACCGACATCGGACCACCCGAGAGGATGATGCCTTTGGGCGCGAACGCCTTGATCTTGTCGAGCGGAAGATCGGGTCGATGGATCTCGCAATAGACGCCGAGTTCACGCACCCGCCGAGCGATGAGCTGGGTGTACTGACTGCCAAAGTCGAGGATGAGGATCTTCTCGTGCGTGGCGTGCATCGTCGTTGACGAACGGCCTTATCCCTTCAAGACTCCCGCGCCAATGAGCAAGCGAATCCTCGCCACTGTGTCGGCCGTGCTCCTCGCGGGCTGTGCCACTGAGATTTCCAGCGACGAGCGGCTCGATCGCGAGACCAAGCGGATGGATGCGCTCAAGTCCAACACCGCGGGCGAATTGGTGAAGATGCGCTGCGACGACATCACGAGCGAGCTGAGCAAAGCGCGCGACGATTCGGCTCCTGAAGAGAAGCGCATCACCATCTATCTGGACCTGTTCGATCGCGTGAAGGAACGCACGCAGAAGTTCGACGAAGCGCTCACCCGGAACCCCGATCTCGCGTACCAGGAAGGGTCGCAGGAGATCATCGCGGCGCGTGACGGCTGCATTCAGAGCCAGGCCGACGTGCGGTTGGATTTCGAGGGCCTGGTTCGCGAGATCATCAACCTGCCGGTCGTCGACGAGTACCGCGATGGCAAGCCGGTGAAGGCCGCGCGCCTGTCCTTCGACACCTTGCGTGGAGCGATCGAGAAGCTCGATCTCGACGACAAGGATCAGCTGATGACCCGCCTCGCCAACGCCGAGAAGACGGTCGAGGTGAAGGACACCAAGCGCAAGCGCGACAAGTAAGCGCTACTCGTGACGGCCGTAGTTCGGCGCCTCTTCCGTGATGATCACGTCGTGCACGTGGCTCTCTTTGAGACCCGCTGAGGTGATCTGCACGAACGTCGCTTTGCTCTGCAGCTCGGCGATGTCCTTCGTGCCGCAGTAGCCCATGCCTGCGCGCAGACCGCCGAGCAGCTGGAACACGTTCATCGCCACCGTGCCCTTGTACGGAACGCGGCCTTCGATGCCTTCGGGGACGAGCTTCTTCTCGTCCTGCACGCCGCCCTGGAAGTAGCGGTCCTTGCTGCCCTGGCGCATCGCTCCGATCGAGCCCATGCCGCGGTACGCCTTGTAGCTGCGGCCCTGGTACAGAATCGTCTCGCCCGGCGATTCCTCGGTGCCCGCGAAGAGCGAGCCGATCATCACGGTGCTTGCTCCGGCCGCGATCGCCTTCACGACGTCGCCTGAGTACTTGATGCCGCCGTCGGCGATCACGGGAACTCCGCTGCCCTGTGCCGCGCGTGCGCAGTCGTCGATCGCCGTGACCTGCGGAACACCGACGCCCGCCACGACGCGCGTGGTGCAGATCGAGCCAGGGCCGATGCCGACCTTCACTGCGTCTGCTCCGGCTTCGATGAGCGCCTTCGTCGCTTCCGCCGTCGCCACGTTGCCCGCGACGAGCTCGAAGGTGCCCTTGAAGTTCTTGCGCACGTCGCGCACCGACTCGATCACGCCGCGCGAGTGGCCATGCGCGGTGTCGATCACGATCACGTCACAGCCGGCCCTGATCAGCGCGTCGATGCGGGCGTCGCGATCAGCTCCCACTCCGACCGCTGCCGCGACGAGGAGGCGCTGCTTCGCGTCCTTCGCGGCGTTCGGGTACACGCGGCGCTTCTCGACGTCTTTGACGGTCATCAGGCCGCGGAGCTCTCCGGCCTCGTTGACGACGAGCAACTTCTCGATGCGCGCCCCGTGGAGCAGCTCGATGGCCGCTTCCTGCGTCACCCCTTCACGCGCGGTGACGAGCTTCTTCGTCATCACCTGCGACACGGGCTGGTTGAGGTTCTTCTCGAAGCGTACGTCGCGGCTGGTGATGATGCCGACCAGCTTGCGGCCCTCGACCACGGGGATGCCGTGAATGCCGCGTTCCTGCATCAGCTCGACGACCTTCGACAGCGGCGCGGAAGGTTCGATGGTGATGGGATCCACCACGATGCCGCTCTCGTGCTTCTTCACCTTCGCGACCTCGGCCGCCTGCTGATCGGGCGTCAGGTTCTTGTGAATGACGCCGATGCCGCCTTCCTGCGCCATGGCGATCGCCATGCGCGACTCGGTCACCGTGTCCATCGCGGACGACAGCAGCGGAATCGGCATGCGCAGGTTGCGCGTCAACCGCGTGGACAGATCGACCTGGTGCGGCAGCACTGCACTCTCGGCAGGCAGGAGCAGGACGTCATCGAAGGTCAGCCCCAACCGGATGTTCGGAGTCAGCATGGACGGCCATTAGACGAAAACCCGCCCACTGAAAAGCCGCCGGAAATGCTAATCCCACGCGCGTCGTGGCGACCGATCACAAGCCCATCGGCATCTCGGTGCGCTTGCCCTTCGCGAGCCCCGAGGAGTTCCTCGCGAAGTACGGGACCAACCTCACGCGGGGCGGCATCTACCTGCGGTCGAAGGCCCTGAAGAACCCCGGCACCTCGGTCACGCTCGAGATCAAGACCGAGTCGGGCGCGCGCATTCTCTACGCCGTCGCCGTCGTCTCGTACGTCACCGGCAACAAGGGCGAAGGCGTGCAGGGCATGGGCTTCAAGTTCATCACCCTCGACGCGGTGTCGCGCCGCTTCCTCGAGTCGGCCGCCGCCGCCCTGCCCCACGCGCGATCGACCGAGCCGCCCATTCCGCGCAACGTCGGGCCCGTCGACACCGATCCCGCCGCGGTCCCTGCCGAGCCGCCTCCGCCGTCGCAGACACAACACGAGCTGCCATCGGAAAAGGCCGGCCGTCTGCTCGTGCAGGGCGATGCGAAGTCGGTGAAGGCGCCGGCGTTCGAGCCCGCTCCGGAGCCGCTGCTCGAAGGCCCGATCATCGGCATCGATCTCGGCACCACAAATTCCTGCGCGGCGATCGTGCGTGACGGCAAGCCGATCATGCTCACGTGGAAAGACGGCAACGCGTTGGTGCCGTCATTGGTGGCGCTCACTCCGCGCGGTCAGCTCGCCGTCGGAGCCGCCGCTCGCGGCCAGCTCACCACCAACCCGCGCTGGGTCGTCTACGGCTTCAAGCGGCTCATCGGGCGGCCGGTGGACTCTCCGGAAGTGCGCGAGGTGTTGAAGCGCTTCCCGTACGAAGTGGTGCCGACCGAAGACGGTGAGTGCGCGGTGCAGCTCGCCGATCGCGCGTACCGCCTCGAGGAATTGAGCGCGCTGGTGTTGCGCGAGATCAAGCAGCTCGCCGAGCAGCGCCTCGGACACCAGGTGCACCGCGCGGTGATCACCGTGCCCGCCTGGTATTCGGATCGTCAGCGCCAGGCGGTGCGTGAAGCGGGCCGGCTCGCGGGCTTCCACGTCGAGCGCATCGTGAACGAGCCGACGGCCGCCGCTTTGGCGTGGGCGTATTCGCGCAAGAAGCCGCAGCGCGTGCTCGTGTACGACCTCGGTGGCGGCACCTTCGACGCGTCGGTCCTCGAGTACACCGAGTCGGTCTTCGAAGTGGTCAGCACCGGAGGCGACTCGTTCCTCGGAGGCATCGACTTCGATTCGGCGATCGTCGCGCAGTTGATGAGCGACTTCGAAGAGCGCACCGATTCGATCTTCACCGACCGCGTCGCCATCCAGCGCGTGTACGACGCCGCCGAGCGCGCGAAGATGGCGCTGTCGGGCCTCAAGGAAGCGCGCATCCACGTGCCCTTCGTGGCGGTGGTGAATGGCAAGCCGGTCGATCTCGACGTCACGCTCACCCGCGCGCAGTTGGAGAAGCTCACCCGCTCGCTCGTCGATCGCACGATGGAGGTCTGTCAGTCGGTCATCAAGGAACGCGGCATGCGCGCGGATCAGATCGACGAGATCGTATTGGTCGGTGGTCAGTCACGCGCGCCGCTGGTGCAGGAACGCATCGCGCTGCTGTTCGGTCGCCAGCCGGTGTCGGTCGGAAATCCCGAAGAGGCCGTCGCCCTCGGAGCCGCGCTGCTCGCCGATGCGCTCGAGAAGAAGGCCGGTCTGCTGCTGATCGACGTGTTGCCGATGTCGATCGGCATCGGCCTGCCGGGCGGCAAGTTCCACCCCATCATCTTGCGGAACACGTCGCTGCCGACCACGCGCAAGTACCGCATGGTCACCACGCGCGAGAACCAGAAGAAGATGGAGCTCTCGGTCTTTCAGGGTGAAGACGCGCGCGCCGGAGCCAACACCTGGCTCGGCACGTTCCGTGTTCCCGAGTTGCCTCCGGGGCCGCGTGGAGCGATCGCCGTCGAGCTGAGCTTCGAATTGAGCAACGAGTGCCTGCTCAAGATCACCGCGCGCGAGGAATCGACGGGCAAGGAGATCGTCTCCACCTTCGCCACGCGCGACACACCCGCCAACGTGCGCGAACAGATTCGCTCGCTGGAAGAAGACACCGATCCCGAGGTCGACGTGTTCCGGCCCAGGGGCGTGCTCGGCTGGTTGAAGCGAATCTTCAGCTGAGCGCGGTGCGCACCTTGTCGAGCACCGCGTCGGGCGTAATGGGCTTGGGCAGGAACACGATGCCTTCGTCGAGCACGCCGTGGTGCACGATGCTGTTCTCCGTGTAGCCGGACATGAAGAGCACGCGGATCGTCGGACGAATCCCCACGACCTCGTCGGCGAGCTGCTTGCCGGTCATCTCGGGCATCACCACGTCGGTGAAGAGCAGCTCGATGTTGCCGGCGTGCGTCTTCGCGAGGTGGAGCGCCTCGGACGGTCTCGAGGCCGTGAGCACCTGGTAGCCCGCGCGCCGCAGAATCGAGGCGACCAGGTTGCGAAGCATGCTCTCGTCTTCCACCAGCAAGATCGTCTCGTTGCCGACCGCGCGCTGCTGCGGCCGCTTCATCGGCAGCGGCGTCGGCATCTCGTCGTTGCGCGGGAAGTAGAGCTTGAACGTCGAGCCACGCCCGGGCTCGCTGTAGAGGAAGATCGACCCGCCGCTCTGCTTCACGATGCCGAACACCGTCGACAGGCCCAGGCCCGTGCCCTGCCCCGCGGCCTTGGTGGTGAAGAACGGCTCGAAGATGCGCGCCTGGGTTTCCTTGTCCATGCCCACGCCGGTGTCGGTCACCGCGATCATCACGTGCGGCCCGGGCTGGGTCTCGAGGTGGCCCTGCGCGTAGGCCGCATCGAGGTCGACGTTGCGCGTCTCGATGGTGAGCTTGCCTCCGCTGGGCATCGCGTCGCGCGCGTTGATCGCCAGGTTCATGAACACCTGCTCGAGCTGCCCGGGGTCGGCCTTGATGCGGCCCACGGCGGGGTCGAGCGCGAAGGTGAGCTGCAGATCTTCTCCGATGAGCCGGCGCAGCAAGGGCTCGGTCGCCTTCAACGCCTCGTTGGGGTCGAGCACGCGCGGCTTGAGGATCTGCTTGCGGCTGAACGCGAGGATCTGCTTCGTCAGGTCGCGAGAGCGCTCTCCTGCGCGAAGCACCTCGGCGAGGTCGGCGCGCACGCTGTGATCAGGGGGAAGTTCCTCGAGTGCGAGGCTGGTGCAGCTCAAGATCACCGAGAGCATGTTGTTGAAGTCGTGCGCCACGCCGCCCGCGAGCCGCCCGACGGCTTCCATCTTCTGGGACTGCCGCAGCTGCTCGTCGAGCGACTTGCGCTCAGTGATGTCGCTCACCAACGCCAGCGAGCCCATGAAGTCGCCGCGCGCGTCGCGCATGGTGCTCACCGAGATCGCGGCGTCGATCACCCTGCCGTCGGCGCGCTTGAGCTGAATCTCGAGCTGCTCGGCCACGCCTGCGCGACGGCGTTGCATGCGACGATCGGCCTCAGACCGATCGTCGTTCACCACGAAACGCAACGCGCTCGTCCCCACCATCTCGCGGGGGTCGACGCCCAACATCTCGCACATCCGTGGGTTGGCGTAGGTCGTCTTGCGCCCGGCGTCGGTCAGCCAGATGCCTTCGTGCGCAGTCTCGACGATCTGCCGCAGGCGCTGCTCGCTCGCGCTCAACGCCTCGAAGAGTCGCGCGTTCGAGATCGCGAGCGCGGCGTGATCGGCCAGCGTCTGCGCGGTGCGGAAGTCGTCGTCGTCGAGGGCTTCGGCGCCTGCTCCGTGGCGCACGAGCGAGAGCAACCCCACCGTGATGCCGCGCACGCGCATCGCCACCAGCAGCTGGCTGCGCGGGAAGAGGTCGTGCGCCAGCTTGCGATCGACGGGGTCGGAAAACCGGTTGGCGAGGAAGGCGGCGTCGATCTCCTTCGTGTAGCTGGGCTCGCCCGTCCGGTAGACTCTGGTCGTGACGTGCGCGCCTTCGAGGCTGATCGGCGTGGCCAACAACTTCTTGAAGAGCCGCAACGCCTCGGGGTTCGCGTCGAACATCGCGACCGGCTCGAGCCACTTCGAGTCTTCCGAAGGCAGCGCGATCGCGCAGAACCCACCCACCGTCGTCGCCATGGTCTTGACGACCGAGTCGAGCAACGCGCTGTAGTCAGTCGTGTGTTCGGCGAAGGCGCGCATCGCTTCCGCGACCGCGAGCGCCTGATCTCGCAACTTGTTTTCGGCGTCCCCGCTCACAGCTCGAGTATCGCTCTTCATCGCAAAGTGAGGAGAGTCATTCCTGGCTCTGTGAACTCACGATGCGACGGCGCGCCGGCTCTGTTTCTCTCGTTCGCCGAGCGCCGCCTGCAGGTACTTGCCCGAGAGCTTGCGACCGATGAGCTCCTGCGCGAGCTCTCCGGCTTCGACGAGCTTGTCGAGCTTCACGCCGGTCTCGATGCCCATGCCGTGCAGCATGTAGACGAGATCTTCGGTGGCGAGATTCCCCGCGGCTCCCGGAGCGTAGGGGCAGCCGCCGAGCCCACCGATGCTCGAGTCGAAGGTGGTGATGCCCATCGAGAGACCGACGAACGCGTTCGCCAGGGCGGTGCCGCGCGTGTCGTGGAGGTGCAGCGCGATCTGTTCGAGCGGCAACAGCTTGCTCACCTCGGTGACGATCTCTTCCGTCTGGCCCGGAGTGCCCACGCCGATCGTGTCTCCGAGCGACAGTTGGTAC
>JAEUJS010000247.1 GCA_016792935.1 Archangium sp. | reverse complement strand
GCCGCGCAGCTCGCGAAGGTGACCAGCGCGTTGTTCGTCAACGAGCGGCGACGCTTCTACGTGCGCTTCACCAAGCCCATCGAAAAACCCGTCGTGGTCCCCACCCTGAAGAAGAGGCGCCCGTGATTGCGCTGGGGCTCGCAGTGGCACTCTCGCTCTCGGCCGCGCCGCCGAAGCTGACGACCTACACGCTCCCTGACGGGCTCGACGTGGTGGTGGTCGAGCACCCGAAGTTCACGCGCTGCTCCGCGCGGCTGGTGGTGCGGGCGGGCGCGGCCGAGGACTACCCGGGCAAACGCGGCCTCGCGCACATCGTCGAGCACACCGTGCTGGGCGGGCCGGCGGGCATGGCGGAGCTGACGAGTCGCACGGTGAGCATCAACGCGCTGACCTCGATGACGTCCACCATCTACACGCTCGAGGCCACGAAGGAGCGCTGCGAAGAAGAGCTCACGCGGTACCTCGGCGTGGTGACCGACGCGAAGCTGCGCAAGTCGTGGTTCGTCAACGAGAAGGAAGTCATCGCGCGCGAGGCCTTCTATTTCAGCTCTCGCAAGGCGCTCATCGAGACCAACCTCTTCGGCAACTCGCCCGAGCTCATCATCGGCACGCAGGACTCGCGCGACGCCGTGGAGCTCATCGACGTGCGGCAGTTCTTCCAGCGCTACTACACGCCCGACCGCATGACCCTCGTCGTCACCGGCCTCGAACCCGAAGCGGTGGCGCGCGCGCTCGACGGTGGCTTCCGGTTGCTCCCCGCGTCGCTGTTGAGTGACGAAGCGCACGAAGCGCCCGCGAGCATGGCGGTGGGCACGCTCTCACTCGACACGCCCAACACGCTCGCGCTCGTCGCGTCACTCGACCTGAGTCAACTCGCGGCGTGTCGGGTGGCGGCCGCCGCGATGCAGCTGCGGTTGTTGCAGTCGACGCGCGGCGCACAGCTGAGCGTCGAATGCCTGCCGGCGTACCGGCGGCTGCTCCTCGTGGTGGTGGTCGCCGGTCAGCTCGACAACCCGTCGGTCAACGAGAAGACCATCGAGGTGTGGCGTGCGCTCAAGCCGCTGACGAAGGCGGAACAGGCGCTCGTCGAACAGCACTTCGACGCGACCGACACGTGGGATGCGCCCGAGCTCGCCGACCGCATCTCGAGCATGGCGGTCTGGTATTCGGGGAAGAGCCTGTTCGATTCGGTGCCCGGGTGGTGGCTGGTGCCCGACGCGAAGACCGACCTCTCGGGAGTTCGCGCCGCCACGCAGCCGCGCACGTCGGCGGTGTTGAAGGGGAAGGCTACGTCTTCGACCCCGGGACGGTGACGCCGAGCCGCCGCGCGAGCTCGAGCACCTCGACCGGCACCGCGAGCACCACGGTGTTCGACGGAGAGCTGCCCAGGCCATCGAGCGTCTGCAGCGTGCGCAGCTGCATCGCGCCCGGCGCCTCAATCATCGTCCTGGCGGCCTGCGCGAGGTTGAGCGCCGCGTCGCGGTCACCTTCGGCCTTGGTGATGGTGGCGCGCTTCTCACGCTCGGCCGACGCCTGACGCGACATCATCTTCTTGAGGTCCTCGGGCATGTCGATGTCGAGCAGACGAATGGCGTCGACGTGAATGCCCCACGCGGTGGAACGCGACTCGACCGTCTGCGCAATCTGTTCCTGAATCTTCTCTCGCTCCGAGAGCAGGTCGTCGAGGCTCATGCCGCCCGCCACGTCGCGCAATGACGCCTGCGCGTACTGCAGAATCGCCGAGCGGTAGTCCTGCACGGTGGTGACCGCGCGTTCCGGGTCACGCACCTGGAAGAAGAGCGCGCCGTCGATGGACACCGGCACGTTGTCGCGCGTGATGACCTGCTGCTTGGGAATGGGCATCGTCAGCAGGCGCGTGTCGACCATCGAGACGCTGTCGGCGACCGGGAAGACGAACAGCAGGCCCGGGCCCTTCGTCGCGTGGAACTTTCCGAAGCGCAGCACGACCGAGCGTTCCCACTGCGCCGCGATGCGCACCACGGCGCTCGCCCACAGCGCGATGAAGAAGCCGAAGAAGGTGGCGAACCCGAAACCGACCGGAGCGCCCGCCGCGCCGCCGACGCCACCGCCGATGAGGAGCCCCAACCCGCTCACCACCGTCCAGACGAAGAGAAACACCATCGCCTTGAGCCCGCGGTCGAGCGGCATGGGCTGCGGTTGACCACCTTGCATCGCTCGCCGCATCGCCATCGCTTCGCGCGCCACGGCCGTCACGTCGTTCGAGTTCATGAGAGCTGTTTGCTATGTGGGCGCGATGAACGCACTCCGAATCGTCGTGGGCGTGGTGGCCGTGGTGTTGGTCGGCTGTTCGAGCTCTCCCCCGATGTGTCCCGCGGGGCAGGTGCTCAAAGACGGGGCCTGCATCGCAGAAGTGACGTGCGGCACCGGCACCGTCGCGATGAACGGGCTGTGCGTCTCGACGGTGATTCCGGTGACGTGCGGCGCGGGCACCACCGCGATGAACGGCACCTGCGTGCCGGACCTGGTGTGTGGTGCGGGAACGCGGCCGATGAACGGCGTGTGCGTTCCGATTTGCGCGAGCGGCACCATGAGCACCGACGGCGGCTGCGTCCCCGACGTGGTGTGTGGAACGGGGACGACGGCGATGAACGGCATGTGCGTGCCCAACGTGCAGTGTGGAACGGGCACGGTCGCTGCGGGCGGCTCGTGTGTGCCCGACGGCACGGTGGTGTGCACGCAGGGCACGCGCTTCGACATGACGAGCGGCACGTGTGTGGTCGACCCGACGGCATGCGCGAACGGCACGACCCTGGTGGGTACGGTGTGCACGCCAGATGACCAGTTGTTGATGGGCGCAGCCGACGTGGTTGAGGTCGAAGCGACCGATGGCGGCACGGTGTCGGGCGTGCTCCCGGCGGCGATGCTCGATGCGGGCGTCACGTTCTATGGCTGCGTCACGCCTTCGCCCACCGAGCGCGATGACGACGTGTGGACCCTGACCGTCACCGAGCCGACGCTCCTCGATGTGCGCGTGGACGGCATCGGTGGGCTGAGCGGCGCGTTCGTCGTCGTGCCCGTCTCGAATCCGCAGCTGGTCAGATTCCAGCGCGTGGGAGTGAATCTCACCGCCGACACGTCGCAGCGCGAGGTCTATCTCCCGCTCGCCGGCACGTACGCGATTTACATCGAGGATGCGCGCGCGCTCCTGACAGGCGCTCCGACGGGCTCGGCGAACACCTGCTACTTCGCGACGGTGAGCCGCAAGCCGATGCCCGCGGCGCTGCCGGCGATGGTCATCCCCCAGCAGCTGGCCGATGACGGTCACGTGCGCGTGCTCACCATCACCGCGGGCACCGACGGAGAGATTCACGACGTGCTCGCCTCGAGCAACAACCCGGCGCTCATCCCCGCGTTCACGCTGCTCAAGGATGGCGTCTTCGTGCGCAGCGTCAGCGACCAGACGAATGGCGCCGGGGCCCCAGCGCACGCGTCGGTCGGCGGTCTCGCCATGGGTGGCGTGACGACCATCGTGCTCGACGCCGAGCTCAACTATGGGCTGGCGCCGATCGACTTCAGGTTCGACCCAGCGGTCATCGCCGCGCAGCCGCTGCCGACGAGCGGAGGGAACGCGAGCTTCACGCACCTCACCGCCGGTGGCGCGACGCCGTGGCGGAGCTTCCGCTATTTCTTCTTCGACGTCTCGAGCCCCGGCATCGTGAACTTCAACGTCGCTGGCTCAGTGCCGCTCGACATGGTGTTGGCGCACGGCAACCCGCTCAACCCTGACAGCTCCGTCAACGAGTTCGTGCTCATCGACGACTTCGGGAGCCCTGGCCGCGCGAGCTTCCTCAACGAGCCCGTGCGGTTCGCGACGGCGGGGCGCTACTACTTCGTGGTCTACGACCCGGCGGCTCCGGCCGACGGCACGATGCACACCCTCAGCGGGACGCTCACACCGCTGACGACGTCGCCGGCGACCTTCGGAATGCAGATGTCGAACGTGCCGCTGCCGCAGACCGGCTCGGCGTTCCTCTCGCTGGACATGACCAACCCGGTGTGGGTCGAGTACGGCATCACCGCGACCACCAACTGGGGCATCGCCCCGGTCTTCATGAGCGTGTACCCGGCGAACGCCGAAGGCTGGCTGCGCATTGGCGTCAGCACCGGTGGGCCGGGCAGTGTGTTGCCGCAATTCACCACCAGTGTGCCCGCGGCGGGCGGTGCGCGAGGTCGTATCCACGCGGGGGAGACCGCCGACGACTTCCTGCTTCGCGTGAACGGAGCGAGCGGCCCGGGCATCGACTTCTCGCTGTTGATTCGCAATCGCCCGAACGTCGTCGACCTCGGCACGATTCCGCCGGGAAGTCCGGTGGTGAACAACCAGACCGGGCTGACCAACGGCACGCCGATGCGCTTCATCGCGCGTGGAGCGCAGGGGAACGCGCTGCGGGCGGTCGTCACTCCGGTGAACGCGATGAGCGACCTTCGGGTCGAACGCCTCGACGCGAACGAAGTCTCGACGCTCATCGTCGACGCCGCGCTCATCGGAGGGGCCGAGACGCTGGCCGCTTCGTTCGGTGCGAGCCCGAACTGGATTGCGTGGACGGTGGCGAACAAGACGGTGGGCGTGCCGACTGACGTCTCGTCGACGCTCACGGCGACGGCGCCACGCCCGTACGTCATCACCACCGGCACGTTGCCCTTCGTCGATGCGTGCACCGGAATGGGCTCGAGCGTGCTCGGCACCGCGCAAGATGACGAGCTCTTCACCGGGCAGACCTTCCCCATGCCGTTCACGATGTTCCGCTTCTTCGGAGAGGTGCCGCCGACGACGCACCGCGTGGGCGCCAACGGGTGGATCTCGTTCGACACCGCGTCGGTGAGCTTCGGCGCCTTCCAGAATCTGGCGATTCCCACGGGCGCGGCGCCCAACGGCGTCATCGCTCCGTATTGGGATGACCAGGACCAGAGCACGATGTGCCGCAAGGTCGACCCGAGCGGCACGCTCGTCACCTACCAGTGGACCGCGCAGCTCTACCAACAGCCTGGTCGCAACGTGCAGTACCAGGTCGTCTTCCACGCCGATGGCGTCATCGACTTCATCTACGGGCCCAATCACCTCGAAACCGGCGGCAGCGCGACGGTGGGGCTCGAGGACCTGAACGGCCTCTTCGGCCATCAGGTCATCTTCAACCAGGCCGGCTCCATCGCGCCCAACACCTCGCGCACGTTCACACCGATGTGAGTGGCGCAGTCGGAGTTCTCGCCATCGTCGACTTCGCTCCGGGCTCGCGGCTGGCCGGAGTGAAGAACCTCATGTTCGGGCGCTGGGCGCGCGTGCCGGGTGTGACGTTCTTCAAGGTGCTCGGCTCGGGCTACGAGGGCGGCTTCGGTGTGCGGCCGAGCTTTTCGCACCAGGGGCTGTTCGCGGTGTTTGGGGACGACGCAGCGGCGGATGCGTGGCTCGCTTCTTCGCATCAATTGAAGCTGTATCGAGAACGCAGCACGAGCTGGCTGACCATGAAGCTGCGCGCATACGCGAGCCGCGGCGCGTGGGACGGCGTGCAGCCGGTGTCGCTGTCCGTCGAGAAGCCATCGAGTGGAGTCATCGCGTCACTCACGCGTGGTTCGATTCGGCTGTCGCGCGCGCGGACGTTCTGGTCGCACGCTGCGGGGGCGCAGGAAGCGATTGCGGCGACCCCGGAGTGTCTGCTCGCGGTGGGGCTCGGTGAGGCGCCGCTGTTTCGACAGTGCACGTTCACGTTGTGGCGCTCCGAAGGTGCGCTCGACGCGTGGTCACGGAGCGGAGCTCACTCCAGGGCCTCTCAGGCCGCGTTGTCGGGTGGACATTTCTCAGAGTCGTTGTTTGCGCGTTTCGTCGTCAGCGAGGTGCGCGGCACGTGGAAGGGGAATCGTGCCGAGTCGTTGATGACCATTCCCTCACCGCCTGGGCGCGGGCTCGACTGAGAACAGCTCGACGTCGAACACCAGCGTGGCGTTGGGCGGAATGGTCGGCGGGGCTCCACGACTTCCGTACGCAGTCGCCGGCGGGCACACCAGACGCACCTTGCTACCGGCTTGCACGCGCTGCAGCCCCTCGCTCCAGCACGCGATGACTTGATTGAGGCCGAAGGTGACCGGCTCCCCGCGCTTGTACGAGCTGTCGAATTCCTTGTCGGTGTCGGGCAACACGCCGCGGTAGTGCACCTTCACCTTGTCCGTCGCGCGGGGCCGCGGCCCATCGCCTTGCTTGAGCGTCTTCACGATGACGCCGTTCTTGAGCGTGACGGTGCCGGGCTCTTGTTCGGAGCCTTGCGCGAGAGCGGTGAGCGACAACGAGGCGACGATGAAGGGGAGGGTTCGCACGTGGTGAAGCGTATTACGCTCCCGCGCGTGTCGCGGTTCCTCGTCTTCACTCTGCTGATCAGCGCGCTGGCCCACGCCGAGACCGTTCGCCTCGCGGTGGTCGTCGGCAACAACGCGGGCGTGGGGAACTTGCCGCCGCTGCGCTACGCCGAGACCGACGCCGGAAAATTCGCGCGCGTGCTGCTCGAGCTGGGCGACGTGACGCCCGAGCGTTTGCAGCTCCTGCAGGGCAAGACCGCGCGTGAGCTCGAGGGCGCGTTGACGCGGCTGCGCGCGCAGGCCGACGCCGCCAAGGCCTCGCCGGAAAACCGCGTGGTGGTGCTCTTCTATTTCTCTGGTCACAGCGACGGGGAAGGGCTCGAGCTCGGCAACGACGTACTCCCGTTCACGCGTTTGAAGTCCATCCTCGCGGGCATCGGTGACGTGCGCGTCGTCGTCGTCGATGCGTGTCGCTCGGGCGCGGGCTTTCGCGAGAAGGGCGGCAAGCAGGCCGAGCCGTTCGTCATCAAGCTGACCGACACGCTGCAGAGCACGGGCGACGCGTTCATCGCTTCGTCGGCGGAAAACGAAGCCGCCCTCGAATCAGCCGAAGTGCTCGGCAGCATCTTCACGCACCACTTCGTCAGCGGCCTGCGTGGCGTGGCCGACCTCTCGGGCGACAAGCAGGTCACGCTCGGAGAAGCCTACCGTTACGCATACGACCAGACCGTGGCGCGCACCACGCTGATGCCGGTCGGCGCGCAGCACCCGACGTATGACTACAAGTTGTCGGGGCAGGGCGAGCTGGTGATGAGCACGCTGCAACGCGCGACGGCGCAGCTCGTCTTGCCGCAGGGCTTCGAGCGCGCGGTGGTGAGCGACGTGTTGCGCGACCAGGTCATCGCCGAAGTGCCGACACCGGCGACGCGCGAGGTGGCGTTGCCCGCGGGGCAGTACGGCCTGCGCGTCTACAAACAGGGTCAGAGCTTCGGCGGTCGCATCGCCATCGCGGAAGGTGGGCGGCGCGAGGTGAAGTGGGACGAGCTGAGTCCGATTTCTTCGGCGGTGAACGTGGCGGCGAAGGGCGCGATGGTCGCCTCGCAGGTGGTGGACCAATCGACGTGGAGCGATGAGCGCTTCCTCGCGGTGCAGGCCGGAGTCGTTCCTTCCATCGCGAACATCGGCGTGCAGCTCGCCGGCCGCGTGAGCTTCGACCCGCGTCTGGGGCACGGCCTGAGCATCGCCCTCGTCGGCGCGCACGCGTCACGCGGAACGGTCTCAGAGAGTGGGCTCGAGGCGCGCGTTGGTTGGCGTTTCGCGTGGCGGTTCGGACCGGTGTGGTTGGGCGCGGGCGCGGAGGTCGGTCCTGGTGTGATTTGGCAGCAAGCGGGGCTCACGTCGCTCGCGACAGTGGCGGGTGTGCTCGCTCCGCGTGTTGGTGCGCGCTTCTTCCTCGGCGGGCCGGTGGTGCTGACCATCGACGGAGAAGCAGCCATCGTGTTGTACGGCGCGACGGGTGGAGTCGGCGTCGCGTTTCGCCCGAGCGGCACGGCGGGTCTGGGTTTCAAGTTCTGAGGGAGACACATGGGTTCACGCATCGACGTCATCGCTCCGATGGTCACGGTCACGCCGGGTTCACCTGGCCGGTTGGATCCCATCGCCAGGCCGCTCCCCGCGCCGACGCCAGACATCTCGTTGCCGAAGAAGTTGGGTCGTCCACCGACGGTGAATGATCTGATCATCAAGCGCACCTTCGATGGACTGACGCCCGCGGCAGCCGAAGCGAAGGTGCGTGGCGCGTTCAGGGGAACGGTGGCGGCGCAGAACGAGAACCTGGTGGCGACCACGGTGAAGCAGCGCGTGCGCGACATGCAGGTGGCGTTGAACAACGTGTTCACGCCGGGCACTCCGAATCGGCAATTCCTCGACGGTCTGCAGCCCGCGAAGATCAACGTGCTCGGCTCGCTGTCGTCGTCGAACCCGGTCGTGTACCAGGTGACGAAAGAGGGCCAGCCGCCGAAGTACTACTCGAAGGGCTGGAGCGGCGGTTTCACCGAGCTGAAGAAGGCTCCGGTGCAGGTGGTGATGAACGCCGAGATTTCGCTCGAGCCGCGCGGGCTGCGCATGAAGTACCCGGCGTGGGAGAACCGCGCGCTGTCGGGCCCCATCACGACCATCACGGAGTTGTGATTCGTTCGCACGTCGCGGCCATCGCTCGCGCGCCCGACGACGACACGCTGCGACGGGTGTGCGCGGATGAGCTGAGCGCCGCGGGAAATCCACGCGGCGAATTCATCACGCTCTCGCTGATGCCGGCTCCGACGAAGAGTCAGCAGGCGCAGCGCGAGCTGTTGTTGAGCGAACACGGCGGGAAGTGGCTCGCGCCGTTGCTCGAGCTCGGGGCGCAGTCGTTCCACTCGAAGATCGACGGAGTGCCCTTCTTCGAGCGCGGCTTCGTCGCGGCCGCGGGTCTCTTCGGTCGGAGCGTCGAGAACGTCAGCGCGCTGCTGGAGCGAGAGCCCATCGTGAAGCTGCGGCTCACGAGCGGCGGCGTCGGGCCGTTTCGAAAGGCCGCGCGCGCGCCCGAGCTCGCGCAGCTGCGCACCCTGGTGCTCGACGGGCGGCACATCGAGGGCAGTGAAGACGTGCTCGCTGCGCCGCTGCCGCTGCTCGAGGAGTTGGTGTTGCGCAGAACGCTCGAGGCCATCGACGCGCAGGCGTGGGCGAGTGGAACGGCGCGGCCGCTCATCGCTTCGTTCGGGGTCGAGAATCTCGGCAGCGGTGTGCGCCCGCTCGGAACTTCCGGTGCGTTGGCACGCGTGCAGGTGTTGTCGGTGCGGCACGTGAATGAAGCGTCGGTGGTGGCGATGGCGCCGGGCTTGGGCGAGGGGCTGCACACGTTGACGCTCGATGAGCCGGACCTGACGGAAGCGGCGATGCGCGCGTTGCATCCGCGGCTGCGAGGACTGAGCACGTTCCGGTGCACGTCGTTTCCGAGCGCGCAGCAGCAGCGCGCCCTCGATTCGAGCTGCATCGCGTATCTCATCGATGCGTTCTCGGGAGGGAAGCTGCGGGTGCTCGATCTTCAGGGCATGCGTGCGGCGAACTGGGGAGCGCTGCTGAACGCTCCGGCGATGCGCAACGTGGTGGAGCTGAATCTGGGACACGGAGCGCTGTCGTTGGATGCGGCGCGTGCGATTTCGCGCTCGGTGCACCTCGGCTCGTTGCGCGTGCTCGATGTGCGGCAGACGTACGACGATGAAGCGCTCGGCGCGTTGCGGTTGCCGCCGTCGGTGCAGATCGAACGACACCGCACCGAGCCGTGGGACTAAGCCCGTCTTCCATGTCGCAACTCGAACTCATCAGTGTGGTGGTGCACGACTACGACGAAGCGATCTCGTTCTTCCGGGACGTGCTCGACTTCGAGTTGGTCGAAGACGTGCCGTCGCTCACGAATGACGGACGCACGAAGCGCTGGGTCATCGTCAGACCGCGCGGTGGCGTGACGGGGATTCTGCTCGCGAAGGCAGATGGCGAGCGCCAGAAGCAGGTCGTCGGCGCGCAGTTCGCGGGTCGCGTCGGGTTGTTCCTGCGCGTCGATGACTTCGAAGCGAGCGTGAAGCGCATGCGAGAGCGCGGAGTCGACTTCACGACCGAGCCACGCGACGAGCCATACGGACGCGTCGTGGTGTTCAAAGATCGCTGGGGCAACAAATGGGACCTGCTCGGTCCTCCTCCCGCACGCTGATCAGCCCAGGGGTCGAGTTGATGCACCTGATGCGATCGCAGTGCTCGTCACGTACAGCTCCTCGCGTCGGACGTCCGGTGGCGCAATTCGCGCGGGCTTCGTGTCTGCGCCGAAAAATCGCACGGGGTCGGGCTCGATTTGGTTGCTGGGGGTCACGTTTTGGGACCGACCCCTCGCCCTTTCTGCAGCTCAGAAGCGAAGCGCGCGTGAACTGAAACGAACGATCGTCTCGAAGTGAGGGGCTGCTGCGTCGTGAGCACGGCGTCCGCGCACCACTTCAGCTCACGGCCGACGCAGAACGACGCCGTTGTCGCCGACGAAGAACAGACCCTCGGCGTCATCCTTCACGCCACCGTGTAAATCAGTCGTCGTGACGTCAGGCGCTGCCTCTGACCAGTTCGTCGAGACGCGGCGGAACACCGCACCGCTCGAACCAACCGCCCACATCCCGCTGCCATCCGGAATCAGCGCGAAGAACGGCTCGATGCGCGTGCCCATCACGTTCTCGAAGGTCATCGTGTTCCCAGTGCGATGGTAGATGGTGCCCTCATCGGTGCCGACGAACAGGTCGCCCGCACTCGAGAACGCCGCGGCCGTCAGCACGTAGCGCGTGTTGCACGTCGGCCCCGGAGTGAACGCGTCATCACTGAGCCCCACGCTCCACGTCGCGCAGTCCTGGCCGGCGACGACCAACTCGGTCGCGGCGCCGTTCGCGTCCTTCTTGAGCGCGAGCGTCGTCCCCATTCCGCCCGAAGGCAGGGCAATCGCTCTCCACATTCCGGTCGCGAACTTCTTCTCGTAGAGGTGCGTGTTGCTCAGCGCCCACACGCGCGTCGAATCGAGCACCACCGAGCTCAAGCTGTCCGTCGTGAGCCCGACCGCGTCCGTCACCCAGGTGCCGAAGCGACGAATCAGCACGGTGCCGTTGTCACCCACCGCGTAAATCTCTCCCGCGTTGCGCGCCGCGATGCCGTGCAGGTTCGCGCTCGTCGCGGCACCGAGCGCATCGACGCTCCACACACCGTTCTGTCGCCGCACGCGCGCACCACCGGGACCGACCGCGAAGAGTCGACCGTTCCCGACACTCGTGACGGCCTCGAGTGATTGCGTGAGCGGCTTGCGTCCACCACGCGCGACGAACGGCGCCATGCTGAACAACCCGTTCCGATAGAAAATCGCACCGCGCCGCCCGGTGAAGACCAGCGTGTCCTCATCGGGCACCCACGGCATGGTGAGACCCGCGGTGTCGGGCAGCTGCACGATCTCCTGCACCGTGTCGTTGCGACGAATGACGGCGTCTCCGGTCGTCGAGACCGCGATGACGGTCGACGCGTTGAGGCTCGAGTCGTAGAGCGCGGTGACGCCGACGAGCGAAGCGGTCACACCCGGAAGATTCGCGCGCGTCCATGTTCCACCGCGGCGCTCGAGCAGCGTGCCGTCGTCTCCCACCGCGTAGACGGTGTCGGTGAACGTGTCGCCGAAGAGCCCGCGCAGCGTGACGGTGGTGTTGCTCATCTCCGTGGTGCACGTCGGCGGCAGGTTCGTCGCCTCGCACTTCACGATGAGTCCGTTCGCTCCCGCGAGGAACACCTGCTGCTGCGAGAAGAGCGTCGTCACCGCGGTGAACGGCTGCGTCACCCCGGTGGGGTAGCCAGTCCACGTGCTGCCGCTGCGAATGTAGACCTGACCATCGGAGCCACTCGCGAACGCACGCGTCGAGTCACACGCGACGTCGGTGAGCAGCGTGGTGCTGCCGACGTTGGCCTCGGTCCACACGCCGCCCGAGCGACGGAAGACGGTGCCGTTCTCCCCGGCCGCGTAGAGGAACGAGCCCAGCCCGCACGATGCGAGCTTCTTCATTCGTTTTCCCGGAGTCGCCCGCAGCTCGTATTCCCATGGCCCGAGCGCGTAGCGGATGATGTTTCCGAGATCGTCGAGCACCCAGTAGCTGCTCTTCAGCTCTCCGCCGATGTCGACGAGGTGGGTTCCGACTGGCGTCGGGCTTTCCCAGACGAGCTCGGCGCTGACGACTCCGCCGGTGAGACAAATCGGAACGTCGGTGTCGTCGGCGAGCGGCTGCAGCGACGGACAATTTCCACTCGCCACGCAGATGCGCAGACCTTCGTTGGTGCACAGCTGCGCGTCGACCGTGCACGCGCCGGGACATGCTTCGAGGCAGTCGGCGCTCGAGCCGTTCGCGGTGCACGTCGAGCCCGAAGGACAGCTGGCGATGGTCACGCTCCAGGTCGGGCACACGCCGCTCGCGGTGCAGGTGTCGATGCCGTTGCTCGTGCTGCACCGCTGCGCGCCGATGGTGCACGTCGTCATGCACGTGATGGGAGCGACGCACGTGCCGCTCATGCAGCTCAAGTTGGCGGAGCACGCGTCGGCGCAACACGCTTGTCCCTCTTGTCCACACGCCGAGCAGAGTTGATCTGCTCCGCACACGGCTCCCGGGTCGCAGGTGTTGGACGCGCAGCACGGCTGATCAGGCGCGCCGCAGAGTTTGTTGCTGATGCCGCCACACGCAGCGAGCGTGGGGAGCAGGACGAGGAGCGGAACCGTTCTCAAGCGTCGGGAATGATACGAAGAAATCTGCACGTAGCGCGCGAGTCGTGTGTCTGTGTGCGCTGACTTCTCCTTTTGCGTGGCACTCCGCTTCTCCCGTGAGCGTCAGGGTGAGGAAGTCGCGAGCAGCGCGCGAGGTCGAAGTGAAGCCGCGCACTGTCGAGCGCTCGCGACGTTGGAGCACTGCCTCGAGGTCGAAGAGGTCGGCGTTGACGTGGCTGGTGCCGAACATCGCGCGTGCTCCTCGACTTCGAGCCAGTCGCGAGTTCGGCCAGCTTCGGGCAGGCGCTGGCGGACTTTGGGTAGTTGGAACTACCCGAAGCGCACAACCGCCCCGGCCTTCGACGCTGAACTGATCAGAACTCGCGCGAAGCGAGGGGCACGCACGCCGTTCGGCAGTGCGAGCGCAACGCGCAGTTCACTTCGACCTCAGAGATCTTCTGCGCTGGGGTTCGAGCAGCGAGCGTGGCCGGATCCCGAGTCCGTTCCGGGATTCGGTCACGCGCCGATTCCCGTCGCGAAGGAGCCATCGCTGACAGCTTTCCCTCGAGACACGCACTCGCTAGAGCGCGCGCCATGTCAGTCCGCCTGCTCGCCGTCGTGGTCCTTTCCGCGCTTTGGGGTTGCGGTCCGATGACTGACATCGATGCCGGGAGCGACTCCGGTTCCGTGATCAACACCGACGCGGGCACGACCGACGCGGGCACGACCGACGCGGGCACGACAGATGCCGGAACGGACGCAGGCACGACCGATGCCGGAACCGACGCAGGCACAATCGACGCGGGCATCGACGCCGGAATCGACGCAGGCATCGTCATCACCTGGCGCTTCCCGAGCTGCATGGGCCCCTCGCTCCCGCTGCAGTTCGCCGGACAACACCCGTACGTCGACGTGACGCTCGGCTCCGGCACCACCGCGCAGAACGCTGCCTTCCTCGTCGACTTCGGCAGCACGAACTCGTGGGTCGATCTCGGCGCGTTCTCGCAGCCTGCACAACTCTCCTGCAACCCGACGACGTGCACCTACGCCGACTTCGACTTCTTCGGCTCATGGGGCCAGGTCACGCTCTTCACGTCCGACTTCTCGCAGTTCATGGGCCCGCCGCGGCAAGCCGGAATCATCGGCACCGACTTCCTCTCGGTGCGCCCGACGACGATGGACTACGTCGGCCGCCGCGTCGTGAGCTCTCCCGCCGCGAACTTCTGCACGCCCGCGCAGCTCGAAGACGCCGGCTTCGTCGCCATGCCCTCGACCGGCTTCTACGTGAGCAACTTGAACGACCTGCTCCCGCTGAGCACCGTGGTGAACGACGCAGGCATGGGGCTCACCGTGCCGAACGTGCCGACGTTGCTGCTCCGCCTCGATGGAGTCGTCGCCTACGCGCAGCTCGACACCGGCTTCGACGACGCGGTCGTGCCCAACAGCATCAACATCAACGTTCCGTATCTGAATGAGATTCTGATGCGCGCTCCGACGGCGCTGGTGCGTCAGCCGGGAATGGACCTCACGCTCACCACCTGCATCGGCGGAGTCAGCGAGCCGGTCACCGCGTGGCGACTCGCGAGCGGCCACACGCTCGAGTTCGTCAGCACCGATGGCGGCACCGGTCACCGCATCCCCAACGCGGTGTTGTTCGCCAAGCAGACGCCCGCCGCCGCGCGTGTGTGTGGAGGCATCGGCACCTGGGACGTCAACGGCGCGCAAGTGGCCGCGTCGCACTTCTTCGGCGCCGGAGCGGTCGTGTTCGATCCAGTTCGATCCACCGTGTGGATGCCGAAGTAGGGTGCGCCCACCATGGCCACCAAGAAGCCGCTCCCGCCTCCACCTCCCGCAGTGAAGCCGCCCGCAGGGAAGCCGCCCGCAGGGAAGCCGCAGCCGTCGTCGTCGATTGGGAAGATCCCGTCGCGTCCGGTGCTCGACCCGCATCACGACGGCCCGGAGCATCGCCAGTTTCCGCGCGCGCAGATGACGGTGCCGTTCCGCCTGTGGATGGGTGAGGGCGAAGAGCTCAGCTTCGAGGCCACGCTTCGTTCAGGAAACGTCTCGGTCAGCGGAGCGTTCCTCGCCTCGACGTTCTTCCTCCCCGTCGGAACGGAAGTGCGGTGCAGCTTCGCGCTCGACCCCGAGGAAGAGCCGGTGCTCGCCCGCGCGCAGGTGATTCGTGTCGAGCAGCCGAACACGCGCGACGACAAGGCGCGCACCGGCATGGCGCTGCGCTTCGTCGAGTTCTTCGAGCAGAGCGAAGTCACGCTCGCCCGCCTCTTCCTCGGAGCGCGCCTCGAGGCCTTCGCCAAGGAATACCTGGCGAGCAAGCGCGCACGTTCGCTCAGCAGTGAGTTGGATCGCTGCGTCGACGCGCTCGCCGCGTGGGAACTGCAGAAGGTCACTGCGACGCAGAGCGCGTGGGCCGAGGAATGACGTCAGATCGGTTCGGCCAGGAGGCGCTCGAGCACCGCCTCGACGTCGAGCGTCGGAGCCCATTTTCGCAGGTAGCTGAGGTCGAGAGCGTTGCCCTGAACGCGAACGATTCCGCGCAGGTCCCCCCATTGTCGATCGGACACCTCACCCCCAATTCGGTACCAGCGTAGCTTCGCAAGCACGAGGTCTTCGGGCGACGCGATGCGAACGTGTGTGAATGGGTCGTCGCGTTCGAGTTCCTTCAGCTGCGCTCGCTCGAGCGCCGAGTTTTGGAAGTCGCGATCGCGAACACAAAAGACGTCGACCTTTGCCAGTTCGACGGAATCAATCAGGTTGAATGAACGCTCGTTGCGGACCGCATGCTTGAAGTCGTCTGCATCGACGTAGAAGCGTCCCCCGAGTTCGTGCTGCAACTTCTGGAACTGGTTCTCATGCAGGGCAGCGACGATGTCAGCGTCCATCGTGGCTCGTGGCTCTCCCTGAACCGAACTCGCGAGAGAGCCAGTGACGTAGTAGCGCACGCCGATTCGCTCGAGCGCTCGAACGACCGCGAGCGCAGACTCTTCGGTCTTCACTTCGCTGCCCGCGACGCAAAGCGATTCGCGATGCGGTCGCCATAGACGCGACGCATGAACGCAATCTGGACCTCCACGCGGCGCGCTCCGGGCATTCGACGCTCGAGATCCGCCATCGTCGCAGCCCGCACTCGATCTGAGAGCTCAAACGCACGCTTGAGGCGGGCCTCAGGGGGCGTGGCGCGCACTCGCTCCAGAAGTCGAGCTGCCGCGTTGGGGGAAGTGTCGGTCAGCACACTCAGGTGTCCCGCGTGTCGCGGAAGCAGTGCGCTCAGGCCAGCTCGGTACGTCGCAACCGCTTCGTCGCGAGCGGCGCGGCATCCCGAGACGTCAGCGCAGTCCACACGTCCGAGAAAGACTTCGGCGGCATCCCATGCAGCGAGCTCTTCGGAAAGGATCGCGAGCGCATCACTTCCGCTCGCGTCGCCGCGCTCGACGCGTTCACGCGAGGCTGTGGTTTCCTGGCACTCTCGATCGACCGCGTAGTGCCCGAGTTCGTGCGCCAGGGTGAAGAGGTCGGTTGATGCGCGAGTGGTGTCAGGGATCGTGAGATCGGTTGGCGCACGTTCGACGAACAGCCGGATTGAAGGCATCCCTTCGTTCCACTGATAGCGGCCACGCTCTCCGATTCGTGCGCTTGCGACCTGATACTCGACGATGCCGATGGTGGGGCGAGGCGAACGCGACGAGCGCGAGAGCTCATCGATCGCCAGTGACCACAGTGCGCTGAAGCAATCTGCGTGTGACTTCACAACGTCACCAAACCACATCCTCAGCGAGGGAGCGCAACGAGCCGGCCAGGGAAGCCGAGATCGCGCAGTGCCCACAAGCGGGCCGGTACATCGTCGAGGCTGATCAATTCCACCGTCGCCTTCACACGGCCGGAAAGCAGAAGGCTCAGCCCTTCGTCCAGGTCGCCGCGCGCGCCGAGCAGGCCGCCGGTGATGGTCAGCCCACGCCACACCAGCTCGGCGACCGAGAGGTCGATTCGTCCCGTCGGGCTCGAGCCCGTCAACGCGAGCCGTCCACCTGGCACGAGCATGCGCACCGCGCGCTGCAACGCCTGCGTCGATGGAGTGCACACCACCGCCGCATCCACGTTTCCTTCGAGCGGCGCGGCGCCGAGCTCCTGCGCGAGATTCACGCGCTCGGGATCCGCGTCGTCAGCGAACACCTTATGACCCAGCGCGCGAGCGACTTGCACCACGAGGTGACCGACACCGCCCACACCGAACACCGCGACGCGTGAGCTCTGCACGAGGTGCAGCGAGCGCACCGCTCCGACCGCGGTCCACAACGAGCCACCGACGAGCGCGAGTGAAGCGGCGAGCGGCAGTGGCAACGGCTCGGGCAAGTCCGGCATGCCGACCGGAATCTCGAGCGGAACGAGGCCGTTCTCGTGCGTGACGACGTGGGTGCCGAGCGCTCCATCGCCGTGCATGCCGCGCCACTTTGCGTCGGCGCAGCGTCTCCACTCGCCGGAGCGGCACCACGCACACACCTGACAACAACTCGACAGCGGCGTGACGAACACGCGCTCACCTGGCCGCAAGCGCGTGTGGCGACCGACCGCCTGAATCACGCCGACCGCTTCATGCCCTGGCGTGAGCGGCAACCGCGGAGGCGCATCGAGCGTCAGCAAGTTCCAATCGAGCTGACCCAACGCGCACGCTTCGATGCGAACGAGCACTTCGCCATCGTTCACTGGCGCGAGGACTTGATCCGTCAGCTCGACGGGCTCCTTCGCCTTGAGCAGTTGAACGATGCGCGCCACGCGCCCGCAGAGTTAGCCCGCCTCGCGCGACGCTGCACGCCCGGGAGCACGCGCTGACACCTTCGAGCTGGCGCGCGCTCAGGGAAGCGGCATGAACGCGATTCCGCGGAAGCCGGTGTTCGGAGGGGCCGTACCGATCTGCACTCCGAGCGCAATGTTGCTGGGCACCGTGGTGTTCGTATCTCGAAACCGGAAGACACCCAAGCTCGACGACGCCACGCACACCGCGTCGGCTTGTTCGAGGAAACAGGCAACGTGCCGCACGGACGGGCCCAGCACCGCTTCCAGAGTCCAGACTCCGGCGACTTTCCGGAAGCGTTTGATGCCTTGGCCGCCGGTGTCGTCGCCCAGGTAGACGAGGTCGACGCCCGGCTCAGCAGAGACGTCGAAAATCGCGAACGAGTAGGGCGACGACGAGGGGACGACTTGCAGCTGCGTATGGCCGCCGGTGGTCGGCAAGCCAGTTCCCGCGGTGTAGAGGCCTGCAGGGGCAGAACCAGTGCTGGTGAACAGCTGACCGCTGAAGATCGCGACTGAACGGTTGTTGCCGATGGTCGACGCAACGCTGGTCGCGTTGGCCGTCATGCCCTGGAGGGTGGTGAAGACGCCGCCGGTCCCGCCAGTGAGCCATAGCCGCGTTCCGTCGATCACCGCACCGCGAGGTGACGTGCCGCTGAAGGTGGTGCCGATGGTGGTCGAGGTGTCGATGCCGCCGGGAACGATGAAGTCGCTGGAATCGACGATGGCGACGACACGTGCATTGGCGAGCCCCGTCGTCGCCGCCACCCCTGCCGTCCCGACGGTGGCCTGATACCCGAGGAAGGCGAGCAGACGACCATCGGGCGACGTGGAGAGAGAGCCTTCTGCGCTCCCATTGCCAGCGAGCGTGAAAGGCAGATTCGAGCCGCTCGAGGTGGTCGGCAGAGCCGTGGTGGACACGACGGTTCCGGTCATCAGGTCGCGTCGTTCGAGATGAACGAGCGCCGCGGCGGTCGTGAGGGTCGCCGTGCCATCGCCGACCCGCACCACGATGAACTCGGTCGGCCGGTAGCCGGTGAAGTTCGCCGCGTCGGACGCCATCGGTGCGCCGAGCAAGTCGACGACCAGGGCATCGCCGGTCACCGCGTAGCTCACGCCGCTGGTCTGCGCCGACGTGGTGAGTGTCACCGTGGCGTTGGTCACCGAAGCGGAGAGAACCGTCAGGCCCGAGATGGTGAATCGGTCAGGCGTCGCCGACGAAGCCAGCGCCGGCCGGTTCAGCGTCAACACGACGCTGGTGGGCGTGGGCGCCACGGCTGAGTTGATGCGGAACCTGTCGAGGACGTCGATCGCCCACGGGTCGCTGGTGCCAGCACTGGATTGCACGACGAGCGGCTGATTGCCGATTGGCGTCGAGGCTGCGAGGGGCGCGGTCACGACTTGCGTGGCGGTGTTGAGCGTGACGGTTTGCGCGGCTCCGCCAATCGTCACGAGCGTTGCTGAATCGAGGTTGAGGCCGGCAATCGATAGCGTCGAAAACCCTACGACCCCCTGGGCCGGTGTGACTGCGGTCACCATCGGCCCGCCGTCGGTTGCGCCGCCATCGACGTCGCCGCCGTCGGACGCGCCGCCATCGTCGCCGCCGTCGGACGCGCCGCCTCCACCACCGCCGGTGACTCCTCCGCCGCCGGTGACTCCACCACCGCCGGTGACTCCTCCGCCGCCGGTGACTCCACCACCGCCGGTGACTCCGCCACCACCGCCAGTAACTCCACCACCGCCAGTAACTCCACCACCGCCAGTGACTCCTCCGCCGGTGACTCCGCCACCGCCAGTGACTCCGCCGCCGGTGACTCCGCCACCGCCAGTGACTCCTCCGCCGCCGGTGACTCCGCCGCCGGTGACTCCGCCGCCAGTGACTCCGCCGCCAGTGACTCCGCCGCCAGTGACTCCGCCGCCGCCTCCGGTGACCCCGCCGCCGGTGACTCCTCCTCCGCCCGTGCCAGCGTCGACGACGGGATTGGGACCGCAGCCGAAACCAACCAGGACAGAGCCAATCAGCCAGAGTGCTCGCACGAGAGGTCCTTGAGGAGGAACGTGGCGAGAGTAGTGCTCAACGCGTGTGGCGTCTCGGTCCCTGGTTGAGTTCCTGGGCGTCAACTGATCACGCGATGCCGCTCGAAACTTCATAAGGGCTCAGCCCGGCGGCGCGGCCAGCATTTTCGGGCACGACAGGCACCGCTTGAGTATGAGCCCCCCGCCATGAGTGACAAGTCAGCTTTCATCACGCGCGCCATCACCGCCTACGCCAACGTGCTCGTGAAGTACCCGGGCCGCGTGCTGCTCGCTCTCCTCACCGTCGGCGCGCTGGCTGGCTACCTCGCTTCGACGCTCACCATCGAGTCGGATCAGCTGTCGCTGATCAGCCAGGACCTCCCCGAGGTGAAGGAGGTCAAGCGCGTCATCGACATGGTCGGCGGCGCTGGTTACCTCCAGCTCGCGATTCGTTCCGACGACGAAAAGGGCCTCAAGAAGTTGGCGGACTCGCTGAATGAGACGCTGCTCGCCGCGAAAGATCCGAAGACCGGTGAGCCGCTGGTGCGCTTCATCACCTACAAAATTCCGATCGAGTTCGTGCAGGAGAACATGGTCCTGTTCATCAAGAACGAGGACCTCGTCGAGGCGAAGCGCCGGCTCAATCCGTACCTGAAGGATCAGATTCGCCGCAGCAACCCGTTCTACATCGACCTCGGCGGCAGCAAGCCGGTGCCCCAGCCCGACCTCACCGATCTCGTGAACAAATATTCGGCGATCGGGAAGAAGAGCATCCGCGACGACTACTACATCAGTGACGACAAGAAGATGATCATGATCCTGATCAAGCCGATGTGGAACTCCACCATGCTCGGCAAGACGCAGGAGCTGATCAGCGAGATGACCGGCGCGACGCCCGCGGGCACGGTGCTCACCAGGGGCCTCATCTACGACGCGGCGAAGAAGGCCGGAGTCGACGTCGTCGAAGACTACGACCTCATGGGCGACAGCAAGAAGGTCGCCTTCGGCTTCACCGGTTCCTACAAGACCAACGTCGACGACAGCGTGGCGATCATCGACTCGCTCGACGACATCACCATCACCTCACTGGTGCTCATCGCCGTCGTCATCGCCGTCTTCTTCCGTCGCTTCTGGCCCACCATCATCGTGCTCTCCGGCACCGTGCTCGGCACCGTGATGACGCTCGGCTTCGCGAAGTTGACGCTCGGTCAGCTCAACATGGTGACCAGCATCATCGCGGCCATCCTGCTCGGCTTCGGCATCGACTACGGCATCCACTTCACCTACCGCGCGCGCATCGAGTTCGGCACCGGCAAGACGTGGGACGAGGCCATCAAGAGCGCGTTCATCAACGCCGGTCGCCCTGCGCTCATCGCGGCCATCGTCACCGCCGGTTCGTTCTTCGTGTTGTTGGTGAGCGAATTCCGCGGCTTCTCGAACTTCGGCTTCCTCGCGGGCTTCGGCACGATGATCACCGCGTTCGCGCTCTTCTCGTGGTCGCCTGCGATTCTCGCGCTCGCGGGTCATCGCAACCCGGCGTGGCCGGAGAAGCTCACGGGTCGCATGACGCCTCCGTCGGCAGAGCTCGAGAGCGGCGCGAAGAAGTTGCCCAACCCGTGGCTGCTGCTCACCGGCTCGCTGGTGATGGTCGCCGTGGTCTGCGCGTTCGCGGTGCCGTGGACTGATTTCGAGATTCCCAGGGACCGCGAGATGACGATGTTCGAGCGGCTCAAGGGCGGCGTGCGCTTCAACTACAACACCCGCGCGCTGATGCCGGTCGATCAGCCGAGCGTGAAGCTGCAGGACGAGATCAACCGCCGCTTCCGCATCAGCTCTGATCCGATCGCCGTGTACACGAAGGATGTCGAGGGCGCGAAAGACATCTGGGACTCGATGACCGACGACCCCGACCACAACTACAGCGTCGATACCTCGAAGTACCCGTCGGTCGATCAGGTCGTCAGCATCTTCACCTTCACGCCTCCGCCGAAGACCGCTCAAGCGAACGCGGAAGTGCTCGCTGCGTGGCGCGAGGAATTGAAGGACATCGACGTGAAGGCGTTGCCGCCCGACTTGCAGGACAAGGGCGCGCTGTTCATCAAGATGCTCGAGAAGAAGCCGTTCGACGTCTACGGCGTGCCCGACGTCTACGCCTCGCAGTTCCGTCACCTCGCGACGACCAGGGTCGAGAACCACGGCTACCTGACGTTCCTCTACCCGAAGGTCGATTTGTGGGACGGCAAGAACCTCCTCAACTTCGCGGATGAGACGCGCGTCATCAAAGGCAAGTCGGGCAAGGAATACCCGTCAGCGGGTCTGGCGATTCTCTACGCCAAGCTCGCGCGCATCGTGTTGTGGGACGGCAAGGTCACCGTGCTGCTCGCCGCGTTGTGGATTCTGGTGATGCACTACCTCGACTTCCGCTCGGTGAAGTTGGCGCTCGCGTCGGTGATTCCGCTCGGAGTCGGGCTGCTGATGATGCTCGGCATGCTCAGCATCACGAACTCACGGCTCAACTTCATGAACCTGGTGATTCTGCCCATCCTCCTCGGGTTCGGAGTCAGTCACGGTCTCTACCTGCTCCATCGCTTCCTCGAAGGCACAGCGCCGCTGGTCGCGTTGCGTTCAGTCGGAGGCGCTGTCGCGAGCTCGACGCTCACCGCCATCGCCGGCTTCGCGTCGCTGGGGTTCGCGCATCACCTCGGGTTGCGGAGCATCGGCTTCGTCGCGTGTCTCGGACTGGGCACGACGCTGCTGGTGAGCTTCACCGTGCTCGCGAGCGTGCTGCAGATCATCTACGACCGGCAGGGCGCGCAGAAGCTCGGAGAGACGAAGGGCTGACGCATGGGCTTCTCAGCGTTCGAAGGGGCTGACTTCAAGTTCGGCGCGCCGCCGCCCGGGCTCCCGATTGCCGAGCAGCTCGCTTCGTGGGCGCGTGAAGCCGCCGCCGCTCGTCGCGTGGCGTGCGTGTACCTGACGGCGTCGTGGTGTCCGCCGAGCGTGAAGCTCGAGAAGTCGCTCGGCAATCCGCTGATGACCAACGCGCTGCGGGGCGTGAACTTCGCGACGTACGACATCGATGACTTCGGCAACGAGCTGAGCGCGGCGGGATTTCCGGCGCACACGGTGCCGGTGTTCTTCGTGCTCGACGCTGAAGGCAAACGCACGGGCGCGAGCATCACCGGCGGAGCGTGGGGCGAGAACACGCCAGAGAACATGGCGCCGCCCCTTCAGCGCTTCTTCGAGGCGGCACGCGCGGCGCTCCCAGCGGTCTCCTCGATGCCGGACCCGGCGTTGATCGGCGCGATGGTGGCGAACTCTCCGGTGCGCGCGCAGCCCGCGCCCCAGCCCGTGGCGCCTCAACAGCCACAGTCCGTGAGCGCCCCGCCGGCTTCAGTGATGCCGCGGCTGTTGATCATCGGAGTGCTGGTGCTCATCGCCGTCGTGTACTTCGCGACGCGCTGACGTCGTTTTCTGGAGTGAGTCTGAAAATTCCGGGAGCGAGGCTTGTCTCAAGGGCATGAGCTCCATCACGGGTACTTCCTCGAAGCGTCTCGAGCTGGTTCGGTCCACGTCGTTCAAGAGCGAGGCAGACGGCGGCAAGACGCTCGAAGTCGCCATGGCGGTCAGTGTCTTCAAGAAGTTGCAGGACGCCGGCCTCATCGACCCGAAGACGAAGCTCTCCGACAAGCTCGAGAAGACGTCGAGCTCGAAGGCCACTTCCTACGAGGCGCGGCTGGTGGAGCTCATCAGAGACACCAACGCCAACGGCAAGCTCGAGGTCGATCTCGAGGCGCTCTCCGGTTCGGGAATGCTGAACAAGAGCGCCAGCGTCGAGACGCTCACCGGGGTGCTCGAAGGCCGAACGAGCGCGGTGCCCGACGCGTTCATCTCGAAGCAGTCGGACAAGTCGAAGCTCGGCGGCGCACGCGGGAGCGAGGTGCAGAACCTCACCAACGGCATGGTGCTCCGCAACGAAGTCGACGCCGCCGCGATGGACGCGTTGCTCAGCCGCGCGTCGAGCGATCCGAAAGCGGTGGCGAAGGAAGCCATCGCGGGCGCGCAGGTGCTCGGCACGAAGGGAAAAGGCGCTGAAGCGCGCGAGCTCCTCGACGCGGCGGGCATCGCGTTGCAGAGCGCGGGGAAGTTCGCCGAGGCGCGCGAGGTGTTCACGGTGCTGACCAGGCAGCCGCACGCCGACGTGAAGCGCAACCTGGTGCCCGACCAGCGCGACATCTCGGTGGCGCGGAATCTCGCGGCGCACAACTCGGTGCCAGTGGTCACCACTCCGGCGGGAAATCGAATCGCCGTCGAGCCCGCGAACTTCGATTCCACCGTCGGTGCGGCCGCCCAACTTCGACTCGATCAAGTCGCGCTGCAGGAACGCATGACGAACGTGCTCGGGCGGCCGGTCGACCTGAAGTCCATCTCCGACGCGAGCGCGTACTTCCAGGCGTTCGCGAAGGGCAAAGACGCGGGCGCCGTGTCGAAGGAGTTCGGCGCGTACTTGAAGGCGGGCTTCAAACACTCGGGTGAGGGCACGGAATGGAGCGCAAAGATTCCGTCAGATGAACGCGCGGGCCGGCTCGAGGAGTTGTTCGCCGGGCAGTTCTCCGACGACGCGGGCCGGCGCGTCATCGACTGCGAAGGCTTCGCGTATTTGAGCGACCGGCTGCTCGGCGGCATCAAGAACGCGGACGGCTCGAATCGCTTCGTCGTCGAGTACGCGACGAAGCCGGGCCACGTCATCACGGGAGTGAGTGAGCCGACGACCAACGCGCTCTTCACGGTCAACAACGACAACGTGTCGAAGCCGGTGCCCGCGGAATCGCAGCGCAGTCGCCGGGAAGCCATCGCGCGCGAGTTGTGTGGAGCGGCTCCGAACGTCATCGGCATCAGCCGCAAGCAGAGCGAGTCCGAGCCGGTGCAGGAGAACACGCTCAAGCCGCCGCGCCTCGGGAGTCTCGCGTGGGATGGCGAGCGGATTCGGGGAGAGATCGATCCCATCCTCGCCAATCGCTTCACCGAATACGCCAATCGGGTCGGCATCGGCGCGAGCTTCGGCGGCTTCGTGGCGTCGGAGTTTGATTGAGCGCAGCGCAGCAGCCCTCACCGCGAGAGCTGGGCGATGCGCTGGTCGACCACATCGAATCGCCTGATGACGTCACGGTTCGTGGCGCGCGTCTCGTCGCGCTGCGCGACCTGATACGCGGGCGTGAGCTCGGTGCGCATGTCGATCAACTGACGAACCGTCGCGCGCTTCGCCTTCGCCTCGAACTGGGCCATCGGCATGTCGACCAGCGGGGACCGCGCCGGGGTTTTGGGGGCCCAGCCGGTCGCCTTCGCGGGGGCTCCTTCCTGCAGGAACGACAACATCGTGGGGGCCTGACGGGCTTGACGGATTTGCGCGGGCTGCTTCGGGGTGATCTTCATGGTGCTCCGGTGAGTGAGTGCTGCGTTGCGCACCACCTCGAGCACCTGTCGTGCCACGCCAAGCCGTGCGGAATTGCTGTCGCTCGGAAGGAGTAAGCAATGGCTTGCCTGGCCCCCTGCGCGCCCGTGCCGCAGTCTCAGCCGCACAGCGCCGACGAAGATGCCCAGGGGAGACATCGCGCACGCGCTCGCCGTTGCGCATCGACACTCCCTGTCTCGCGTCACCGCGAGAGTCAGCGGGTCAGGACGAGGCGGCCGGCTTCGATTCGCCACGGTGCTTGCTGCGCGACGAAGTCGAAGAGCTGCGCATTGCTGCGCGCATCGGCGTCGAGGTTCCACACGACGACGTAGCCGTTGTCGCCCGTGGTGAGCAGCTCGCGGTCGTTCGCGAAGAACTCGGCGGTCTGCGACGGGCCGCGCCACGAGCGCAGCAGCTGCCCGGTGGTCGCGTCGTAGAGCAGCGCCTGGTCATCCACGCCCACCGACACGATGCGCTTGCCGTCGCTCGAGAACCGCGCGCGCACCACGTTGTTCGCGTGGTCTCCGAAGTCGAACACCAGCTTCAACGTCGCCACGTCCCACACGCGCACGCGGTGGTCTTGCCGGCCCGCGGTGACGATTCGCTTCCCATCAGGCGAGTACTCGACGTCATCAATCCACGTCGCGCTCGCGGTCAGCGTTCGCTTCTCCGCTCCGGTCGCCGCGTCCATGAAGTGCAGCACGCCGTTTCCTTCAGCCACCGCGAGCTCGGCTCCATCCGGAGAGAACGTCAGCGCCGACAACCGGTCCTTCGCGACCGGAATGGTGCGCACCAGCGCCGCCGTCTTCGCGTCGATGAGGCGCGCCTGGCCGTCGTAACAAGCCGTCGCGTACTGCGAGCCATCACGCGACACCGCCACGTTGATGATCATCTTCGGGTGCGACACCACGCCGACCTCGC
Organism: Archangium sp.; assembly: GCA_016792935.1. Lineage (GTDB taxonomy): Bacteria > Myxococcota > Myxococcia > Myxococcales > Myxococcaceae > Archangium_A. Next base: position 5,208 of record JAEUJS010000247.1, on the reverse strand, counting down.
TCCCGTCGGACAGCCGCCGCACCTTCAACTCGTTGAAGCCGCGCCGCTCGTTCGACACCAGCACCGTGTCGTTGACCTCACTCACCGCCACCGAGCCCGGCCAATCACCGACCGCGTACCGCGCGTCGACCGTTCCGTCGCCCTGCAGCACCGTCAGCTGGCCGCTCGAGTCGGGCAACACGAAGCGGCCGCTCGCGCTCACCTCTCCGGGATTCACGACCGGCCGCGTCTCGTCGGGGTACGGCACCACGCGGTAGTCGAGCACGCCGTCGAGTGACCACACCGCCGACGCACCTGAGAGCCCGGCGGTCAGCAGCCGCTTCGCATCAGGGCTCATCGCGCTCGCGAACAACTTCCCCTCGGGCACGACGTCGATGGTGGCGAGCAACGCTCCGCTCGAGACGTGCCACGCGCGCACCACGCCTTCCGCTCCGCGCGAGAAGAGCTGCTGGTCGTCGAGCGAGAACGTGATGCCGGGAAAGCGCGACTCTTCCGGAGTGCGAATGCGGTGCGCGTGCTCCCACGCCGGCAGCTTGTAGAGATGAATCGAGAAGTCGCTCTCCGCGAGCGCGGCCCACTTCCCGTCGTGGCTGAACGCGATGGATGCGCCTTCCGACTCGAAGTCGCGCAGCAGCCGCACCTGCTTGAATTCCACGCCGTCCCACATCGACGCGGTGCGGTCCCACGACACGACGACCAGCTCTCCGCTCGGAGCGAAGACCAGGTCCTGCGCGCGATTGGTGTGCTGCACCAGGGTGTGGAGCTTCGTGCCCGCCTTCCAGTCGTACACACGCACTTCGCCGCTCTGATCTCCCACCACCACGCGCGTGCCGTCGGGCGTGAAGATGCAGCGGTACGGATTCGGGTCGTCGAACACCGCCACTTCACTCTGCGCGGCAAGAGAAGAGACGCGCACCTTGTGGTCGCCTCCGCACGACACGACCAGCGTGCTGTCGGCAGAGAACGTCACGTCGTCGAGCCCACGCGCGTGTTGCGTCAGCGCCTTGAGCAACACGCCGGTCTCCGCGTTCCACACACGCGTCCACTCGTCGTCGCCACCGGTCGCGAGCCACTTGCCGTCGCGAGACCAGTCCACCGTCACCACGTCGCGCTGCATGCCCGTGAGCTCGAACTGCCGCGCCGCGAGTGAGCGCACCGATTGCTCGAGCAACATGCGCAGCGCTGCAGCTCCTGGCGCGCGCTTCAACGCCTCGGCGAAGTACACCGCCGCGCGACGAGGACGGCCTGCGGCGAGCTCACTGCGGCCCTGCACTTCGAGCAGAGAGCGCGTGCTCGTCTCTGCCTCTCGACGCAGGCCCGCTTCGCGGAAGGTGGCGAACGTCGCTCCGAGCGCGGAGAGCACGAGCACCGTCACCGTCGCCAGCGCGAGCGCGCGATTCTTCTGCACCCAGCGCGCGATGCGTTCCGCGAGCGAATACTCGTGCGCCCCGACCGGCTGCCGCGCGAGGTACCGGTTCAAGTCTTCGGCGAGCGACTTCGCATCTGCGTACCGCTCAGCCCGCGAAGCCGACATCGCCTTCTTGATGATGGCCAGCAGGTCTCGCGGAACGCCCCGCGTCTCTTCGAGCGCGAAGTGCTGCACGCCCGGCTCTCCCGAACGCGGAGTCGCCATCGATGAAGGCTTGCGACCGCTCACCACCGACGCGAGACACGCTCCGAGCGCGTAGACGTCGGCGCGGGCGTCGACGTTCTCTCCGGCGGCTTGCTCGGGCGGCATGTAGCCGGGCGTGCCCATCACCGCGCCCGCACGCGTGAGCGACGCGTCGATGACTGGCCCGCTCTCCGGAGACGCGACGGCCTTCGCGAGGCCCCAGTCGATGACGACGGTCTCTCCGAATTTTCCGACGAGCACGTTCTCGGGCTTCAGGTCGCGGTGGAGCACGCCCTTGCTGTGCGCGTAGCCAACGGCTTCAGCGACGGCGAGCACGCGCGGAAGCAACGCGAGTCGTGCAGAGAGCTCCGGCGTCGAGGCGATGACCTCGGCCAGCGTCGAGCCGCTCACCAACTTCATCGTGTAGAAGAGCGCGCCACCTTCGTCCGAAACGCCCGCGTCGTGCACGGGCACGATGGCCGGGTGCTCGAGCTTCGCGGTGGTCAGCGCTTCGTGGAGGAATCGCTTTCGCGCCGCCGAGTCGTCGGTGAGCGATTCTTTGAGCGCGAGCTCGCGGCCCAACTCGCGGTCGTACACGCGCCACACGCGACCGAGGCCACCGCGCGCGTGTTCGGCGATGAAGACGTAGCGGCTGCGCGCCCGGGTCGGGAGCGAGGTCGGCTCCAGCGCGCTCGAGTCGTCACCCGTCGCGGCTTGCGACTCGAGGACGGTGGGCGTGCGCGGGGAGTCGCTCATCGATGACGCGCATAGCACCCCGTACTCCTGGGGAGCGTCGCGATGAGCGATGGACGGCTACGCTCGCCGCGTGGGTCAAACGCACGTCACCGTCGAAGTGAAGCCGCTGAAGGGCGGGAAGAAGTCGTTCGAGCATCTCTTCCTCGTCGACACTGATGCGCTCCACTGCTTCGTGCCGGCCGCCGCGCTCAAGAAGCTCGGCGTCGAAGTCGAGGGCAAGTTCGATTGTGAGCTCTCCGATGGCACGGTGCAGGTCTTCGACTACGGCTTCGTGCGCGCGAAGTTCATGGGGCAGGAGACGGTCTGCCACGCCATCTTCGCGCCCGATGACGCGGAGCCGCTGCTCGGTGTCGTGGCGCTCGAGAACACCGGCTTCGCAGTCGACCCACGCACGAAGTCACTGAAGCGCCTGCACGCCATTCCGCTCAAGGGCTTCGGCGGCACGACACGCTGAACGGCGCGGCTCGAAAGCGCTTGGGACTCGTTCGCCCCGCGCGCAACATGCGCGCATGCACTTCGCCATCGCCGCCCTCGCGCTCGTCGCGACGGCCGCTGACGAGCCCCGGGTGTTGCGTGTTGGTGTCGCAGGTGCCGTACCCTTCGTTTCGGAGAGCAAAGAGCCCGAGGGTCTCTCGGTCGACGTGTTCAACGCCATCGCCGAGAACGGCGGCTACCGCGCGCAGTTCGAGCCGGTCAGCACGGTGGACGAAGCGCTCAGACGCGTCGAGAAGGGCGAGCTCGACATCGCGGTCGGTCCGCTGAGCGTGACGGCCGAGCGGCTCGAGCGCGTCTCCTTCACGCAGCCCTACTTTCACGCGGGGCTCTCGGCGCTCTCACCCGTGTCGTCGCAGCGCTTCAGTCCCTTCGTCTCGCGCGCGTTCTTGTTCGGCGTGGTGGTGCTCCTCATCGTGCTCGTGGCTGTCGGCACGGTGGTGTGGCTGATGGAGCGACGGGCGAATCCGCAGCAGTTTCCACCCGACGCGAAGCGCGGCATCGGCGCCGGCATGTGGCTGGCCGTGGTGACGATGACGACCGTGGGCTACGGCGACAAGGCACCGGTGACGACGCGCGGCCGCTTCGTGACCGGCGTGTGGATGCTCATCTCGATGATGTTCGCCTCGTCGCTGACGGCAGGCATCGCGACCACGCTGACGCTTTCGCAGATGGGGCAGGTGGGCATCGAGCGGCCGACCGAGCTGCGCGGACGTCGCGTCTCGACGGTGAGCGGCTCGACCTCGGTGGAGTTCGCGCGTCGCTACGGCGCGAGCGTCTTCCCGCAGGCGACGCTGAGCGAGGCGGTGCAGCGCATGGAAAAAGGAGAGACCGACGCGGTCATCTTCGACCGGCCGATGTTGCAGAACTACCTGCGCGAGCACCCCGAGACGCACGCGCAGCTCTCGGAAGCCGAGTGGGAGCCGCACGGCTACGCCTTCGCCGTCGCCATCGACAGCGACCTGCTGCACCCGTTCAACATCGCGCTGGTGCAGACCATGGAAGACGGACGCATGGGGCCGATCAGCGCGCGCTGGCTGGGCGCGAGTCGCTAGTTCGCGGCTTCGAAGGTGCCCTTCATCGACGAGCAGTCCGCGCTCGCGCTCGCCGTCGAGAACGTCGGCGCGTAGTAGTGCGTGATGATGACGCGCTTGGCGACGCTCGGGCGCTCGACGCACTTGCCGACCGCGTTCCCCGCGCACACCGGCGCGATTTGTCCGTTCAAGGTGCTCGAGCACAGCGAGTCGAAGTTCACGTTCGCGTTCGTCTCGTCCATCTTGTTGCCGCGCCATTCCTCACACGTGCCCTGCGAGGGGATGTCGCAGGTCATCAACAACGGAGCGTCGACCGCGACTCCGCACGACGAGACGACCACGAGCACCACTCCGAGCAATCCAGTTCGCATGGTTACGAATCTAGCGATGTCACCGCGCTGACACGCACGGTTTGATACGCAGTCGCACGCCATGCGCTCATTCCCTCTCGCGCTGTGCTGTGTGGCTCTCACCGCGGCTGCGTGCGCGAAGCCGAAAGACCCCGCGCCCGACGACGAAGGCGCGCGCGCGAAGATGCGCGACTGCACCTACGGCCCCGGAGCGATGGCCAGCGAGACGCTCGCTCCCGGAACGAAGGTCGGCGCGCAGCTGCCCATCGACCACTTCGTGCTGGTGATGCAGGAGAACCGCTCGTTCGACCACTACTTCAGCAAGCTGACCCACGGCGGCGTGCACGTCGCTCCGGCCACCGCGACCAATCCGCGCGCGGACGGCGGCGTGGCGATGCGCTTTCACGAGACGCGCTACTGCATCAGCGACGTCAACCACTCGTGGTTCGGCTCGCACCGGCAGTTCAACGACGGCAAGCACGATGGCTTCGTCATCACCAACGACCCCGAGGGAGAGCGCGCGCTCGGCTACTTCGATGAGACCGACCTGCCGTTCTATTACGGGCTGGCGCGCACCTTCGCGATCTCCGACATGCACTTCTCGTCGGTGATGGGGCCCACGCAACCCAACCGCATCTATTACTGGGCGGGCACGTCGTTCGGAGCGATTCGCAACGGGCTCCCGCCGCTCACGGTGAACAACAAGCCGACGCAGAGCCTCTTCACGCGCCTCAACGACGCGAAGGTCGAGTGGCGCTCGTACGTGAGTGACGTCGCTTCGCCGGCCGCGTTCGTCGGGCTGCTGCAGAGCAACGACGACAACTTCAAGATGTTGCCGCAGTTCTTCGTCGACGCCGAAGCAGGCACGTTGCCTCCAGTGTCGGTGGTCGAGGCGAACTTCACGGGCGGCGTCGAAGGCGACCAGGATGACGAGCACCCCGCGGGCAACATGCAGCGCGGCCAG
>JAEUJS010000219.1 GCA_016792935.1 Archangium sp. | reverse complement strand
GCGGGCATAAGGCGCGCCGTCGTTGCAGTTGTAGCCGTTGGTACCCGCAACAAATCGGGGCGTAGCGCAGCCTGGTAGCGCCCTTGCTTGGGGTGCAAGTGGTCGCTGGTTCGAATCCAGTCGCCCCGACCAGTTCAAAGGCCCCGGCCCTCTTCGAGAATCGTCGAGAGCCGGGGCCGATGTTTTTCCGGCGAGTCCACGGTGGTAGCAAGGGCGTAGCAAGAAGCGCCTTTTCCTTCCCCGCCGTGCCCGCCGATCGGTCAGCGCCGAGATTGGCGGTCGTGAGGTCGCCATGCCCGTCAAACCGATGCCCGGCAAGAACGACCCCTGCAACTGCGACAGCGGCAAGAAGTACCGAAAGTGCTGCGGCACGCCCGCCAAGCTTGCCGCCCTTCGTGAGGCGATCCGTAAGGCTGAGCAGCAGATAAAGGTCGGACAGGTGGCGAGGGCTCGCCACGAGGCTCAGTTCGGCAAGGTGAAAGAGGTCGTCCACGCCGACTTCAAGGGCTCGAAGTTCGTCGCCGTCGGGAACCACTTCTCGATCTCGCACCCGGAGCGCCCGTGGCGGACGTTTCCGGACTTTCTCGACGCATTCCTCAAGAACACGATGAGCCGGGACTGGTGGCTGGCGGAGGTAGCGAAGGCATCGTCCGACCAACACCCGTTGGTCCGACTGGGCGAATGGAACCGGGAGCTGGTGCAGCGCCGTCCCGCAGATGCCGATGGCATCGTCGTGATGGGCGATGACGGCGCAAGCCTGGAGTACGTGCTGGTTGCGTACGACCTGTACGTGACCCGGCACCACATGCATTTCAATCGGCGCATCCCCCTCTCTGCCAACGTGAGTGAGACAGCGATCCACTCGAAGTTTACTGAGCAGGGCGAGGGAGTCCGACGTGATGTCGTCGAAGACCGTCGTTCATACTTGTCGTCGTAGCCGTCGTGCAGTTGTCGGGGGAGAGGGGCCCGGGGAGAGGGGCTGGAAAACCTGTGGAGAGGCTGTGGCCTCGTGTGGCTTGAACCTGGAGGTGCGGTGATGGAGATCGCACCGGTGTTCCAGGAGACCGAGGTGACGGATAAACCGAAGCGGCGGCACTTCACCGCCCAGGAGAAGTTGGCGTTCCTCAAGCGCGCTGACGCGTGCACCAAAGTCGGCGAGCTCGGAGCGCTGCTGCGCAGCGAGGGGATCTACTCGTCGTCGCTCGCGAGCTGGCGGCGGGCTCGGGACTTAGGGGAACTCGATGCCCTGAAGCCGAAGAAGCGCGGGCCGAAGGCGGTCGTGCCCGACGCGCGCGACAAGGAGATCGCCGAACTCAAGCGCGCGCTGGCGAAGGCCGACGCACGCGCGAAGAAGGCGGAGGCGCTCGTAGAGCTCCAAAAAAAAGTCTCCGAGCTCCTGGGGATCCAGCTGCCGAAGGAGGACGAGACGCCATGATCAACGCGATCACCACGCTCGGTCCTGAGGTAGGCATCGTTGCCGCGTGCGCAGCACTCGGCCTGGCGAGGGCGACGTTCTACCGGCAGCTGAACCCGGTCCACGGGCCGGCGCCGAAGAAGGCGAGCCCAAGAGCGCTGACGGCCGACGAGAAGCAGGCGGTGCTCGACGTGCTGCACGAGCCGCGCTTCGCTGACCTGGCGCCTGCCGAGGTCTACGCGACGCTGCTCGACGAGGGCCGGTACCTCTGCAGCGAGCGAACGATGTACCGCGTGCTCGCAGAGAATCACGAGGTCCGCGAACGACGGGACCAACTGCGGCACCCGAAGTACGAGGCGCCGCAGTTGCTGGCAACGAAGCCGAACCAGCTCTGGAGCTGGGACATCACCAAGCTGCTCGGGCCGGCGAAGTGGACGTACTTCTACCTGTACGTGATCCTCGACGTGTTCAGCCGGCACGTCGTCGGCTGGATGGTCGCCGACGGCGAGTCCGCCGCGCTCGCCGAGCGGCTGATCCGCGAGACGTGCGAGCGGCAGGGTATCGCGCCCGGCCAGCTGACGATCCATGCGGACCGGGGCTCGTCGATGACGTCGAAGCCGGTGGCGCTGCTGATGGCCGACCTGGGCGTGACGAAGACCCACTCGAGGCCGCACGTGTCCGACGACAACCCGTTCTCGGAAGCGCAGTTCAAGACGCTCAAGTACCGGCCGGACTTCCCAGAGCGCTTCGGTGCGATCGAGGATGCGCGCTCGTTCTGCCGCGACTTCTTCGACTGGTACAGCAACGAGCATCATCACGTCAGCCTCGGCCTGCTGACGCCGGCCGACGTGCACTACGGCCGAGCGGATCAGCGGCGCGCTGATCGCGCTCGCGTGCTCGACCTCGCCCACCTCGTGCATCCCGAGCGCTTCGTCCACGGCCGACCGACGCCACCGCCGGCGCCGACTGAGGTCTGGATCAACAAGCCGAAGCCGGCATCGACCGAAGGGAGCGTGATCGCGACGGCCTAAATTCAGAAGTCCGGTGTCTCGTTCACGTTGACAGGTTCCGCTGCGCGGCCGCGGTGCGGCCGTGCTCGCTCGCGTGGGCACCGATGCAGCCGCTCGCGGCGATCGCCAAGACCGCCGCCAGCGCGAAGGCTCACCGCTGCGCAGGCCGCGCCGCGGGCGCGGCTCGTGCTCGCTGCGAATGGGGGAGCGATGTGCCCTGCCGGAGCTCACCGCCGAGTTCGTGGACACTGCCGGGCTCAACGCTGCGCAGGTCGCGCTGCGCGCGACTCGTGCTCGCTGCCGGGGAGCGACTGGCTGCTGATGGGAAAGCCGACCTGCCTGGCGGAGCTCGCGGATCGGCTCGGCCGAGCGGTTCTCCTCAGCTGCTCGCCGTTCGGTCAGCGCTTTAGAAACATCGCAGCACCCAGCTACCCCGTGGCTGTCCCCCATGAGCCGTAATCTTCCTCGGCATGGATACCGACGAGAAAGTTAGCCACCGCGTCCTTAACGAGGGTTGTCCACACTCGCCTCTATGCTGCTGGGCGATGACGACAAGAGGAGTGCAGGAATCAGGCGGCCTGGAAGCTGACCGAGAATTGCTGAGGCGGCGCCTCGGCATGCTCGAGCCGATCGGCGAGGACGCGCAGCGCGAGGGCCTCGGCGGCGGCGAGCGCGGCCTTGCGGGTCTTCCCGTAGGCCAGCACCCCGGGGAGGTCGACGACCTCGGCGATCCACCGGCCGTCGGTCTCTCGGTCCAGCTCGATGGTGAAGTTCAGCTTCATCTGGACTCGAAGCTAACACCGAGACGACGCCGGGGCGCACTTCGGGACGAGCTGTCCCCAGGCGGGTGCATGGTGGGTGTGGAGCCCTGCCCAGGGACCACAGGAGCGTACGCGACATGAGCAAGTGGAAATCGACGAAGGCGAAGCAGGTCCTGGCCGCGCTGCTGCGCATCGGCTGGAAGGTGAAGCGGCAGACCGGCAGCCACAAAGTGCTCGAGCGCACCGGCTGGGACAACACCGTCTTCCCGTTCCACGACGGCGACGAAATCGGCCCGGTCATGCTCTCCAAAATCTCGAAGTCGACGGGCCTGAAGCCGGAGGACCTTTGAGCTCCGTCGACCTCGAGCCTCCTGACCGCTTCGTTCCGGCGCTCGCCAAGCACTTGGCCGCGTGCCACTTCTCATTCATCGACAAGATGACGCTCGCCGGAATGAGGGCGGTGATGGATGAGCTGGCGCCGCTGCCCTCCGAAGAGCAGCTGCGCAGGCTGATGAATGCGGTGTTCTACGGCAGCATCTGGCGCGAGGAAGGCCGCGCGGTCGTTGTCACCGTAGAGCTGACGACCAAACGGGCACTCGGCTTCGTGCATCGACCGCATCTCCTGCTCGACAAGGAGCGGCAACTGGAGCCGTCGCTCATCGCGAAGCTCTCTCCCGCTCTTCGTCCGCCGCTGCACCTCGCGGTTGACCCTGCCGAGCTCACCTGTTGGGGAATGGTCGACGATTCGGAGGCCGGACTCTCGGACCCATCTCTTCGAATACGGGTCATCCGGCCGGGGCACTTCGCTCTCAGTTACTTCTGGCAAACACGGTTCCTCTACTCGGCGGGCTCAGGTGTGCTGACCGGCTTCGTTGACCAGCCGGACGCCGAGCTCGAGAGAGACCTGCAATTTCAGAGCGCGTTGCCGATGGGCCCCATCAATTCCGCGGTAACGAGGTGGACCCTCTCCAGCCTCGCAGTAGAGGCAGTCGCGAGCGGCCACGGCGCGACGTTCATCGTGTTGCCCGGCGCCGTCGTTCCGTCGACTCAGGTTGAGCGTTCGTACTCGGTGCGAGAGGCGTTCGCGCTCCGCGAAGCCGTTGCTGCATGGGACAAGGTCTTGCCCGGGCCCCAGCTGCTGCCCAAGCCGGAGGTCATCAAGAAAGAATCCGCCTACCGGAAAGCAGTCAAAGCGGTGGGTCATCTCGCTGGTGTCGACGGCGCCGTTCTCTTCTCGGCTGAGCTCCAGCTCCTCGCGTTCGGGGCCATCCTTGCCAGTCCCTCCTTCACAGGCACCATCGAGCCGGCTGGGCGCCCTACCGGCAGCAGGCATAACTCCGCCATCAACTTCGTGGGAGCCAACGCGGGTGCGGTCGCGGTGGTGGTTTCGCAGGACGGAGCGGTGACCGTCATCGCGAATTCCAGCGGCACAGTGACGTGCACGCGGCTCGACGAAATTCGGAGTCTCGGCCCGACCTTCTTCGGAGGGGGCGCCGCGACTGGCTGATGGCTCGCTGCTCGAGCTCAGCAGTCACCCTCCGTCAAGGCACGTCGCTCCCCCGTTCGCAGCGAGCACGGGCCGCGCCCGCGGCGCGGCCTGCGCAGCGGTGAGTCTTCGGTTCCGCTCGCTCTGGCGGCCTGGTGCAGCTCACCGCCGCATGCTGTTGCGAGCGAGCACGTGTCGCGGCCGCGGCCGCGACCTGCGCAGCGGTGACGTCGCCGGCGCCGGCGAGCTCGGCGATCGCCACGGTCGGGCACGACGTGCCCACACGAGCGAGCCCGGCGGCGCAGCCGCCGCGCAGCGACGAGGTCGGCAGCGCGAGTGTTGCCCTCGCACTTCAGAGGCCGCGCGCTCACGCGCGGCCGAGACGGCAAGCACCAGCAGGCCCAGCCTCGTGCACAGGGCGTGACCCGCGGTGCGGGCGCGGCGGCGTCAGCCGCGCGCTCAGCCCCCCCCGGCGGCCCGCCCGCTGTTGAAAGCGGGCCGCCGCGGAGGGGTTTGCCCCCCGGCGTCTTCCTTGTTTTTGGGGGGCGCCTGGGAACGGGGGGACCGGGGGGAAAACCACGGCGGGGGGGCGAGCGGCACGACCTGTGCTCGAGGCGGGCCGGCCTCGCCTCTCTCGAGCTCGACTCTTC
>JAEUJS010000195.1 GCA_016792935.1 Archangium sp. | reverse complement strand
GACGGCAAGGCCCGGCTCGAGCTGATGATGCTCACGGGGTACCTCGGCATCATCGTCGGCGACTCGATGCTCTTCATGTTCGGGCGACGCTTCGGCTCGAAGGTGGGCTCGAAGCCGACCGGGTTCTTTGCCCGCATCGTCACGCCCGAGAAGCGCGCGCGCGTCGAGCAGCTCTTCAAGAAGCACGGCGAGAAGATCATCATGCTCGCCCGCTTCCTCCCCGGGGTGCGCGCCGTCACGTACTTCACGGCGGGCTCGGTTGGCATGAAGTGGCGCCGGTTCGTCCTGTACGACTCCATCGCTGCGCTCGGCTCGGCCCCCATCTTCGTCTACCTGGGCTTCAAGTTCGGCGGCGAGCTCGACACCCTCATCTCGGCCATCAAGCGCGGCCAGCGCAACGTGCTGATCGCGATGGTGCTGATCGGCGTCGTCGCCTTCCTCATCAGCCGGTGGCGCGCGAAGCGTGAGCAGAAGCTCAACGAAGACGCACTGCGAGAGAAGCAGCTGTCTGGCGAGCACCCGATCGCGACCGTGCCCGCGACGCCCCCGCCAGAAGCCGTGAAGTGATCAGAGCTTGATCGTCAGGCCTTCGCGGGCGGCGATGGTGCCCTTGCGGAGCTTCTTCGCGGTCTTCACCAGCTCGTCCATCGCGTCGTCGTTGCGGGTGGGCTCGTGGTGGAAGAGCACGAGGGTGCCCACGCCCGCGTCGTCTGCGACCTTGACGGCGGTCTCGATGGTCGAGTGGCCCCAGCCGATCTTCGGAGACCCCGCGCGGCCGAGGTACTCGTCCTCGGTGTACATGGCGTCGTAGATGAAGATGTCGGCGTCACGGGCGAAGTCGATCAGCTGGGCGTCGCGCGCCGTGCCGTGCTCGGTGTCGGTCGCATAGACGATCGTCTTGCCGCGGCACTCGATTCGGTACGCGAGGTTGCCACCCGGATGGTGCGTCTCGATGGCAGTGATGACGCCTTCACCGATGCGCGCTTTGTCGCCGGCAGCGAACGGCTGGTAGTCGAGCTGGGCGCGAAAGACCATCTCGGCCGTGACGGGGAAGAAGGGCTGCTGCATCTGCCCCGAGATCACGTCTTTCACCGTGCGGCCATCACGCGTCGGCCCGCGAATCACGAAGCGGCTGCGCGGGTCGAAGATGGGCCCGAAGAACGGCAGGCCCTGCAGATGATCGTAGTGGTAGTGCGAGATGAAGATGTTCGCGTTGAACGGCCCACGCTGCGCCGAACCGAACTCCCGAACACCGGTGCCGAGATCGAAGATGAACAGCTCTTCGCCCGCACGAATCTCGACGCACGGAGTGTTGCCGCCGTAACGAGCCGTCTCAGGGCCGGGGGACGGGATCGAGCCCCGCACGCCCCAGAAGCGCACCGAGAGCTCAGCCTGCTTTTGCTTCCGAACCGTCCTCTTCGAGGAACTCAATCAGGTGCCCAGAGCGATCCCGCTTCGTCTTCAGATAATCGACGTTAAGCGGGTTGGTCAGCGTGCGCGACGGAATTCTCCGGCGCACGGGCACGCCTTCGTCGACGAGTCCGGCGATCTTGAGCGGGTTGTTGGTGATCAGATCGACGCTCTGCACGCCGAGTGAACGCAGCATCTCGCTGGCGATGTCGTAGCGGCGCACGTCGTCGGGGAAGCCGAGCTTCATGTTCGCTTCCACCGTGTCGAGCCCGTGGTCCTGCTGGAGCGCGTACGCCTTGATCTTGTTCCCCAGCCCGATGCCGCGGCCTTCCTGGCGCAGATAGAGCAACACGCCCACGTTGCCCTGCGCGATGAAGTCGAGCGCGCGATCGAGCTGCGCACGGCAGTCGCACCGCAAGCTGCCGAAGAGCTCAGAGGTCGCGCACTCGGAGTGGATGCGAACCGGGACGCCTTCCTTCTTCACGTCTCCACGGACCATCGCGACGTGCTCTTTGCCGTCACGTTTGTCGCGGAAGATCACGATGCGGAACAGGCCACGCGAGGTGGGCAGATCCGACTCGGAAAAACGCTCGAGGTGATGGGTCGGCTTTCGCGAAGGCAACATCTTCGTGTTCCCGCTCATCGTTCCCTTCCCTCCATGAGTCAAGTCAGCGAGTTGCACGCCTCACAGATGCTCGGCCTGAGAATCTGTTTCGTTGCTGTTTTCTCACTCGACCGGCTCGCCCCAGGTCGAGCCTCACCAGGACAGCGGAAACACCCTGATTTCACTGCCTGCTTCGATGTGCGTTTCCGCTTCCGCCACATCAATCAGACAGGTGGCGCCGGACGCTGATGCCAAACCTCCTGACGATTGTGAAGCGAGCGGACTCGCCCACAGCACACCGTCGCGGACGGCGGTCGTCGCGCGAACGAAATGGCGCAGACCCGCGGCTTTGTGAATCGGCGCCCCGAGGTGCGCAGTGCGATGTGGAGGAAGTGCGCTCAGCCCCTGCAACGCGCGCAACGCAGGCCGCACGAAGAGCTCGAACGTCACCATCGCGGAGACCGGATTTCCCGGGAGCCCGAACACCAGCGTCTTTCCGCGACGCCCGAATGCGAGCGGCTTGCCGGGCTTCATCGCCACCTTCCAGAAGTCGATCTCCACGCCGAGCTCGAGCAGCGCCTCGCGCGTGAAGTCCTTCTCTCCAACCGACGCGCCGGCGATGGTGATGAGCACGTCGTGCTGAGCGAGACCGCGCTCGAACAACGCGACGTGCGAATCCAACGTGTCGCGCGCACGACCCAGACGCGTGGCGACTCCACCCGCGCGCTTCACGCCCTCCGCGATCACCGGACTGTTGGAGTCGATGATCTTCTCGACGTCGGCGCTCCCGAGATCGGCCAGCTCGTCTCCGCTCGAGGCGATCGCCACGCGAGGGCGGCGGAAGACCTCGACGGTGGTGAGGCCCTGGCTCCAGAGCGCTCCCGCGTCGGAGAGGGAGATCACACGGCCCGCCTCGAACAACGGAGCGCCGACCACGATGTCTTCTCCGCGCTTGCGAACGTTCGCTCCGGCGCGCGCGGCTTCGTCGATCGACACGCGGCCCTCACTCTCGGGCCGCGCTTTTTCCTGCATCACGACGGCGTCTGCTCCGGGAGGCAGCGGAGCGCCCGTCATGATCCGCGCACACGTCCCTCGTTCGAGCGCGATGGTCGGGCGATCACCCGCGAAGATCGTCTGCGCGATCTTCAGCTTCACCGGCGCGTCGACGACGTCGCTGGCGATGACGGCGTACCCATCCATCGCGGAGTTGTCCCAGGGAGGAAGCGTGCGCTGCGCGCTGATCGCACTGACCAACGCGCGTTCGAGTGCGTCGCTGATCTCGCTCGCCTCGCGGTCGAGCGGCGACGCGCTCTTCAGAATCCGGGTTTGGGCCTCGTCGACGCTGAGCAGTGTCATGCGAAAACCGTTAGGAATTGCAGGGATTTGGGTTGACGTCACGTGAAGAAATCGGCTAGGCCGCCACGCCCCCAGTCTAAGGAGAAGGCGTTGGCCAAGAAGACCAAGAAGCCCGCGAAGCCGAAGAAGGCCGCTCAGAAGGCCGCAAAGCCCGCCAAGAAGCCCGCGAAGGCTCCCAAGGCCGCGAAATCAAAGGCTCCTCCGGCGAAGGCCGCCGCTCCTGCCAAGGCTGCGAAGCCGGGCAAAGCCGAGGTTCCGGCGAAGGGTGGCAAGCCGGGCAAGGGCGAGAAGGGCGCGATTCCGGCTCCGGCCGTGAGCGTTCCGCGTCGTGCGGATGGCTGGTTGGGGCCGCTCCCTGACAAGCCGATGCCGCGCGCGACCAAGCCGCCGCCTGAGGGTGAATTGCTGACCAAGCGCGAGATGGAACAGGCGCTGACGGTCGGTGAGCGCGGCGTGATCGGCGAGGGCTCGTTCAAGGGCAAGCTGGTGCTGTACCAGGGCTTCCCGTACCTCGAGGTGATCGGCCGCGACAAACGCGAGCTGTACTTCATGCTCCAGGGGCCTGATCAGGAAGTGCTCCCGGCGTACGTGGATCACCGCGTCTCGGTGTCCGGCCTCATCAAGCGCTTCCACAACTACGGCGGCTCGATCGACGTGCGGAAGTACTCGGCGAAGAAGCCCGAGGCTGAAGCAGCGCCGGTCGTCGAGGTGGCGGAAGCCGTGAAGCTGCGGCTGCTCTCGCCCGGTGAGGTGGCGACCATCGCGAACCCCGGCATGTCGGTGGGCGTGAAGGGCTTCGCGACGCTCCGCGGCCGGTTGGAAATGAACGCCGACGAGTACTACCTCGTGGTCAGCAACCCGGGCACGCGCCAGCAGGTGGCGTTCACGCTCGAGGGCAAGGCGGCCAAGGGCATCAAGAAGTTCATCGGAGAGATCGTCGTCGCTGACGGCGTGGTCGAGAAGCTGACTGGCTGGGGTGGCCGCATCGAGTGCGAGAACTGCGAGCCGCGCGCTCCGGAATATCCGCCCGTGGCGCGGGAGACGATCGAAGTGGTCGGCGTCGAGGCGTCGGGCACGGGCGCGTCGAAGGAAGTCGACGTGAAGCTCAACAACGGCCTCTCGGTGAAGTTGTCCGAGAAGCAGGGCCACGTGTGGGCCATCGAGCCGCAGACCGCCAAGCGCGTCTCGCTGCGCGAGGTCAACGTCGAGCACCCGTCATCGGGCTCTCCGATGCGCGAATTCTTCTTCACGCCGCGCAACCCCGGCATGCAGGAGATCGAGTTCTTCCTGGGCAAGGTTCACAACCCGATGCAGGTGGCGCGCACGTTCAAGGTGATGGCGAACGTGAAGGCGCCGGAGGTCGCGTCATGAAGAAGCTCGCTCTCGTGTGTGCAGTGCTGGTTGGTTCGACGTCGTTCGCTCAAGAGATCGGCACGGAGATCAACCCCGTCACGCCGAGCTCGGGCAACAACACGAACAACAACAACAACTCGAACAACGCGAACAACAACGCGAACTCGAACAACAGCAACACCAACTCGAACAACGCCAACTCGGGCAACAGCACCTACAAGCCCAAGCCGAAGGAAGGCGAGAAGACGTTCGAAGGGCAGGCGGTGGCGGCGCAGGGTGGCGCGTTCGGCATTCGCGCGGGCTTCGGCGCGAGCGGCTCGACCAGCGTGCCGACGACCTCGGCGACGGCGTCGGCGCTGGCGGCTCCCACGGTCGGCATCGCGTTCATGGCGACCGACTCGTTCAAGCTGCTCGTCGATCTCGGCTTCGGCATGGGTCTGGTCGGCAGCAACGTGGTGTTCGCGCTGGGCACGACGGTCGGCTTCGACTTCATGTTCCGCACGCCCGGCGACGCGCTGCGTCCGTTCTTCCACGGCGGCGCCAACTTCAACCTCGTGGCGGCGAGCTCGAACCCGGCGATCAGCTTCGGCGCGCAGCTCGGCTTCGGCGCGGAGTACTTCTTCAGCCCCAGCTTCTCGATCAACGGCCGCCTGATGTTGGCCGTCCCGATGGCCCTTGCGGGGAGCAACTTCATCCTCGGGATCTTCACGGTGACGCCCGGCGTCGGCGCCACCTGGTACCTCTGATTCGGTCGATCGTCAGACTCGCCTCACCCGATGCGTCAGCGCATCGACGCGGGCCGTTTCGCTACCCTTGCGTCGTCGCCCCAGGGGGCTTTGCGCACTTCGCCAATTGCGAGGTTGCCGGCCCGTCGCTATTTTCAATTTCGTCCAGCCGCCTGAGCGTGCGTCATCTCGACGTCGCCACTGGCAGGTCGGACATGAAGGAAACAACACAACGTGGCAATTGATGAACAACAGATACTCCGACTGGTCCAGACGGCCGGTCGGCCGGTCGGCGTGCAGGAACTGCTGAAGGCCGGAGGCTTGAACCCCGGCGTGCA
The DNA here is from genome assembly GCA_016792935.1 of Archangium sp. Lineage (GTDB taxonomy): Bacteria > Myxococcota > Myxococcia > Myxococcales > Myxococcaceae > Archangium_A. The sequence continues at coordinate 1,548 of JAEUJS010000195.1, read as the reverse complement.
GACCGACTTGAAGCGCGTGCTGCGCGAGCTCGTGAAGAGCGGCGCGCTGTTGCGCGATGGAAAGCGCTACCGCCCGGCAGATGAGCCGAAGTCGAAACAGAAATCAGGACCGGCCTGGCAGAAGTCCGGCGGTCCTCCGAAGAAAGGCTCGACCGGGGGCGAGCCGAGCAAGACGAAAGGCCCGCCGAAGACCCGCTCCACGCGCGGTGAGACCGTCACCGGCATCATTCACCACCACCGCGATGGCTTTGCGTTCGTGAAGCCGGTGGTGGGGCAGGACAGCGAAGATCTCTTCATTCCGCCCGATGAGGCGCGCAAGGCGCTCGATAACGATCAGGTCGTGGTCGAGGTGTTGCCGGGGCGCGACGGCCGCAAGATGGGCCGCGTCGTCGAGGTGAAGTCGCGCACGCGGCAGCTGGTCGTCGGCACGTACAACGAGAGCGCGAAGGGGGCGTGGGTCACTCCGCGCGAAGTCGAGCTCGGAGAGATTCGCGTCCCCAAGACGCAGCTCGCGCGGCCGGGCGACGCGGTGAAGGTGCGGCTGGGCATCGGTGCCTCGATGTTCGATGGGCTTCAGCCCGGCGGCGCCGCCAGCAAACTGGGGCCTTCGAAGCTGACCGGAGAGGTCGCCGGCTCGCTGGGCTCCAACGACGATCACTCGGTCGAGGTGTTGTCGGTCGCCTTCAGCAAGGGCTTCCACGACGAGTTCCCGCCCGAGGTGATGGACGAGGCGGACCAGATCGAGATCGAGGTCAGCGAGAAGGAAGCGAAGGGCGAGAAGCGGCGCGATCTTCGTTCGATTCCGCTGATCACCATCGACGGTGAAGACGCGCGCGACTTCGACGATGCGGTCTATTGCGAGGCGGCGGATCACGGGACGCGGCTGGTGGTCGCGATCGCTGACGTGTCGCACTACGTGCGCGAGGGTATGGCGCTCGACGACGAGGGCCTGCGTCGCGCGACCAGCGTGTACTTGCCCGGTCGCGTGTTGCCGATGCTCCCGGAGCGGTTGTCGAACGGCATCTGCTCGCTGAAGCCCGACGTCGATCGCCTGTGCATGGTCGCCGACATGGTGATCGACTCGCGCGGTCAGACGGTTCATTCCGAGATCTATCCCGCAGTCATGCGGAGCGCGGCGCGCTGCACGTACACCGAGGTGCACGACGTGCTGAACGGGAAGGACGTTCCGCACCGCAACGCCTTCAAGCCGCAGTTCGAGCGGTTGATGGCGCTGGCCCGCACGCTGACGACGATGCGCCTGGAGCGCGGCGCGATCGACTTCGATCTCCCCGAGCAGAAGGTCGAGCTCGGCGAAGACGGCCTGCCGGTGAAGCTCGTGAAGCGCGAGCGGTGGGAGAGCCATCGTCTCGTCGAGGAATGCATGCTGGCGGCGAACGAGGCCGTGGCGCGCTTCTTTCGAGAGCAGAACCTGCCGACGGTGAACCGGTTCCACGGCAACCCCGATGAGGACCGGCTGGACATGTTCCTCACGTTGCTGCGCGCGTACGGCGTCACGCCGGCGCCCGGTGAGTTCACCTCGAAGTCGCT
>JAEUJS010000191.1 GCA_016792935.1 Archangium sp. | reverse complement strand
CGCGAGAAGATTGGACTCGAACGAGGCGGGAGTAAGGTCCCGCGCTTCGGACATGGAACCGGTCATTGGTATCGATCTCGGCACGACCTACTCCGCCGTCGCGACGGTGGAGAACGGGCGCCCACACATCATCGCCAGCCGCCAGGGCTCGAGACTGACGCCGTCGGTCGTCGGCTTCACCGCGCTGGGAGATCGCGTCGTCGGCGAACGCGCGCAGATGCTCGGAGACGAAGCGCCAGATCGCGTCGCTCCCGCCACCAAGCGCTACATCGGCAAGCGGTGGACGCAGGAGCTGGCCATCGCGGCGAAGTCGGTCGTTCCATATCCACTCATTCAAGGTCCGTCCGGCGAAGTGCGCGTCAAGGTCGCCGGTCGCGTGATGCCCATCACGCAGGTGTCCGCGATGTTGCTCGGCGAGTTGAAGCTCGACGCCGAGGCGCACTTCGGTCGTCCCGTTCAGCGCTGCGTCATCACCGTCCCCGCGAACTTCGACGATGGTCAGCGTCAGGCCACGCGAGAGGCCGCGCGCATCGCCGGTCTCGACGTGATGCGCATCGTCAACGAGCCCACCGCCGCCGCGATGGCGTACGGCCTGGTGAACTCGGTGCGTGGCCGCGTGCTGGTGTTCGACCTCGGCGGAGGCACCTTCGACGTCTCGATCCTCGAGATGGAGAACGGCGTCTTCGAAGTGCGCGGCACCGGAGGCGACCCTTCCCTCGGTGGTGACGACTTCGATCAATGCATCGTGCAGTGGCTCGTCGCGCAGGTGCCCGACCTGTATCGCGAGGCGGTGTTGCGCGATCGCGTCTCGATGCAGCGGCTCCGCTACGCCGCTGAGCGCGCCAAGCGCACGTTGACGGATCAGCCCGAGGCGTTCCTGTCGGCGACCGAGCTGGGAGATCATTCAGAGCTGAGCGATGGCCGCTTCTGTCAGCTCGACACGGCGCTGACGCGCGACTTCTTCGAATCACTCGCGCAGCCACTGAGCGAGCGCTGCCTCGAGGTGGTGAAGCGCACGCTCGCCGAGACGAACATCGCCGCCGACGACATCGGCGCCGTGATGCTGGTCGGCGGAATGACGCGCGTGCCGTTGGTGCGCAAGCTGGTGCAGCAGTTCTTCGGTCGTCCCGCGGTGACGGGCCTCAACCCCGATGAAGCGGTCGCGCTCGGCGCCGCGGTGCACGCCGCCGAGCTCGTCAACCGCACCGGCACCAGCACGCTCATCGACGTCGCCACGCACTCGCTCTCGGTCGGAGTGCTCGGCGGCACGGTGCGCAAGCTCATCGAGCGCAACACGCCGGTGCCCTCGGCCGCGAAGGACACTTTTCTTCCCGGGCGCGCCGGCCAGACCGCGGCACGCATTCCCGTGTTCCAGGGTGAGAGCGAGTGGGCCGACGAATGCACGCGCCTGGGCGAATTGGTGCTCGGAGACCTCACCGTCGAGCGCCGCAGCGACGTGCCCATCGAGGTGACGTTCGAGCTCTCGAACGAAGGCACGCTCTCGGTGCGCGCGGTGGACACCACCACCGGCATCGCCGAAGCGATTCGCATCGACGCGCGCACCACGCTCCAGCCGCAGGAAGTCGACAAGCTGCAGAAGGAACAGGCCGACTACGCCGCGCAGCAGGCCGAGAAGGACAAGGACTCGCTGCTGAAGACCTTCCCGCGCGTGCTCGACAAGGCGGAGCGCCTGGTGCGCATTCTCGAGAAGAGCGCCGAAGAGAATCCCTCTCCGGAGGCAGACGCGGTGGTCGGAGAAGCGAAGTCGCTGCTCGCGCAGGGCCGCGTCGCCGTGAAGTTGAAGGACGCGGCGCAGATGGCCGAAGTGACGCGGCTGCTCGAGAGCCTCGTCGCGGTCGGTTGAAGCGTTACTCTTCGAGGAACTCAGGCTCACACGCGTACTGCGTGCAGCCGGCGCTCCACGACACCTGGCGGTAGCCGGCCTCGCACGACGGCACGTAGAGCGCACAGTAGCGAGGCGTGATGCAGACGCCGGTCGGCACGGTGCAGCGGTCGGGAGTGCGGGTCCACTCTGCGACCTCGTCGTTGCCGCACGAGGGCTCGCTCTCTTCCTGGCAGGGCGCGAGGCGGTCAGGCAGCTCGACGAACACCTGCGTGGCGGTCACCGTGACGTGGCCGTTGCGACGCACGACCTTTCCGGCGAGCACGCTGCGGCCGTACAGCGAGCGCGAGAGCAGCCAGTTCTGGTCGACCAACGCCGCCTGCGCCGCCGACACGTCGACGTCGGTCGCCATGGTGTGGCCAGTGGTGCGGTTGAGGCGCGTGGTCTGCAGGTACGCGCACGGCGTCGTGGCGCAGGCGATCTTCGTGGGGAACACGCCGTAGAACTTCTCGTCGCCCGCGAGGCTCTTCCCGGGCATGCCGCGGAAGACGCGCTGCACGACGAGCGTACGCGTGTCGAAGGTGCGCTCCTTCGGGCCGAGGCGACCGAAGAGGACCAGCTGGTGATCAGGCGCTCCGCGGGCCGCGTCCTGCACCCACTGCGGCACCTGCGCCTGCGAGAAGTCGAAGCCCGACACGTACTTTTCCTGCATCGTGCTGTTGAGGTCCTTCACCCAGAATCCGCCACACAGCGGCGCCACGCAGCGGCGGGTGTCGCGCCGTGCAATCAAGAACGTGTCCTTCGTCGTCGAGAGCTCGAAGCTGTCGTCGCCCAGCGTCTCGTCGTTCAGCTCCGCTTCCGAAACCCCGCAACCCACGAGCCCCGCCCCAACCACCGCCAAAAGGAGTGCCTTGTTCATGGGTGGGCCTATGTCGGACAAAGGCCCACACTGTCAAGTGACGAAAGTCGCAGCGAAGTGAGAGGGTGGTTCACCGTGCTGCCAGTCACTCCCGAGCAGCTCAAACGCGCCGCCCACGACGTGCACGTCTTCTGGGACGAGGCGCAGAGCAATCCAGCGCTCCTTCGCTTCCTCGCGCCGTTCGGCAGACCTGAGCTCGGAAGACTCTCGCGCGCGTTCGAGCGAGCGACGTCAGTCGAAGAAATCACGACGGAGAGTCACCCCGCGTTCGGAACCTGGCTCGCCGCGCTGCTGGCGCGAGAACACCGCGACGTTCCTCCGATGCGCGTGAAGGGACTCGGAGAGCCACAGTGGGACTCGCGCCTGCTCGTGCCCTCGATGGAATTCACCGCTCCGATGATGCTCAGCACCAGCGTGGCGGACCCGGCGGCGAACGACACCACCGGCCGCAGCCGCATCACCTCGCTCATCGTCGCGGGTTCGGTGAAGGCCCCAGCCGTCGTCGTCACTGGAGCCTCGCTGGTCATCGCGGGCGACCTCGACACCGAAGTGCTCATCGCCGACGGCTGCGTGCTCATCGGCGGCACGGTGCGCGCGAAGGTCGTGGTGAATCCCGCGGAGCACATCGGCCGCGACAGCACGTTGCGCGCCGTGGGGTGGCAAGTCGGACAGTCGGTGGAGTGCACGGTGTTCGACTCTCCGCGCTTCGCGTTGACGTGTCCGGTGAAGGCCGAGGTGGTGCTGCGCGCTCCGAACTTGATGCCGACGCCGGAGGGAATCGATCGCGCGGGTCAGCTCCTCGCGGCCGGACTTCTGGCGCCGCCGACGCTGAGCCGCAGTGCGTTGCTCAGTCGAGTGCGTCGCGGAGAAAGCGTGCTGCGCTGAGTTGAGTTTCCGCGCTCCCGCTGACAGTGTTGGCACATGCCTCCTCCTTCCATTGGCCGCACCGTCCTCAAGAACCAGTTCCAGAAGGACATCGACACCAAGAAGGTGGGTGATGGCGTCGTCACTCCGAGCGAAGCCGCCGAGCTCACCACCGGGTGGAACAAGCCGATGACGCAGGCCCAGGCTGATCAGCTCAAGTCCACCGTGCAGGGCAACATCTCGGCCTTCCAGCCCGCCGCCGCGAAGATCGCGCGCAACTTCATCAACCACGTCGTGCCGCGGCTGATCATGACCACGCCGCCGGGCATTCCCGCCAACAGCGCGAAGCTCTCGTGGGATGCGCCGACCACCAACACCAACGGTCAGCCGCTCACCGACCTCGCCGGCTACAAGGTGATGTACGGCACCGACCCCAACAACCTCACGCAGTCGATGCGCATCACGGATCCGCGTGCGACGAGCCTGCAGATCGACAACCTGACCAGCGGCACCTGGTACTTCGCGATGAAGTCGGTGAACACCGCCGGCCAGGAAAGCGCGCCGACCCCCAACGTGTCGAAGGTCGTGCCCTGAGTTCTCGCCTCGCGGCGCTCGCGGCGGTCCTCTCGTGCGCTGCCCTCGCTGAACCGCGGTGGGTGCCTCTCGGTCTCGAGGGTGGTCACGTCACGGCCGTGGCGTTCGACCCGCGCTCGCCCGACGTGGTGTTCGTCGGCGCTGACGAAGGTGGCATCTGGCGTTCGACCAACGGCGGCCAGAGCTGGAGCCTCGCTTCGGTCGGCTGCAACGCGTCCACCATCTCGGTGTTGAAGCCCGACCTCACGGTCGCGTCGCGTTGGTGGGCGGCCACCAACCTCGGGCTCTTCCGAACCGATGACGGCGGAGACCATTGGTACGTGGTGAACACCGGCCTGATGGGCTCGGCGACTGCGCTCACCACGCTCGTGCTCGACGGCAACGCCATCTACGTCGCGAGCAACGTGGGCACCACGAGCGGCAACGCGACCGTGCGCCGTTCGACCGACGAAGGACAGAGCTGGCAGGTGCTGACCATTCCCGTGATGGACACGGTGAACGGCTTCGCGGCGCGTGGCATGTGGTTGCTCGCCGCGACGTGGAGCGGTCTGTGGGTCAGCACCGACGGCGGCGCGAACTGGACGCAATCGATGGGTGGCCTCGCGTCGTCACTCGTCGACGCGGTGTTCCTCGACCCGACGCAGATGGACACCGTGTACGCGTCGACCACGCTCGGGCTGTCCATCTCCACCGACCGTGCGATGAGCTTCACCACTGCCGCGGGCGGCCTGCCGACGGGCCGGCTCGAGCAGCTGAGCGTGACGAGCGCGGGACTGTTCGCGTCGATGGGGCTCGACCTGTATCGCAGCGCGGATCGCGGCACGACGTGGTCGGCCTCTCCGCTCGCGAGTGGACGCGCGGTGCTCGCAGTGGGAGGCGATGCGGCTCGCCTCGTGGCTGGCACGCGCGGGTTTGGCATGTACGTCTCGACGAATTCCGGCGCGGCGTGGGCCGCGAGCAACGCTGGCTTCACCTCGACGCTGGTGACGTCCATCGCGGTGGACCGTGCAGCGCCAGACGTGATGCTCGCAGGCACCCGCACCTCGGGCGCGTTTCGTTCCGTCGATCGCGGCGTGACGTGGTCGCGTCTGCTCGAGAGCGAGTCACCGCTGGCTTCCATCGACGCGTTGTGGCTCGAGGGCATGAACGCCTTCGCCGTGGTGAACACGCCGGCGACCGCGAGCGGGAAGTTGCTGCGCTCGATGGATTTCGGAGCGACCTGGACCGAATCGGCGACCGGTCTCCCCGGAGGCCCGTACCGCGCGTTTCTCGCCACGCCCACGCGCACGTTGATCAACCACTGCTTCGGCGAC
>JAEUJS010000126.1 GCA_016792935.1 Archangium sp. | reverse complement strand
GCGACGCACCAGCTCGGGGAGAACGTCAGCGCAATTGCCGATCACGCCGATCGACTTCGCCTGCTTGCTGTCTTTCGCCTGCTTCACGAGCGCGAGCGCTTCGTCGAGATCCTTCGCGATCACGTCGAGGTACTTCGTCTCGATGCGTCGCTGCGCGCGCGTGCGATCGACCTCGATCGCCAGCATCACGCCACCAGCCATGGTGCACGCCAGCGGCTGCGCGCCACCCATGCCCCCGAGTCCGCCCGTCAGCACCACGCGGCCGGCGAGATCATCGGTGCCGAAGTGCGTGCGACCCGCCTGCACGAAGGTCTCGTAGGTGCCCTGCAGGATTCCCTGCGTGCCGATGTAGATCCACGAGCCCGCGGTCATCTGGCCGTACATCATCAGTCCGCGCTTCTCGAGCTCGCGGAAGTGATCCCAGTTGGCCCAGTTGCCCACGAGGTTGGAATTGGCGAGCAACACACGCGGCGCGTCGACGTGCGACTTGAAGACACCCACGGGCTTTCCCGACTGCACGAGGAGCGTCTCGTCATCGCCGAGCGTCTTCAGCGCGCCGACGATGCGATCGAAGCTCTGCCAATCACGCGCGGCCTTGCCAGTGCCTCCGTAGACCACGAGATCCTGCGGACGCTCGGCGACGTCGGGGTCGAGGTTGTTCATCAACATGCGCAGCGCGGCTTCCTGCACCCAGCCTTTGCACGTCAGCTGACTTCCACGGGCTGCTCGAACTTCGCGAGGTCCACTCATGGCCGAGCGGTATACACACCGCCGTCCGAAGCGGGTATGGCTCGCTGCAGATGATGCGTCAGGTCGCCCTCGGAGCCGTCGTTGCCTTCGCCCTCACCGTGCTCGCGTTGTCCGTGTTCACGCCGAGCGCAGAGCCGACGCCGCCGGTGGTCACCACCAATCCGACGCCCGCTCCAAATCCGGGTGCCGCGACCCCGGGGATGCGCATGGCCGTGCCGGTGCGCCCGATGATTCTCAAGCCGAGCAACGCCATCAGGCCGGAGATGCTCCAGCCGCGTCAGCTGCAGGCGATCGAGGCTCCAGCAATCGATGCGGGGGTTCCGTGAGACTCGTGGCGTTCGCTGGCGCACTGCTGATGAGCGCCTGCGTGACGCCGCCGAAGCCCAGGCCAGTCGATGATCCGCAACCGAAACCGGTCGTCATCGACACGCCCGCCGCCGATTTACAGCTCGAGCTTCACCGCGCCCTCGAGGCCTTCGTGTCGTCGTCGGAGGCGCGCAAGTTCGACGCCGTCCACGCGCTGCTCAGCAAGTCGCTGCGTGATCGCTACACGCCTGCTTTGCTCGCCCGCGACTTCGATGCCGATCCGTACGCGCGTGAACGTGTGGCGCGGATCAAGGCGAAGGCGACGCAACCGCTGACGGTCGATGGTGATCGCGCGTCGCTCGAATGGGCGCCTGGCCGTTCGCTCCGTCTGGTGCGTGAGGGTGAAGAAGCTTCGTCGTGGAGAATTGCCTCGATGGAGTAGAACGCCCGCATGGTGGGGGTTCACCGCTGGCTCATCGAAGCGCTCGGCGACGAGGAGGCGATCTCGCAGATCGAGGTCGACAACTATCTGCCGTCGGAGAAGTTCGGTCAGGCGCTCGAGCGATTGCGCCTCCAGCGTTTCCCCACGCTGCCGATCTGGGAAGGCGCGAAGAAGGTGGGCCGCCAGGTCGCCGATGCCTTCCTCGATGGCCCCAACGGCCAGATGATCTCGCAGTCGATCTCCGTGATGCCGCTCGATCGCGCGCTGAAGGCGGTGGTGCTGCCGCTGTCGGAGCGCATGCGCAAAGCGGCGGAGTTCGACTGGGTGCCCGACGCGGACGGGAAGGGCGGCGAGATTCGGGTGCGCGGCGCGTTCGTCGTGAGCTGGGCGACGCTCGAGGGCTTCTTCGGCGCGATCATCGCGCGCATCCCGGGCGACCACACGATCAACATCACGGAGCAGACGTCGAGCACGCTGGTGTTCGCGGTCAGACCGGCTGGGGAAGCCACGCCTCCATCGCCGACCGGCACGAAGCGCGTGTTTCCGGAGTGATCTCGAGCCGCTCCAGCCACAGCTCGAAGTAGCGCTTCAGCGCTTCACGGCGCGGGTGCGTCTTCTCGTGCGCGAGCTCGAAGTCTTTCTGGTTCTGGATCTTGTCGGCGCGCAGCATGTCGTTCACGTCTTTGAGTGGGCTGAGCTCGATGTCCGACGCGCGCTGCAGGTCGCGATGTGAGAGCGAGAGGTTGGCGACGCGCCGGTACTCGGTCGCCAGCACCCAGCTCGAGGCGAGCGTGCCTTCGTGCTGGTCGATCGTCGCAATGTTCGCTGTGAGCTCCGCGTCGCCCTGCACGATGGGATGTAGACAGAAGGCACGCTTCGCTGCGTCGCTCGCTGAGATCGCGCGGAGAATCGCGAGGCCTTCGTCGATGTGATTCATGTAGGGGATCTGCGAGCGCTCGGCCTTCTGGTTTCCGTAGAAGCGCGCGATGGCGCGGTACTCGGGCGTCTCGGCGAAGTGACAGATCGATTGGAAGGGCAGCGCGTGCTTCGCGAGGAAGCGCTCCAACTTGCAGTCAGGCGTGGTGACGATCGGCAGGCCACTCTCTCGGAGCACCGGCGCCGCGAGTCCCTGTCCGCGAAAGCGCTTCAGCACATAGAACGTCTGGTGCGGAACGCCCTCCGGCGAATTCGCCAGGCCCCACAGCCCCCAGTCGAGCGACTCGTACTGGCGATCGCTCTTCCACCCATCCATCGCGGCCTGCACCGCGCGGTTCTGGAGATAGCGGCGCGCTTCGGCCTCGTCGTCGGCATCCATCGGGAAGCGCGACGAGACGTCAGCGGTCATTTGAGGAACTCGCCGAGCCGACCCTGCAAGCCGACGTGCGCGGCGGCCGCTTCGAGCATCTTCTTCTCGCGCGAGTCGATCTTTCCGTCGGCGAGCGCGACGTTCACCAGCTCACGCATGAAGCTCTCGGCCTCGCTCGAGCCCTTCACGATCAGCTTGTTGAACATGGTGTTCGCCGGAGCATTGAGCGCGAGCTCGACGTTGGCCCAGGGAACGCTCCAGCGATCGGACGCCATCTTGAGGAGCTGACGCTCCTTCTGATCGACCACCCCATCGGCCATCGCCATCGCGGCCATCAGGAAGATGAGGCGCTCGCGCTCTTCCTTGTCGGGCACGCGCGCGGCGTTGCCCATCTTCGCGCTCGAGGGACGTGCGACCGGAGCGGCCGCGGCAGTGGCGGGCTGACCACCCTTGCTCTTCCACCATTCCCAGCCACCGAAATCCTGAATCACCCAGTCGCGCTCACCTGAGTTGAGCACCGTGCCGCAGTATTCACAGGTGGGCTGGCCGTTGTCGGTGAGCGGCGCTCCGCATTGCGGGCAGCGGTTGGTGGCCATGCCGTTGTCGGCCGACGACTTCGCGCCGCTCGCTCGCTCCAGCAGCATCACGTAGCGCTGCGGCTGGCTCGGCAGTTGCGGAGGCTTGGTCCCCTTCGGGCCGATGCCGATCTTGGCGCTCCACTTGATCTCGACGGCGGCGATGTCTTTGCCGTTGGCCTGCGTGAGCTGCTGCGTGTTCACGCCACCGACCGCGCACTCGACGAAGAACTTCACCTTGCCTTGCTTCTGCAGGTGCTCGATGCCGCCCTGAACTTCGGCGACGAACGGTGCGGCGGCGACCTTCGCGAGGCGGCTGCTGTCTGAGTAGACCTGCGACTCGACCCACTTCCAGAAGAGCAACGAGGCGCGATCTTCGAGCGCTTCGGTGGTGAGCGAAGGGTCGGACTGACGGAGCTTCGCGAAGCCGTCCGGCACCATGGCGTGCGGCTGGAACTGCGACCCCTGCGTGATCTCGGCGAGGACCCAGTCGTAGGTGCCGCTGTTGACGATCGCTCCACAGAACTCGCAGGTGTTGGCTGCGCCGCCCGCGAAATCCGCGCCGCAGTTGGGGCACTTGCCCTGGCTGACGTCGCCTTCGACCTTGGTGACGACTCCGGGCTTGCGCACGAAGGTCCACACTTCGACGAACTGCTCGGGCTTCTTCTTGCGAGCGAGCGCGAGGGCCTGCTCGTCGGTGAAGTTCGAAGGCGCGTCGTCATCGCAGAGCGAGGCGGTGACGCGAATGTGAATGGTGTCGAACGACTCGTTCTGCTCGAGACCGATGATCTGCAGGTCGAGGACCCTGGCGTCGGCGATCGCGTCGCGCACGCCCATGAGTTCCATCAGCTTCATCTGCGTGACGAGGCGCTGGAACGTCGCGTCGGACAGGTACTTTCGAACGGGCTCGAGGTTGCGCTTGAACCACGCGTCCTGCAGCTCGAGGAATTCGCGGCGCGTGCGATCGAAGAACTTCATGAGATCGAAGTTCGCGTCTTTCGCCTTGAGGGCGTTGACCCAGCCATCGACGGCGGTGGCAGAGACGGACGTGCGGCGCTCGGCCTCGGCTTTGTCGATCGCTTTGCGCGTCGAGCTGTCGCCGTCGTTCATCTTCTTCCAGATGACGTAGCCGATGATCACCATGATGGTGAGCGGGATGCCGACCTGCGGGTGCTCGATGCAGAGCCACACCAGGATGTCGATGATCCAGCCGGCGTCGCCGCCGCTGTCGCTCGAGGAGTTGCCGGAGTCGAAAGATTCACCGCCGCCGATGCGGGCGAAGGCCGCGGTGGCTGTCACCAGAACGAGAATGACGAGCAGCGGGATCCACTTCGCGAAGCGTGATCGCGTGAGCATGATGCGCGGCAGAATGTCCGAAATCATCATCGAAGCAAGGGGCGCGTACGAGGTGTGGACCATCAACGGCGAGGCGCGCCGCAACGCCATGTCGAAGGCGATGATGGCCGAGCTCGACGCCAACGTTTCGCGCGTCTCCTCCTCGCGTGACGTGCGCGTGGTGGTGCTGCGCGGAGCGGGAACCAAGGCGTTCTGCGCCGGCGCGGACTTGAAGGAGCGCGCGACCATGAAACCCGACGAGGTGCCGATCTTTCTCGACGGCGTGCGGCGCATCTTCAGATCGCTCGAGCGATCGGATTGCGTGTTCATTGCGTTCATCAACGGGGCGGCGTTCGGCGGCGGGACGGAGTTGTCGCTGTGCTGCGATCTGCGCGTGATCGATCCGGCGGCGGAGATGGGGCTGACCGAGGTGAAGCTCGGCATCATCCCCGGAGCGGGTGGCACGCAGCGTCTGCCGCGCCTGGTGGGGAAGGGCGTCGCGAAGGAATTGATCCTCACGGGGCGGCGCGTCGGAGCGGAGGAGGCCGTGAAGATCGGTCTCGCGACGCGCGTGGGCTCGCAGGAAGACGCGGAGAAGTTGGCCGCGAGCATTTGCGAGAACGCGCCGATCGCGGTGTCGCTGGCGAAGCATGCGATCGATGAAGGCGCACATCTCGATCTCGACGCGGCGTTGCAGGTGGAGCAGGCGAAGTACGCGCAGACGCTGACGACTGAGGATCGGGTGGAAGGCCTCAAAGCGTTCGCCGAGAAACGCCCGCCGGTGTACCGGGGTCGGTAACGAGTGTCTGAATTTGGTCGTTACGTCACTCTGAGCGTGCGCGCGCCATCAACGGCCTGAGGGTGGTGTGGGTGTAGGATTTGGCACTGCCAAACGGCCGAGAGCCCCTCAGATGCGAGCGAATTATCCTCGGTTGACGAGTGAGTGACTTTGGCTGTCCTGACGACCAATTTCACGCAGTGGTCGACCCTGCATCGAAGATTGAGCGCATTGAGTGCACTTCTCGCTCGCAGAGAGGGGCTCGATCGCCGTTTGGCACGGCGTTCAGCGAACGCCACCACTTCGACCCCAGAGCAGATCAGCGCTTCATCCCGACTGCCCAGCCCATGGAGTAGCGCGCGTTGATCTCACTTCGCGGCTGAAAGTGCGTGCCGCGCGAGTCAGCCCATCGATACGCGTCGATGCCGAACGGACCAAAATAGCCAGCGGCCTTGAGTGCATCGCCGGTGCGCGTCGCCTCGCGAGTCAGTTCGTCGATCTCGAAGTTGCTCAGCTCACCGACTTCAGCGCGGCGAGAGACGAGCCACGCGCCGAACTGATCGACTTCCTGCACGGTGAGCTCGCCGAACGCGATCTCTCCGCTCTCGGAGATCTCTCCATGCAACGCGCAGTCGGCGACGCGGTTGACCCACGGCTCGAGCTGCACGCCGTCACCGTCACGGAAGCTTGCGTCGATCCAGGAGCGCTCCGAGTCGTTGAGCTGCGCGAATCGCAGCCGCTTTCTGCCGCGCCCTGCGTACGCGAAAGGCCGCTTGGCGACCCACCACGCGTTGCGATCGGTCTCAAGGTGCCTGAGCAGATCGACGGCGCTCGTGACGTACGCCGCACCGGGCAGGAACGTGCCGAGGTCGTGGGAGAAGCGGCGGTGATTCACTCTGCGCAGCACGTCCATCGACGGAGCGCGGGGCACTCGAGCGCCTGCCTTCTCGAGCTGCGCGAGCGCCCACCGCGTCGGAGACCACGCGACGCCTTCGAGGCCATCGGCGCGCTTGTCTCCGGGGAACACGACGACGTCATCGGGAGCGAGCACGCTGAGCGTCGGAATCAGCCGCTGAACCCGCTCGATGATCGCCACGGCAGGGGTGTGCGCGCGGCCACCTTCGGCCAACTCGTCCTCAGCATCGAGGTTCAGCACCCACGCCCTTGGCATCGGCGACTCCTTAGTCATTCAGCGAGTCGTTCGAGGAAGTCATCGGGAAAGCCC
>JAEUJS010000118.1 GCA_016792935.1 Archangium sp. | reverse complement strand
GGCTTCACATCGCGATGGATCAGCCCAGCCGAGTGAATCGCGTCGAGGGCCTCGATCGCCTGCGAGAAGATCGGCGCGAACGCCGACCAGCTCATCACTCCAGATCCGAGGCTGAGCTCGAGCGACTCACCACGCACACGCTCCATCACCAGGAACGGCCGCGGTCGTTCCACGAAACGTTCCACGCGCAGCACGTTGCGATGCTGCACGCGCAGCGACAGCCGCGCCTCGGACTTCAACGTCTCGAGCTCGACGACATCGGTGAGCACCTTCAACGCGCACGGCCGGCCTGAGGCATCTCGCGCCTCGAAGACCATCGCCTGGCCGCCCTGCCCCAGTGGCTCTCCGAGCACGTAGTCGCCGAGCTTCGATCCCGGCGTGGGCAACGAGTCGGCGATCTCCCGCGTCGGTTCAGCAACCGGCGCTTCGTCTTCTTCCCAGAACGCCGGAGCCTGCGCAGGCGCCGTCGGAGCCGCTCCGTGCACCGGGCACGAGCCATCCATCAACAGGCGCGAACACACCGCGCACCGCGCACGAGACGTCATCGGGTCGCACTGAAGCAAAAGACGAAAGAAAAAGGGGAGCGACACCTGGTCGCTCCCCTTCATCACTTCGAGTCCACGAACGTGATCAACCCTTCAGCTGCAGCTTGTCGAGGGCGCCATCACCCAGGACGAGGTTGACCTTGCCGACCTTCGCCGCCAGCTCCTTGTACGCCTCGAGCTCCTTGAGGCGAATCAGCAGCGGGTTCTCAGCGAGGACCTTCGCAGTCTGGGCCAGGCTGCGCGTTGCCGCCGTCTCCTCACGACGCTGGATGACGTTGGCCTCTGCTTCCTTCTGAGCCTGGATCACCTTGTTCAGGAGTTCCTTCATCTCACCCGGCAGTACGACGTCCTTCACGCCGAGATCGATCAGCTCGAGTCCCAGACCCTCGGCGCGCTCCCGCACCGACGGCAACATTCCGTTCACCAGCTCGTCGCGGGCAGCGAGCAGCTCGTCGAGCGTGCGAGTCGTCACGACCTCACGCGCCGCCAGCTGCATCGCCAGGTACACGACGTCGTCCGGAACGCGCGCGACCACGGCCAGTCGCTCAGCGTCCTTCACGCGGAACGTCGCGCTCAGGTTGAGGCGCAGCGTGACGCGATCCTTCGTCATGACTTCCTGACCCGTCACCGCGAGCACACGCTCACGGAGGTCGATCACCGCCATGCTGACGGTACGCAGGGTGTTCCACGCTGCGTGACGGCCCGCCGGGAGCACGGCATCGAGCCGTCCATCGACGTACCGCACGGCCACGTGGCCCGCGGGAGCAGTGACCTCGACGTAGTCGCGCGCCTTCGCCAGCGCAGCCACGTCGGTGGGCAGGAGCTTTGCCTCGACCGAACTGGTGTCGAACACCTCGACCTTGATGAGCGGGCTCACCGCGCCGGTCTCACGATCGACGTTGCGATCCACCGTCCACACCTGGTGGACACCGGCGCCCAGCCACAGCACCGGCTTGCCGCGGCGGCTCACCAGCGCGCGCTCATGCTGCGCGAGGCTCACCAGTCGCAGATCGTCGGCAGGCACCAGCGCCAGACGCTTCTCATCGAGCTCAGCCAGCAAGTTCGACGTCGGCAGCTTCTCGACGCGGACCTGCTTGAACAGCGCGAGCACGCGGTGGATGCCAGGGGCCAGGTACTTCACGGGACGACCGTCTTCGACCAGGAAACCGCGCTCGTTGTGCAGAACTTCGACCTTCATGGGTGCCTCCCTTCGGTTGCTGAAAAATGGTGAGTGGCTGTCGCGGCTCACGGGCGGTCTCCGTTGCTCCTGACAAAGCGAGCGGCCCCAACGTGTTCGTCGTCGCGTTCGTACGGGTGATCGAAGAGCGGACTCCGAGACGAGCGAGTTGGCTCAACGATGACGTCGCAAGAAGGCGCCGCCTTGCACGCCAGTGGCACGGAAGCACACCAGCTCGACGCAACAGCCACCCGGGTGGGGCGAGAAGGAGTTGAACCTTCGACCGCGAGATGACGAATCTCGTGCTCTACCAGGCTGAGCTATCGCTCCGGCTTAACAGGCCGGTCCTTTCGGCAAGAAAGGGTCCTCTTTTCAAGAGAGGTGTCTTGGGCGCCGTGGTGTTCGAACCGCCTTGGTTGACGTGGAAGGAGAAACGCTCTCACGCCTCCACCACGAACTGGCGCACCGTTGACGCTGACGAGGGCCGCTGACGTGGGCTCCAATTTTCGTCTGACGGGTGCTACGCGGAAGCGAGCGATGTCCGCGCCTCCGCCACCGTTTCAGAGCAAACACCCGCCGACGACGTTCTACCGATCGGTGCTGTACGCGTGGAGCGGGCTCATTCACACCGTGGTGCACCAGCGCAACATGCGCATGCACATCATCGCGGGGCTGCTGGTCGGGCTCGTGGGCAGCGGCATTCCGCTCGGCCTCGCGGAGAAGGCGATTCTGATCTTCTGCGTGTTGCTGGTGTTGTTCGCCGAGATGCTGAACTCCGCGCTCGAGCAGCTCGTCGATCTCGCGATTCAACAGTTCGATGAGAAGGCGAAGCTCACCAAAGACATCGCCGCCGCCGGAGTGCTCGTGCTCGCCATCGGCACGGTGGTGATCTTCGCCGCCGTGCTGGTGCACAACGCGCACATCATCTTCTCGAACCTTCCGGCGATTGAACGACAGGTGATGGTCGGCGTGCCGCTCACGTTCTTCGGCGGCGCGTTGATGCACGAGCAGAGGAAGCCGATCTTCGTCGACGTGCTCTTCGGGCTCGGAGCGCTCGGCACGTGGGCCGCGACGTTGCCGTACACCGAGTCGCAGGTCTTCTCGGCGATGACGCTCGGTCTGCTGGTGGTCTGCGCGGGTGCGGCGATCTCACGTCAGCGCTCGCGTCGCGCGTCTGCGAAGAACCAGCCCGCGTAGCCCGCAAAAAACAAAGCCCGGCACGAGGCCGGGCTTCCTTCACTGCAACCAGCGGAGCCAGTCCGCTCGGCTTGATGTGCTCGCCCGCTTCGGTTCTCCGTTCCCGGCGCCTGGCCGGAAAAGCGGAGCAACCGTGGCGGGTTTGCATCCGTTCGCTTTAGGCGTTCGCCCGGTTTTCCGGGGTCGCGCTTTCCACCGGCTTCACTTCCTTCAGGTCAGTGGTGACCAGGTCGATCAGCTCGGTCGCGATATCCAAAATCTGGTTCGGAGTGTAACCACCGGCTCGAAGCTGAGCAAAGAACGTCCTCGCCAGAATCTTCGTGCCCTTCTTGTCGGTGCTCATGGTGGGGACTTGTCTGCGGGATGCGTGCCAGTGAATTGACGCGTCGATTCACTTGTAAAACCAGCAAGTTGACTAACGTCCGGGTGCGTCACTGCGAACCAGTCTTCGCACTTGTTGTGAAGGGTTGGAAGCAGCGGCCCAAATGCTAAGCGGCGCTCACTTTGGCTTCGTACCGCGTCAACAACCTCGCGCTGTGGCTTGACGAGCCCGAAACGCTGCTTGGAAAGAAGGCGGCCGAGAAGCTGGGCGTGACTCCAAGCGATCTGGAATCGGTGCGGATCGTTCGCTCGGTGCTCGACGCCAGAAAGAAGAACAGCCCGCGCTACATCCACACGGTCGAGGTCGAGTTCGCTCGCGGAAAAGCGCCGCGCACGGTGCCGCCCGACGTGAGCGAGGTCGAAGCGCCGCCTCCACCTTCCCTGCCGGTGAAGCGTCAGCCGGAGAAGCTGCCGATCATCATCGGCATGGGACCGACGGGTTTGTTCTGCGCGCTCGAGCTCGCACAGCGCGGCGTGAAGTCGATCCTCCTCGATCGCGGACGCGACGTGATTCAGCGCCGCAAAGACGTCGCGAAGTTGATGCGTGACGGCTCGCTGATGACCGAGAGCAACATGAGCTTCGGCGAAGGCGGCGCCGGCGCGTACACCGACGGAAAGCTCAGCACGCGCATCAACCACCCGAACGTGCGCAAGGTGATCGAGACGTTCGCGAAGTACGGCGCGCCCGATCGCATTCTGGTGCAGGGCAAACCGCACATCGGCTCCGACTTGCTCCCGCTGAGCGTCGAGAAGATGCGCAAAGACCTGCAGCAGATGGGCGTCGAGGTGCGCTTCGAGACGCGCGTCGAAGACATCCTGTCCCGTGATGGCCAGGTGTATGGCGTGAAGCTGCACGACGGGACCGTGATCGAGAGCGATCGCGTGATCCTCGCTCCGGGAAACAGCGCGCGGGAGCTGTTCGAGAAGTTCGCCGCCGACGAGAAGATCTTCATCGAGCCCAAGCCCTTCGCGATCGGCTTCCGCGCCGAACACCCGCAGCCGCTCATCAACGCGATCCAATACGGAGAGAAGGTCGCCTCGAACCCGAAGCTGCCTCCCGCCGACTACAAGCTCGCGGAGAACCTCTCGGTCGATGGCGACGTGCGCGGCGTGTACTCGTTCTGCATGTGCCCGGGCGGCATCGTGGTGCCGACTCCGACGGAAGACGGCATGCAGTGCACCAACGGCATGTCGAACTCGCACCGCAACTCGAAGTACGCGAACGCCGGCATCGTGGTGAGCGTCAGCGTCGAGGACTATGCGCGCGAAGGCTTCACCGGCTCGCTGGCGGGCATCGCGTTCCAACGTCATTGGGAAACGAAGGCGTACGAGCTCGGAGGCGGAAAGTTCTTCGCTCCGGCGCAGTCGATTCCCGACTACCTCGCGGGGCGCGTGAAGAAGAAGCTCGGCGGCTCGACGTACCGCCCCGGCCTCGCGCACGAAGATCTGAACAAGCTCTTCCCTGCGTGGCTCACCACCTCGCTCAAGCAGGCCATCAAGACGTTCGATCGCAAGATGAAGGGCTTCACCACCGACGAAGGAACGCTGATCGGCATCGAGGCCAGAACGTCCACCCCGCTGCGCATCACGCGCAATGAGCAGTTCCAATCGGTCTCGATGAAGGGCCTGTACCCGGGCGGCGAAGGCGCCGGCTACGCGGGTGGAATCGTCTCGTCCGGCATCGATGGACTTCGCATCGCCGAACAGATCTGCGCCGAGCTGAGCTGACGCGCTCGTTCGAAAAGAAAACTCTCATCGCACTCTCAAGCGGCCCGACGGCGTGCTCCCTACGGTGAGCGCATGTGGTGGGCCGTGTTCCTCTTCGCAGCGACGCCGGTGAGTCCCGAGGCCTCGGCGATCACCTTCGATGAGGCGCTGGCGGCGATCGCCCCAGCCGACTCGTCGGCTGATTCGATCGACTCGGTGGTCGACGTCAGCGCGCAGGGACGCGCGGTGCAGCTCCGTCGCGCTGGACAACACGAGAGCCTCTTCACCAGCAACCCACAGCTGGTGCTCCAACCCGGGCTCCGTGTGGAGACCGGCGTCGCGCGCCCCGAAGGTCAACTCACGCTCACGCAGAGCCTCAACCTCTCCGGCCTCGGAGCCGCTCGGAGCGCCGTCCAACGCTCAGAGCTCGAGCTCGCCTCGCTCGAGCACCAGCTCCTGCGACAGGAACGTCGGCTCGCCGTCGCCTCGGCATGGGTCGAGCTGTGGGCGGCCCAGGAAGCGTCGCGCCTCGCGCACGACGAAGAGGCGAACTCGCGCGAGCTGCTCGAACGAATTCAGCGCGCGAACGCCACGGGCGGCGCGACCCGCGTCGAGCTCGCCACCGCCCGAGCCTTCGCCGCTGAGCTCGCCGCGCTGCACCTCGAGTGGGAAGGCCGGCGCGTCGAGGCGGGAGCCGCGCTCTCCGAGCTGCTGGGCTTGCGGGCGCTCGCCGCGGCCGCTGGACCGCTCCCGGTGCTCGGTGAAACGGACCTCGCGGCGCTCGCGCCCGAGCGGCAGCTGCTGGTGAAGGTGGCCGCGCGCGAGGTGCTGGGAGAGCAGGCCCGCCTCGACGAGTCCGTCGCGCAGTGGGGGCCGCAGCTCCAACTCTCGGTGCAGGGTGGGCATGAGGCGCCTTCGCAGTGGTTCGCCAACACGGGCGTGGGCCTGACCTTTCCCGTGCTCGAGCAGGGCCGACGCGAGCGCGTCGCGCACCAGGCGGCGCTCGCGCGGTTGAACGGCGCGCAGGCGCTCGCCGAGCAGCGCGCACGCGTTCGCATTCAGCTCGCCATGCATGAGCTCGAACACACCGCCGAGACGCTGAGGGTGCTGACCGAAGAGCTGCTGCCCGCTGCCGAGGAAGCCGTCACGCTCGAGACCCGGCGCTTCTCGCTGGGGGAAGCCACGTTCCTCGAACTGTCGCTCCTCCGGCGGCAGGCGCTCACCGCTCGCATCACCACCGCGCTCGCGCGCGCCCGATTCGCCGGAGCCCGCGCCCGCGCCAGAGAACTCGAGGCCGTCCCGTGACCCGACTCCGCCTGTCCGTGTTCGCCGTCGGCTGCGCGTTTCTCGCAGCGTGTGCAGACGCCCCCTCGCTGGCGGCTCCCGAGCTCTCCGCGCCGCAACGGTGGACGGTGGTTCGCGAGGCCGATCGCGCGGCGATCGTCGAGGTGCCAGCGCGCGTGGTGCCCGGCCCGGCGTCGACTGCGTTGGTGACCGCTCCACTGCGCGCCACCATCGCGCGTGTTCGGGTGCGTGCGGGCGACGCGGTCGACGCGGGCGCGCCGTTGCTCGACGTGGTGATGCCCGAGGTGCTCGACGCCGCCGGTCGCCTCGAGGGTGCACGTGTACGCCTCGAGGCGTTGAGCGCGCGGCATGCGCAGCTCTCGGCCCTGCGCGAGGAAGGGCTGGCGCGCAGTCTCGAAGTGGCTGACGCCGCCGCGCGCACGGCGGAAGCCCGCGCCGATCTCCACGCGGCCCGGGCGGTGCTGCTCGCCGCCGGGCTCCGTGACGAGAGCGGTGCAGCGCTGCTCGCTGGCGCGGGCGTCGTGCCGTTGCGCGCGCCCATCGCAGGCATCGTCACCGCGGTCGCGGCCTCGGTCGGTGAGAGCCGCGATCCGACCTCGGGTCCCCTGGTCAGCATCGTCGGCGGAGGGGCGACGCGCATCGAAGCGCGCTTCAGCCGTCCACTCGCCACCACGGCCGGCGGGAGCTACGCCTTCGTCGGCGTCGACGGCACGGTGCCCCTGCGCCTGGTTTCACGCTCACCGGCGGCCGAGACGCGCGACGGCACCTTCCTCGCGTGGTTCGAGGCTGAGGAGCCCCTGCTCGCGGCGTCGCTGGGGCGAGTGCTCGTCCGTGGAGGATCAGGCGACACCTTCCTCGTGCCCGCCACCGCCATCGAACGCCTCGAGGGGCGCGCGCGCGTCACCACCCGTCGGGGCGCGATCGAGCTCGAGGTGCTGCGCTGCGAGCAGACCGACTGCGTGGTGCGCGGGGCGTTGCGCGTCGACGACGAGGTGCGCTCCCCATGATTTCCCGGCTCGTCGAGTGGAGCGTCGATCACGCCCGCGCCGTGGTGCTCAGCGTGCTTGCGCTGGCGGCCGGAGCGGGGTTCTTCGCCCTGCGCCTCGAGCTCGACGCCCTGCCCGATCTCACCAACAACCAGGTGCTGGTGCTCGCCACTGCGCCCGGCCTCACGCCCGAAGAGATGGAACGGCTCGTGGCTCGCCCGCTGGAGATCGCCACTGGTGGTGCCCCCGGCCTCGAGGAGCAACGCAGCCTGTCGCGCTACGGCGTCGCGGCCGTCACGCTGGTGTTCGCTGACGACGTGCCCGTGTACCTCGCGCGGCAGCTGGTCTCGGAACGCATCCGCGGCGTCACGCTCCCGCCAGCGGTCACCTCGGTCGATCTCGGCCCGGTGACCGGCGGTCTGGGCGAGGTCTTTCACTTCACCCTCTCGTCCGATGCGCGCTCACTCTCGGAGCTGCAGGAGCTCTCGGCGCTGCAGGTCGCTCCGCTCCTCAAGTCGGTCAGCGGCGTGGTCGAGGTCAATACGTGGGGCGGCAGCACGCGCACCTTCGACGTCGAGGCCGACCCCACGCGCCTCTCGCAGCGCGGGCTCTCGCTGCGGCAGCTGGCGTCGGCGCTCGAGGCGACGAACGGCACGGTGGCGGGCGCGTCGCTGCCCGCGGGGAATGGGCAGGTGTTGTTGCGTGGCCTCGCGCTCCCACCCGACGAAGCCACGCTCGCGCAGGCGGTGGTCGCGCGCGCCATGGACTCCGACGGCATGCCCCACCTCACCCGCGTCGCCGACGTCGCCGACGTGAAGCCGGGCGCGCGCGTGCGACTGGGCGCGGCTTCACGCGATGGGCGCGGCGAGGTGGTCTACGTGATGGTGCAGATGCTCCGCGGCGCCAACGCGCTCGACGTCGTGGCCGCGCTGCAAGACGAGCTGCCCCGCGTCCGCGCTGCGCTGCCCGACGACGTGAAGCTCGAGGTGGTCTACGACCGCAGCGTGCTGGTGCGCGGAACGTTGCGCACGGTCGGCAAGAACCTCGCCGAAGGTGGCCTGCTGGTGATGGGCGTGCTCTTTCTGCTCCTCGGCAGCTGGCGCGCCGGACTGCTCGTCGCCTCGGCGATTCCCCTCTCGATGCTGTTCGCCACCGCCGCCATGGCGCTGCTGGGCATTCCAGGGAACCTCATGTCGCTGGGGGCGATCGACTTCGGGTTGCTGGTCGACGGCGCGGTGGTGATGGTCGAGGGCGCGCTCGCCGCGGCGATGGCGCAGGCAAGCGTGGCCCACCGCGAGCGCATTCGTTCCGCGAACGCGCGGCTCGGGCGGCCGGTCTTCTTCTCGGTGCTGATCATCATGCTCGTCTACGTGCCGGTGCTCGCGCTGACGGGCACCGACGGCAAGTTGTTCCGCCCCATGGCCCTCACGGTGGTCTTCGCGCTGGGAGCCGCGCTGTTGCTCTCGCTCACCTTCATTCCCGCGGCGACCGCGCTCTTCCTGCGCGAGCGCGACGTGCCGCGGCGTGAGCCGCTCTTGATGCGCCTGGTGGAGCACGTCTACCCGACGGTGTTGCGGCGCTTCACCGCGAGGCCGGTGCTGGTCGCCGCGCTCGCCGCGGTGGGCCTCGTGACGGGCCTGGCGCTCCTGCGCGCAGCGGGCACGGAGTTCACGCCGCAGCTCAACGAGGGCGATCTCGTGATTCAGACCACCCGGCGGCCCGACATCTCGCTCGAGCAGAGCGTCGCCGACGCGACCCGGCTCGAGGCGATCGTGCGCGCCGCCGCGCCCGAGGTGACGCACGTCGTCTCACGCATCGGCAGCCCCGCGGTGGCCACTGACATCATGGGCCTCGAGCAGGCCGACGTCTTCGTGGGGTTGTCGCCACGCGAGAGGTGGCGACCGGGCCTCACGCTCGAGGCGCTCATTCAAGAACTCGAACGCGCGCTGCTCCGCGCGGGCGACGCTTCGGCGCCTGCGTTCACCCAGCCCATTCAGATGCGCTTCAACGAGCTGCTCGGCGGTTCGGTGACCGACGTGGCGGTCAGCGTGTACGGCGAAGAGCTGCCGCAGCTCGCGTCGCTCTCGAACCAGATTCGCGAGGTGATCGCCCGTGAGCCCGGCGCGGAGGACGTGCGGGTCCTCGCTCCACCAGCAGTGCCGCTCATCACGGTGAAGCCGCGGCTGCTCGACGCGGCGAACGCCGGCCTCGAAGCGGCCGACGTGCTGGAGACGGTGCGCGCCGCGCGACAAGGCCGGGAAGTCGGCTTCACCTGGCGCGGCGTGGTGCGCGTGCCGTTGCTGCTGCGGCAGGCAGGCTCGGAATCAGCGTGGACGTTCGAGCAAACGCCCGTCGCGCTTCCGGGAGGTGGGCTGGTGCCGCTCGCGCGCGTGGCGGATGTGATCGAAGAGGCCGCTCCGGGGCAGGTCAACCGACGCAACGGCGCTCGTCGGCTGATGGTGGGCTTCAACGTGCGCGGCGCCGATCTCGGAACGGTGGTGGAACGTGCGCGGGCGCGGGTCGACGCCGCCGTGAAGCTGCCACCTGGCACGCGCCTCGAGTGGGGCGGCCAGTACGAATCGTTGCGCGCCGCCAAAGCGCGGCTGGGCGTCGTCATTCCCGTCGTGCTGGTGAGCATCGTGGTGGTGCTGCTGGCGGCGTTTCGCAAGCCACGCGCGGTGCTCATCATCTTCAGTCACGTGCCCTTCGCCGCGGTCGGCGGGTTGATCGCGCTCGCGTTGCGGCAGATGCCGATCTCGCTCTCCGCGGCCATCGGCTTCATCGCGCTCGCAGGGATCGCGGTGCTCAACGGAGTCGTGCTCCTGTCGCGCATCGTCGAGCTCGAAGCCGAAGGGCTGACCGCGGCGCAGGCGGCGACCGACGCTGCGCACGGGCGCGTGCGGCCGGTGTTGATGACTGCGCTGGTGGCCGCGCTCGGGTTCGTTCCGATGATGCTCGCGCAGGGTCCCGGCGCCGAAGTGCAGCGGCCGCTGGCGACGGTGGTGGTCGGAGGGCTGTTCAGCTCGACGCTGCTCACCTTGATCGTGCTGCCGACGCTCTATCGCTTCTTCGTGCGCCGCGCGGTACGTGGCCCGTGATGCGGCTGCTGGTGGTGGAAGACGAGCCGAAGATGGCGCGCATGCTCCAGCGCGGGCTGGCCGAAGAAGGCCATCAGGTCGACGTGTGCGCGAGCGGCGAAGCAGCCCAGACGCAGGCGCTCGACGTGCCGTACGACGTGGTGGTCCTCGACTGGGGGCTGCCCGACGTCGACGGGGTGTCGGT
>JAEUJS010000088.1 GCA_016792935.1 Archangium sp. | reverse complement strand
GGGCAGGTCTTGCGGCCCCGTGAGACCGAGCGCGACGCGGTAGTGGCCGGGGTGAAAAATCGTCTCGCTCAATTTGATGGTGATGGTCTGGCCCGCGACGAAGGTGGTGACGACGCCGCTGGGAGTCGAACCGTTCTCCGCTCCACACGGCGGCGCCTTCTGTGGATCTCCGAGGAGATTCTGTTCCATGTCGTTCGCGGGCGCCTCGAGGATGAAGTGCGCGAGGGCAGGTGAGGCGACGAGAACCGCAGCGCTGATCAATGGACGGAGCACACGCGCACCTTATTGGATGCGATGAGTGGAAGTTGCAGCGAGCCTTGCGACTCTGCTTCGCCGTGCGTACATCTTCCCTCATGTTTCTCCTCCTCGCGGCTGAAGCGAACCCGCACGACTTCAACCCGGTGCGCGAGAACCTCGGCATGGCCACCATGGCGTTCATCGTGCTGGTGGCCTGGCTCGCGTACCGCAAGATGATCGAGCTCAGCCGTCGCAAGGCCGAGGCCGAGAAGACGCAGAAGTAGCGCTGCACCTATGATGTGGCCATGCCGCTCGCAGCGCTCGCGCTGGTGTCCGTGGTCCTCGCAGCTCCTCCGAAGCCCGTCGCTGAAGCCGCTGCCGCACTCGATGGAGCGAAGCGAAGCATCAACAACAAGGAATGCACCTTCACCGTCGAGAAGGTCGACTGCGCGCTCGCAGTGCGAACGTCGTGCGCGACACAACTCATGAAGTACTCGTACGTGACGACGGTGCCGCTGGGGAAGGTCGACGTGAAGCAGTCGGCGGTGCAGCCCAATGCGGGCGGCTTTTCGGGAAGCCACGGCGTCGAAGTCACGACCACCGGAGACGTCATCGAGACCGTCACCGATGAAGGTCAGAAGACGAGCGGCTCGACGGTGGTCTTCGCGCTCGGCACGACCGACGACGACTTGAAGCGCGCCAGGAAGTTCTTCTCTGCGCTCAGCGGCGCGAAGAACGCCTGCAAAGGAAAGTAGTCAGCGCACGCTGTCGGGAATCGCGAGTCGCGCGCGCAGCGAGCTTTCGTATTCGTCGTAGACGCGATCGCGTTCGGTGTTCGACACGACCGTCAGGAGCGCCCACAGACCTCCATGCACCACGCCGACGCCAGCGCAGATGAGCGCGGTGACGAAGACCCACACCTGACCTTCGCCGAAGAGTCCGAACTCTCGAATGGAGACCGGGCTCACGGGCGGCGGGGTGTAGAACGTGAGTGCCATCAGCGCCGCCGACGCGACGAGATGTCCGAGGGCGACGGGCGCCGCGGCGTCGCGCACGCTGCTCGAACGCACATAGGCACGCAGCAGCTCATCGGCGCGACTGCGTGGTTCGAGCGCGGGCAAGAGCGCACTGGGTTCGAAGATGGAGACACCGTTGCGCAGCCGCAGCTCTCTCCCGGTGAGCGTCGGCTTGTCGGAGACGTAATCTGGTCGCAGCTCTTCCCACGCGGCGATGCGCTCGGTTTCGGGAGCCGTCTTCGCGGGTACGGCGCGAATCGTTTGCGTGGCGCAGCCAGTTCCGATGACGAAGGTGACGAGAAGGGCCAGCTCACTTCGCATCATCATCCACGCCCGCATCGACTTGCTCCGTCTCGGCCCGCGACGACGGTCTCACAGGTCGCCGATGAAGACCAGATGCTGCCCGTCTCCGGTCTTCTCGACGCTCGCCACGAAACCCACTTCGCGCAGGCGCTTGTTGAAGCCCGGGTGCGTGCCCGCGCTCCACACCGCGAGGCGGCCGCCCTTCTTGAGCGACGCGCGCACCGAGGACAACCCGCCGATGCTGTACATCGTCTCGTTGTCTTCCACCGTCACCGCGAACGGACCGTTGTCGATGTCGAGCAACACCACGTCGAACGCGTTGCGATTCTTCGAGAGCAGTTTCTGCACGTCGCCGACTTCGACCGACACGCGGTGGTCATCGAGCGAGTCGCCGTGCAGCTTCGCCAGCTCTCCGCCGCTGCGGTTCCACTCCACGACGTGCTTCGACAACTCGCTCACCACGACCTTCGCGCTGTCGGGGAGGTTGTCGAGCGCTGCGCGCAACGTGAAGCCGAAGCCGAGCCCTCCGATGAGCACGTGCGGGCTGGCGGAGTTCACCCGCGCACAGCCGATGCGGGCCAGCTCGTCTTCGCTGCCGTGACGCCGCGAGGTCATCAGGATTTTCCCGTCGACCTGCACCATGAATTCCTGGTCACGCTGGCGCAGCGTCCACTTTCCGTCGGTCGCAATCGTCTTCCACGGCTTCATCGCGCGCACGCAATCGCACAGACTCCCGGCGAATGCACCTCGCGCTCTTCGTCGCGCTCGTCTCGGCTGCTGGCGGTGACCTCGACGCCGCGAAACTCCTGCGCGAGGCCGCGAAAGATGCGGACGTCCTCGAAGTGGTCACGTCCGATGACCGCCCCGAAGACGTGAAGCCGCAGACGTTTCTGAGCGTGAAAGACCCGAAGGCCATCGCCGCGTTGCTCGCGCTCATCAAGACGAAGCCGGTGAACAAGGACAAGTTGCTTCATCACCTCTGCATCGGGCATCCCGTCACGCGCGTCTCGCGACAGGGGAAGGTCGTCGCGGCGTTCAGCTTCGACCACGTGAAGTACCTGCGGCCGTACGACGAGCGCTGGCCGGGCGATGCCGAGGTGCTCCCCGATTCCGCGCGCGCGATGGCGGCCTGGTACGCGAAGCAGGGCTTCACGCCGTACGCCGACCAGTTCAAACGCGAAGACGACACCGTCGCGATGAACGAGCGCTACTTCCGTTCGTTTCCCCGCGAGCTGCAGCGCGTGCTGCGCAGCAATCAAGGAGAGACGGTCAGCCCCGTGGACGTGAAGGCCGTCGAGAAGGAGACACCCGACGCGGTGAAGCGCTTCACGCTGCTGTGTGAAGGCCTGGCGCTGCGGCCCGAGGTCGGACTGCTCACGTTCGAGCACCAGACGACGTACGCGCTGACCGAGCGTCTCGACGCGGCGACGCTGCAGAAGGCGTTGCTCGCGTTCAGCCCAGACTCAGCCGCGGCGAAGGGCGCGTCACGGTTTCTCTTCGAGCAGAACAAGACGACCGCCGAGGTGCTGCGCGGCGTTCCGATGGACAAGGCGCGCGTCATCGTCGCGAAATACGCCGCGCTGCACTTCGCCGACCGCACGCGCGCGAGGCAGACCCGCACCGCGTTCCTCACGCAGCCGTTCTTCGGCGTCGAGGTCGAGAAGGTGCTGCGCGAGGAATTGAAGCGGCCGCTCGACCCACAGCCCGAGGGCAGTTGCTACGGAGACGAGCCGCCGCAGCTCGGAGCGTTGGTGGTGCTCAGCGTCGAGAAGGCGCTCAGCGAGCAGAGCGCTCCGACGTTCGCGCCCGAGGCGTTGCCGTGCGCGCAGGACCGCTCGTCCATCGCGGTCGCGCGCTACTTCCGCAACGGCGCGTTGCCAGTCATCGCGGAGTTCGAACAGGGCACCAGCCGCGAAGCGATGGAGGTCTTCGTGCGCGATGGGTTGTCGAAGCGGCGCGACAAGGCGGCCATCGAGCTCGGCGTCGCGCTCATCGACAAGAGCGTGTGGGTGATGTGGGAAATCGTCGCGTGGCTCGACGGCCTCATGACGGGAGCGTCTCGCGAGGCGACCTACGACGTGATGCTCGAGGTGAAGGCGTGGTGGGAGAGGTCGCGCGCGACGTGGCCTCAGTGAGCGGCTACGGGACGAGCTCGGCGACGTAGAACGTCACGCTGGCGTTCGAGCTGGCGCGGGTGCGAATGACGTTCACATTCGTCGCGCTGGTGAGCACCAGCTGGAAGCCTGCTTCCAACCACGCGCTCGGTCCCGCTTCGTCGGTTTCGCCCGTGCCCTGACCGCCGACCAGCTGCGTGCTCGAGAAGACGACGGTGCGCGTGGTGTCGACCGCGGTGACGGCGATGGGCCGCACGAATTGTCCCGGCGTGAACGTCGCCGTGTATTGCCGCACCACGGCGCGCGTGCCCCAGTCGATGCGCTCGTAGAACAACGACTCCATCGCGGTGAATGTGCAGCCCGCGTCACCGGATCCGCGTGTGAACGTCACCGAAGACGTCGAGGGCGCCGTCGCGCGCACCATCGCGCTGCAGATGCTGCGCTGCGCATCGAGCGTCGTCGCCGGAGAGACGAGCAGCGAGCCGTTGCTGATGACCGGCAGGCCGCTGACCGTCAACGTCGACGCGCCCGTGGGGAAGCCGCCATCGACGCGCGTGCGCGTGACCGAGAGTCCACTCCACGTGAGCAGTTGCACGTCGGCGCCGGTGCACGCGTTGGGGCTGAGGCCGACCTGCGTGGTGTTGAGCAATTCTCCGACGAGCGTGTCGTCGTCGTCGAAGTTGAGGGAGTCGCTCTGCGACGCCTTGAGCACGAAGCTCTGGCTGGGCGTGATGGCGGTGGTGAAGCTCGTCGTCGCCGGGCAGCCGGTGAGGTTCTGGCGCTGACCGGTGAAGCCGACCGGCAGCTCGGCGACCTGGTAGTGAATTTCGGCTGCCGCGTTGTCCTGCGCGCGCGAGCACGCGATGGCTGCGGTGGTCGAGATGCGGCAGCGGGCCTCGTACGCGCCTACGCCGCCGTCGGTCGCGATGAGTCCTCCGTCGGGAACGCCGGTGCCTCCGTCGCTCAGGCCCGTCGACTGCGTGAAGAGCACCGCGGCCGCCGTCGAGGTCAGTGCGGGAGCGATGGTGCACGTCGTGGTGAGTGAGGTGACGATGCCGCCGTCGCTCGAGAACGTCGCGGGCGGCATCACGCACATGCCGCGACGGACCGCGCTCGTCACGTTGAGGATTTGCGACGCGGTTCCGAACGGAGCGTTGGCGTTGATGGTCTGCATGCCGCCGGTCATCGGCTTCATGAAGAAGACGGCCGTCGTGTCGTTGGTGGCCATCGACACCGAGCTGATGGAGTTCGCGCACGCGGAGTCGGAATAGAAGCGCACCGCGCCGGTGTTGACGGGAGCGAGCGTCACGGTGGTGTTCGACGTCACCGGCGTCGCCACCGTCCCGCGTCGCGCTTCCACCGTCGCCGTCAGACAGGTGCCTGCGCGCATCGAGCTGGGCGGCGTGGTGGTGAAGACCAGCGACGTCGGCGGGTTCATCACGGTGAAGCTCTGCGCGGCAGACGCGAAGCCCGTCGCCGAGGCGGAGATGTTGAAGACGCCGGCGTCTGCTCCGCGCGCGTAGAAGGTGGTGAGCGACTGCGTGGCGGGGACGGTGACGGTGGTGGTGGGCGCTCCACCGCAGTTGCTCGCGGAATAGAAGGTGATGAGCGGGCTGCCGCCGTCGAGACCGACCGTCGTGGCGTTCAGCACCGGCGTGGTCATCATGTTGAGGTCGCGCGTCTCGACGAGGAAGACCTGCGAGCACGAGCCGGTCGCCGTCGTCTGCGGCGGAGTGGTGATGGCGAGTCGCGTCGCGGGCGGGCCTGCGTCGACGGTGCCTGCATCGAAACCCGCGTCGAAGCCTGCATCGATGCCAGCGTCGAACCCGGCGTCTGGCGCTCCGGCGTCTGTTCCCGAGTCGTCGCCTGCGTCCGCGCCTGCGTCGTCGCCGGCGTCGAGTTCGCCTGCGTCGGTGCCTGCGTCGTCTTCTCCCGCGTCGAGCCCGGCGTCTTCGCCTGCGTCGAGGCCGGCGTCTTCTTCACCTGCGTCGGGTGTTCCGGAGTCGGGCGTGCCCGAGTCTTCTCCGGCGTCCGTCACGGTGAGGACTTGCTCCGGCGTCACGCACTCGAGGCCGGAGCCGATGTCGGAGCAGACGAAGCCTTCGACGCAGTCGTCGTCGGTGGTGCACGCGAAGCGTGTCGAGTCGATGCCGAGCGGCCCGCAGCCACATGCCGGGACCATCATGAGGAACGCCGCGAGGGCGAGCTGGCGCAGGCTGAACCGCATGTGGGCGCGCATCATCCCCGAGGTGGGCGGAAAGATCGCGGTTGTGACGTGTGCGCGAAATTGGCTGTTGCGTTGCTCGGAGATGGCTCGGGCGCTCGACTGCCGAGGGGTCGAACTGGGTTTGGATGCTGCGTGAATTGAGCAAAATTCGCCCGACGCAAGGCAGCTTTCACGGCTGGAACTTCGAGGTCAGCAACTTCGCTCCGAAGAGCCGCTCCATCACGACGCCATCGTGCCCAGGCACGACATGCAGGTTCGGATTCGCCTCGGCGAGCTTCTTGATCGCCGCCAACTGCGCGAGCACTGCGTCACGGTCTTCACCGAGGAACACCTGCGTCACCAACCGCGCACGCTCCCGTACGCGCTTCCAGTTGTCCTCGTGCCACGACACGTCGCTCACGAAGAGGAACTCCTCACCGTCGGCGCGCCGCACGTAGACCATCTGCATTCCCGGCGTGTGACCCGCGGCGCGAATCACCACCACGCCCGGAGCAATCGGCACCACGCGCTCGTAGCTGAGCGTCTGCAGCTTTCCGACTTGCGCCTCGGTGAACACCAGCGGCTTGCGCTTGCTCGGATCGCTCAGCTGCTCGCGCGTCAGTCGCACGACGTTTCCCGCGAGCGCGTCGAGTTTGGGATGCACCGCGACTCCGCCGAGGTGGTCGTAGTGCTCGTGCGTCACCACGATGAACGTGGCCTTCTCCATCGCCGCCGTGACGCGACCGAACGCTTCACCGTCGAAGAAGACGCCGCCTTCGCCCTTCGTCGTCTTCTCATCCATCCCCGTGTCGATGAGCGCGGTCGTGCCGTCTTCGAACACCAGCTGGTACGCGTACACCGGCATCTTCGTGAACGACCACGAGTCGCCCGCGACGACAGCGATGCCGGGGAACTCAAAGCCGGCGACGTGCTCCGCGCGGATTTCGGCGATGCGTGCGCCAGGCACCGCGTCGGCGAGCTTGCGGAGTTCTTCGATGTCGAGCGTGAAGGTGCTCTTCGGCTCTCCGCTCTCGCGCAGGAACCAGTAGTCGGCGGGCACGCCGAGCAGCAGGAACACCGCGAGGATGATGAGCAGCCGCTTGCGGCGCGGCGTCATGGCACGAACGCGTCGAGCGCCTTGCGAACCGGAGCGAAGTCTTCGTCCTTCACCTCGGCGATTCCGTCAGCCAACAACGAGCGCTGCAGAATCGACTTCCCGTCAGCGGAAGGAGCGATGGACTTCGCGAACGCGATGATGGCGTCGGTTTTCCCCGAGGAATATTTCGGGCCGGCGACGACGACGTCGTTCGGCACCTCGACCGACTGCGCGATGATCTTCAGCGAGTCGGCCTTCTTGCCGAGCGCGTTCACGCAGCCCGTCGCGCGCGTGGTGTTCGCTGCCTGATCAGAGAACGTCGCGCCGAGGTCGTACTTCCCTTCCAGCACCGCCTTGCAGACCGCGTCGTGCGAGCCGAGGAAGTCCTGTGTCTCGAAGCTCTGCACCGGGTTGATTCCCGCCGCGAGCAGCGTCGCCTTCGCGATGACGTAGCCCGTCGCGCTCGACGTCTCGACCCACGCGACCTTGAGCGGCTTCTTCTCTTTCTTCAGCGCCTCGAGCGACGCGAGCTTGCTCGTCGGCGGGCCGAACAACACCGAGCGATACGTCGACTTCCCCGCGCGCACCGTGCGGAACAACAAGACGGGCTTCACTTTGGGGTCGATGCGCAGGTAGCCGAGCGGGCCCATCAGCGCGACGTCGACGTCTCCCTTCGCGAGCGCGGTGGCGAGCGCTTCTTGATCTGCGAACACGCGGCCGATGGTCTGGTCCTTGGTCGCCACGCCCACGAAGCTCGCGAACGCGTCGGCTTGCTTCTTCGCGACCTCGTCGTTCACCGCGGCGACGACTCCGACGATGGTGGCTTGTTGCTGAGCGAGAGCGGCGGTCGACACGAGTGCGGCGATGAGGAGCAAGCGCATGGACGCGCACCTTAACTATGATTCGCGAGCGTGACGAAGACTGCGAACCTCGAGAGCACGTGGCGTGCGCTCGTGAAAAAGACGGGCTGGCGAAACAGTCCGCTGCGCCGCTTCGTGCACCTCGAGACGCGCCCGTGTTTGTCGTGTGGAGGAACGCCGGACCCTTCGTGTGCGCGCTGTCACGGCACGCGGTCCGAGCTCGCGCAGCTGGAGCGGGAGTACCCGGCCTCGCTCGAGGCGTGCGAGTTCTTCGCGCGCTCGGTCGATCGCCTCACCGTCGTCGAAGATGCGGCGCGCGAGTCGGTCGGGGCGACGCCGCAGCGGTTGTTGTGGAAGACGGCGGTGGAGTTGCCGTTTGGTGCGACGCCGATCCAGCTTCTGGCCGAAGCGTCGGTCATCGTCGAAGATGTGACGAAGACCGCGGTGACGCTCGTCGCGCTCGGCGTGTCGTGCCGCTGTCACGAGGCTGAGTGGCAGGGCCGCCCGATTCACGTCACGCGTTGGATTGGAACGGATGATCATCACGCCGAGGTGACCGTCGAGACGTGCACGAGCTGCGGAGCGCTGTGGCTCGAGTACTTCTTCGAAGACCACCACGACAATGGTTCGCGGTACCGCGGGCTGATCAGCAAGAACATCGCTGATCAGCTCACGACCGAGAACGCTGCGGGCTTCGTCGGTCAGCTGCCCTGGTACTGGCTCGGCGGCACGTACTACTTCGGCAAGACGTCGCGCAGCTCAGGTCCGGTGCGCTGGCACTGACTCGCACTCCCTCACGCGTCGAGACGGAAGCTGCCGTGAAAGCCGAGCGGCAAGCCGACGTCGATTTCGACGCGCGCGATTTCCGTCAGCGACTTCGCATCGATGACGAAGAGACCGGTCTTCGTGCCTTCCGCGTGTGACGCGACCGCGAGCAACACGCCCTCATCATCTGCCGTCGCGTTCGGAGCAGGCACCATCACCGGCTCACCATGCGTCCAGCCCTTCGACGTGAAGCGCTCGACCGGTTTGCCGTGCACGACCTTGAGCACCGCGGCGTCGGCTCCATCAGCTGTTTCGCCACCCGGCGCCGTCGCCCCAGGGGGCCTTGTGCTGCCCGTAATCGTCGCGCCCCACACGACCTCCGTCGGCTTGCACTGCGAGCGCTTCAAGTTCAGCACCGGGAATTCGAACGGCGTCTCGCTCATCACCTCGAAGTCGGCCTTCGACTGGCCCTTCTTCAAGCGCGCGCGCACCCACTTCGACTGCACCGGAGGATGCCCCTTCGCCAGCAGCTCGATCTTCAGCTGCTCGATGATGCTCGGGTCGTCCCACGCGAGGAAATCGAGCACCACGTCATCGCCGTCTTCGAACTGATTGATGGTGTGGAAGCAGAAGAACGCCTTCGTCTCATAGGCGCGCGACGTTCCATCCGCGCGGTTGAGCAACCAGATGCGGCCGCCGCGCTCGGGCTGCCACTTGAAGTGCTCGATGAAGCCGCGGTTGCTCCACAACATGTCGCGCGGGCTCACCGTGAACGGATGCTCGAGCAACGTCGCGTAGCGCGGGCTGACTCCGAACGAGTGCACGTACGGCAAGCGCTCGAGCCGCACGCGGCCCTCGATGGTGCGACTGGGAGAGCCCTGCTGCTGCCGGTAGATGCACAGCCCGTTCTTGATGCCCATCTCACTGCCGATGTTGATGAGCGACTTCGCGACGCCGGGGTTCGGAAATGGATGCGCGGACAACGTGGTGCGGCCGAGCCCGTCCTGGAACTTGTAGGTGCCGCGCGTCTCGAGCGTGTCGCCGTCGATGACGTGCTGGTGCGACGTCTCGGTCATCGACAGCCACGCGCCTTCCCACGGCACGACGTTGACGTTGGTGTTGTCGGTGGTGCGCGGAATCGGGTGGAACAACCGATTGAAGAAGCCGCGCTTCATCTCGGTGCGGAACGCGGCGCGACTCCGCACGCCGGCGCTGAGCTCTTTGCGCGAGTCGCTCTCGAGCAGCCGCTGCTTGAACGCCACGCCCGAGCCGCCGAACTGAAACGAGTAGAGCAGCGCGAGGCCGTCGAACCAGTGACCGGCCTTCCACTCCCCCAGCTCGTAGAGGCACGGAGCGGTGCGCATCAACGTGCCGCGCAGCCACGCGGGAATCGTCCCCTGCACCGAGACCGCGACGGGCGCGTTCTCGTCTTCCTTCGACCACCCGAAAGGCGGCGGGAGTCTCATGTCAGGAACGCGACTGACGACGACGGCGGAGCAGCCACAACGCGCCCACCACCAGCGCGAACGGAGAAGCCGTCGTGCACGAGCAGCCCTCGGTCCTGGGCCCCAGCTCTTCCTTCACCGACACGAGGCGCACCGTCATCGGCATCTGCATCATGCCTGCGTCGGGAACACCGGCGTCGACCTCGGGGCAGCTGTCAGCCTGCTCGAACGCGAAGGTGAGGTTGAAGAGCGTGCGGTCGCGGCGGCTGGTGCCACCGAGGGCGAAGTTCAGCTCTCCGCCGCACGGCACGGCGATGGGGAGCACCGCGCTCACCACGCCCATCGACGAGGTGGGCACCACGCGGGCGGTCGCGTCGTTCGCGATGTTGGTGCCGTTCTTCGCGAACGCGATGGGGCGGTCGGCCGCGGCGAGGAACTCGAGGCGTGAGTTGCCGCCGCCTCCGAAGCTCTGCATCTGCGCCTGCATCGACACGCTCTTCGCGCCGCGCGGCACCCGAATCTTGAACTGGTACGGACCGGGGACGACGAGGTTGTCGGCCACTCCCGCGAACTGCGTGCCGGGAATGTTGAAGTACGTGCGCGGCACCTGCAGCGAGTTGGTGACGTCGAGCACCTTCGAGCAATTGGTCACGCCCCGCGCGTCGAAGATGGTGGTGAGCTTGGTGCGCGCCATGGCGTCGCCGGGGAACGCAGCGACGATGGTGTCGGTGATGATTTGCGCGGCGCTCGTGAAGCCGACGTCGGGCGGGAAGCTGACCATCGCCGCGTAGAAGGCCGCGTCGAACGTGTCGCCGTTGTCCGTGCCGAGGAACTGCTGACGCGCTTCCCACACCGCGCCGGTGAAGTGCAGCGAGTCCTGGTGCGACTCACCCCACAACACGTCGGGGCAACGCTCGGTGTTGGCGACGTCGCGAATCGAGGTGGTGCCCGGCGAGATGCGCGGCCCGACGTATTCACCGACGATGGACCGCTTGCCCGTCATCGCGGCGATGAGGTCCGACACGCCTTCGTGCAACGCCGACGACTCGTTGTTCGACGAGCGCTGGTCGAACGTGACGACGGTCTGCCAGTCAGACGTGGAATGGATCGCGCCGTGACCGAACTCGTGCCACAGCACCGGCCCGTCGTACGCGAAGTCGGCCGCCGTGCCCTGGTAGATGACGAGCGCGTCGCCGTTGATGACCTGCGGCGGGAGCAGGATGAGGTCCATGTTCTCGCGCGCGAGGTACATCGCGTTGTCGGTGCGGGCGAGCGAGTTGCTGACGTACACGCCCATGCCGTTGTCCATCGCCGCGGCGAAGTCGGGGTCGCAGACGTTGACCCACACGGTCGGCACGTCGCCGTTCGCGCCGGTGTCGCGCATCACGAACGGCGAGAAGCCGCCATCGCGTGCGAGCGGACCGACCGAGAGGGTGCGCACCGCTTCGTACGCTTTGCTCACGTGGTAGTAGCCGTGCACTTCGGCGAACTCGTCCCAATCGGCGGCGTTGTTCACGCTGATCGCCGCGGTGCCGGGCGGGTCCACCGGGGCGTAGACGTAGTTGCCGCTCGGGTGAACGAGCGGATCATTCGTGACGCGGCGCTGCTGATCACAAATCGCGACGTCGAAGTCGATGGGACCCTGGAAGGTCTGCTGCTGACCCTGCACGCGCGCGGGGCCGGCGTCCGGCACGCAGCCCGCGGTGGGGCACGAGTTGAGCGCGCGAATGCGGTCGCCGACGAGGTAGCCGCCGGCGTCGGGCTTCAAGTGCTCGAGCATGACGCCCATGGTCTGCGCGACGCCGACTCCGCCCTGCAGGCCGCCCGGGCTCGACGGGTAGACCTGCGCGTCGTTGGCGTGCCACGCGCGGTTCTCGGTCCACAACACGGAGCCGTCGGTGCCGTCGATGGCCACGTGCCAGTTCTCGGAGTTCTTCAGCGTGGGAATGAAGACGAGGAAGCCGATGTGCAGCTCTCCGTTCACCACGAAGACCATCTTCTTCGCCGCGCCCCACGGCTGACCGTCGGTGCGGAGCCACGCGCCTTCGATTTCAGGAGACGCGAGCGCGATGGCGTCGTGCAGCGACAGCGAGGTGTCCAACTTCGCGGCGCCGAGCGTGCTCATCGAGTTGCTGACGCGAACGACGCGCTGCGCAGTGTCGAAGGTGACGACGACCTTGCGACCGAAGATGGGCAGACCGTTGACGCTCTGCTGCAGGTGCACCGAGCCGCCGAAGCGCGTCGAGAAAGCGCCGGAGCTGATCAGCGTGGTGCGCGCATCGAGACCGAGCTCGGCCTTGCGCGAGTTGGCGAACGCGAGCGCGGCTTCCGACGGCGTTCCGATGAGCGGCGGCGTGAGAACACCAGTCTGGTACGGCGACGGGACGGCGACCGGAGCTGCGGCGAGGACGAAGAGCGCTGAGAGCAACATGGCGAGCGCGCTTAGGGCGATGTGGCGCTCGGCGCAAGGGGAGCCGGGTGTGTCAAAAGGGAACAGCTGACGCGTTAGTCATCACTCGGCGCGGCGGGCGTTTCGCAGCAGCACGATGCCCGTCGCGACCGCCCAGATGACCCACAGCAGGAAGCCGATGAGCGGAGCGTGCGCCACGACGCCAGGCATCGGCACCACGCGCGCGAGACCGGCGCCGAGGCCGATGATCAACGTGCTCGCGCTGATCAGCCCGACCGCGCGGATCCACTTCACGCTCTGGTTCCACGCGATGCTCGCGGTCCACAGGCCCATGAAGAGCTGACCGACGTGTTCTCCGAGGAGCACTCCGAAGAGGCGGTGCTGCGTCTCGAAGATGACGGTGAGCGTTCCATGGTCCACGGTGTTCGCGACCCACGCGTCGGCGAGGAAGGGCACGACGAAGACCCAGCGCAACAGGCCGAGGAGTTGAGCGAACGCGGCGATGGTGCCAGTGGTGCGCGAGAAGGTGCGGGCGCTGTGTGAGGAGTCAACGTTCGGCATGTGGATGGCCGCGACGAGGAGCCCGATGGTGCACATCGCGTACGCCCACCAGGTCCAGATCATCGAGGGGCCGGCGTCGTGGAAGCGGGTGAGCACCTCGCCGGCGTCGCGGAGGAGGATGTCGGGGTAGTCGTACTTCGCCGCGAGCAGGCCGAAGGGCACCTGCAGGATGAGCGGGGTGAGGGTGAGTGCGAGGCCAGCGACGACTGCGGAGCGGTTCGGGTTGGTGTTGGTCATGCGCGAGTTGTCTCGCGACGAGCGTCTTCGAACAGTGACCGCGCACGACAACGGATGTGCCGCGGACGACACCTGCTAAATCGACGTCTTCATGCGGCTCGCACTCGCGGTCGTCGTGTTGACGGCGCATCTCGGTTTCGCTCAGGAGCTGAGCAACGCGCAGTCGAACGCGCGGGCACAGTTCTTCGACCAGATGAGCGAGGTGATTCCGCTCATCAAGGAGCAGTGCGGGTTCGAGGCTGAGCTGAAGCCGGAGTTCGAGCGCTTCGACAAGATGGCGTGGGCGCGCGATTTCCCGGGGACGACGTGTCGGTTGTCGCTCGAGACGGTCGTCGAGTTCTGCGCGCTGCCTCCTGAAGTTCCCGACCCGAAGAAGAAGAACAAGACCAGGCCGCGCGAGCCGCTGAAGCAGGTGCGCTGCGTCTTTGAGGGTGGTCAGCCGGAGAGGGATGGCGACGACCTCGATGACCTCGTGCAGCGGAACATCGAGTTCAAAGATGGCGTGCTGACGGTCCACCTCGTGCCTCGCATGGGGAACGTCGAGCAGACGACGTTGCTGGTGTTGCTCGGTGAGCTGCGACGCGGCGGGCTGAAGAGCGGAGCGAAGTGCAGCAAGAATGAGGTGTGTCGTTCCGCGATGTGCTCGGCCGGTTCGTGCCAGACGTGCAGTGACACGGTGTCGTGTGCCGACGGCTTCGATTGTCTGGGGGGAACGTGCATGCGGTCTGCGGTCGGGAAGCGCGACAAGAAAAAGAACGTGAAGTGCGCTTACGGCAGCGATTGTGTTTCTGGCCGGTGCTCGTTCGTGAAGGCTTCGTCCGAACACCGATGTGAGTGAACAGCATTGGGGTCGAAGTCGTGGTGGTGGGCGTTCGCCGTGCCAAACAACGCGACGTGCTTGGCGTGATCAGAATTCGCGCGAGGTCGAGGGGCTCGCGCGCTTCTCGGTAGTGCGAACGACCACCAGCACTACTTCGACCCCAAGGCAGTCTCCGGGCCACCGCTCGCCACCATCGCGCGGACGAGCACCACGCGCGGATTCGTCGACTTCATCAACTCGATCGACGTGTCACCGCGCGCCATGACATCGCCTTCCATCGAGTTCATCGCCGCCAGGCTCGGCGCAAAATCGACCTCAGGCGCGCGCGGCCAGAACACCACCGCCAGCACCGTCGCGACGACACCCAGCACCAACACCGGACGCAGAATGCGCGACGCACGCCG
This sequence comes from Archangium sp., assembly GCA_016792935.1. Classification (GTDB taxonomy): domain Bacteria; phylum Myxococcota; class Myxococcia; order Myxococcales; family Myxococcaceae; genus Archangium_A. The sequence continues at coordinate 4,900 of JAEUJS010000088.1, read as the reverse complement.
CTCCGCCATGCGCGCCTTCATCCGACTCAGTCCATACGGCGGCGGCTCGAATTGCTCGAAGACGTGCTCCTTCTTCATGACTCGATTCCCCCAGCAGACCCGTCTGCTGATCTGATTCCTCCGAGCGATTTCTCGAGCGCCGCCATCGCGAGCGAGCGTCGCGAGCCCACGGTGCCCTGCGGAATCCCGAGTGTCTCCGCAATCTGCGCCGTGCTGAGCCCCGAGAACTCACACAGCATCACCACGCTCTTCAACTTCTCCGGCAGCGCCTCGACTGCCTTGCGCACCGCCAGTCGCTGCTCGCGTAGCTCGAGCGATGCCTGCAGGTTCTGCGACTCGTCCACCACGTCGGCTTCGGCTCCGAGGCCCAACGTGAAGAAGCGTCTCACCTTGCGAGCGCGCAGCCGATTCGCAGCGAGGTTGAGCGCGCTCTGAAACACGAGCGGCTCGACGCTCTCGACGCGCACCCGGCTCCGCGCGTCCCACACCTTGAGGAAGGCTTCTTGCGTCACGTCACGCGCCTCTTCGGTGTGCCACACCCAGCGATACACCACGTTGAAGACGGGCTTCTCGAGCCGCACGTAGAGCGAGTGGAACGACGCCTCATCGAGCATCGGTCGCGGCGCGAACCAGGAAGTAGATGGTGCGGGTCGTGTCGGTCGAGTCCTTGCCCTCGGTGCGCGTGGTCATTCCAGCGCTCGCGAGCACCGTGAGCGTGCCCGGCTTGATGCGCACGCGCGTCTGCAATTTCTGACCGAAGCGCTCGATGTCGATGTCGGCGGTGATGCTGTCGTCGACCACGTTGGTGAACTGGCGCACGTGCGTATCGCGGCCGTCCATGCTCCCGCGCTCGTTGCTCAGCGAAGACACGCTCAGCTTTTCGATCAACGCGAACGCCATCGGGCCGTCATTCTTCTCCACCTCAGTCAGCGCCGGACCGACTTCTTGCAAGTTCGCGCCAGGCGCTTCGCTCTTGCCGGGACTTCCCGAGACCACCCAGTAATCGATGCGCACCGTGCCCGGCTCCTTCACCGGATTCGCGGTGACGCTGGCGACGAGGTTCTTCACGCCTTCGTGCACACTCTCCGGCGCGAGCACGATGAGCCGGCCATCGGGTCCCACATCCGCGCGACCGACATACTTGTTGGAGTCCTTCCCGTCGGAGCCGAACCACATCAACTCGCGGAGCACGCCGCGCATGCGCTGGGCTCCGTTGTTGGGAACGTCGTAGCTGCGCAGCACGAGATTCGACGGCACGCCTCCCGCGGGAGTCGGCGCGTTGATTTCGGTCGTGCGTGAGGTGGTGGGGCAGCCAGCGAGAAACAGCACGAGGGAGGCGACGAGGATGCGCATGGGATTTCCTGACAGCGAGTTGGTTTCAGGCTCGTGCTACCCGCGAGCCGTGCTTTTCTTCAGTCGTGTTCACAGCTGCTGAAGCCAAATGAAAACACCAACCGTCTCGGGTGCTTCCATCGCGGGCCTCGCAGCGCACGTCGATTTGCGCGACGAATTGCGCGCGCACGGACTCGACGAGAAGACGTTGATGGAACCCGAGCGGCGCATCGACCTGAGCGTCAGTCAGCAGCTGTGGGAAGTCGCAGCGACGCGGAGTGGCGATTTTGATTTCGGACTGCATTGTGCGTTGGGCCTCGACCTCGACTCCCTGCACGTGCTCGGGCATCTCGCGACCTCGAGCCGTACGCTCGGCGAAGCGCTCGAGCGCATCGTGAAGTACTCGCGGCTGCTGCTCGACGGTGGACGCACCGAGCTCGAAGAAGTGCGCGGTGAAGTGCGACTCTTCCCCGGGTGCCGCGGCTTGCCGTTTCAACCGTCGCGTCACGTCGCTGAGTTCAACACCGGAGTCGCCGTCGTTCTCACGCGCCTCGTCACCGCCGTTGCAGACTGGTCTCCGCGCGCCGTGTCGTTTCATCACGCGGCCCCAGCGAGGACGGCGGAGGCGAAGCGCGTGCTCGGTGTCGCTCCGGTCTACGGACAGGTGGAGCAGTTCCTCACGCTGACGCCGAAGGACCTGACGCTGCCGGTGCGCGTGTCGAGTCCATCGAAGTTGGGCACGTACCTCGAGGCGTATGCCCAGCAGTTGGTGGCGAAGTTGCCGAGCGACGAAGCGTCACTGCGCGCGCGCGTGTTGCGCTCGTTGGTGACGGAGCTGCCGAACGGTGGCCTCACGCTCGACGCGATGGCGAAGCGGTGTGCGATGACCGGTCGCACGTTGCAGCGACGGCTCGCGCAGGAAGACGTGACGTTCGCGGAGTTGGTCGATGAAGCGCGCCGCCACTCTGCCGAGCGCATGGTGAGCGACGGACAACTTCCGCTCGCGGAAATCTCGTTCCTCCTCGGCTTCCAGGAGCCGAGTGCGTTTCATCGCGCGTTCAAGCGATGGACCGGCAAGACGCCGCTCAATTGGAAGAGCAGCTTCACAAGCAGGCGACGGTGACGTCGTGCGAGTGACCATCGAGGCTCGAGGTCACGGTCACCGGCGTACCGCTCGCGATCATCGCGCGCTGCGCGGCGCTCAGCGTGACGGTGTGCGAGTGAATCGAGGAGCCGGTGATGTCGTAGGTGATGTCGCCGGTCATCGCGAAGTCGGCCGCGGGCACGACGAGCGCGTGGCCGTGGTTGAAGGTGATGGCCGATTCGTGCGCGCCGTTCGCCGAGCAGCCCGAGCCGCCGCCGCCGCCGGTTGCGCCGCCGCCGCCAGTTGCGCTGCCACCACCGGTCGCGCTGCCGCCGCCAGTTGCGCCGCCGCCGCCAGTTGCGCCGCCACCTCCCGTTGCGCTGCCGCCACCTTGCGCGCTTCCGCCACCCTGCGCGCTGCCACCACCTGAGCCGCCACCAGTGCCGCCGCCCGTGTTTCCGCCACCACCTCCGACACCGCCGTCAGTTCCTGAGGGCGTTCCGCAGCCGATGAGGGTCGAGGCGCTGCCGACGGCGACGATGCTGAGACGAACGAAATCTTTGCGAGAGAGGGTCATGTCTTTCCTGGTGGGTTCGGCCGGGGAGGCGGAACCATAGCCGCACTCCGAGCGACCGCTGCTTTTCCGAAGGGTCGAAGTGTTCGTGGTGGTCGTTCGCCGTGCCGAGCAGCGCGCCAGCCCCTCTCTTCGGGCGAAACGATGCGCAGTTGGCGCAGTCTTCGACACCAGGCTCGACCATTGTCTGAATTTGGTCGTCAGGACGACCAGATCCACGCAGTGGTCACCTGAGCAAAATTTGCTCGTGGGTCGAGGGGCTCTTTCGCCGTTTGGCAGTACAAAAATCGTACACCACCACCACCATCAGGGCGCTCTACGCATCAATCTCGCTCGGACGCGACAGCCAAATCAAGACTTTCGTCGCTCAGCGAGGTCGCACACCGATGACGCGCGCCGGAACTCCGCCGACGATGGCGTACGGCTCGACGTCGTGCGTGACGACCGCTCCCATCGCGACGACCGCGCCGTCTCCGATGCGCACGCCGTCCGTCACGCCGGCGTTCGCCCCAATCCACACGTCGCGCCCAATCGTGATGCCAATCGACTTCACAGGCTGCTCCCGAATCGTGCGCTCGCGGCTCATCGCGTGGTCGAACGCGTACAACACCGCTCCACTCGCGATGCGCGTGCCGTCGCCGATGGTGATGCCGACTGCGCCTCCATCAATCGACGCGCGCGCGTTCACGCTGACGTCGTCACCGAAGGTGAGCGGGCCGTGCAGAAACGCCTGCGAAGGCCACAGCCACGGCATCCACGACAGCCGCCGCTTGTGCTGCTCGCGAAATTCTTCGGGCGAAGGCTCAGTCACCAAAGGTCACTGCACGAACGCGAGCACGGTGTGGTCCGGGTCCCACTTCGTGCGCTTGATGGGAAAGCCGACGTCGAGCGTGAGCGGCTTGCTCGGATCCACCATCACCGTCTTCTTCTTCCCGCCGTCACCCTCGACGAGCAGCGGAATCTCGAGGCCCTTCGGCACCGGAGTCGACGCCGCGAGCGACACCTTCAACTTCGGACCCACGGTCTGCACGTCAGCGCGGAACGAAGGCACCGCGGTGAGCGAGTTCCATTCCTTGAAGAACGAGGAGAAGTCGGTGCCCGTCTTTTCCTTCGCGAACTTCACGAACTGATCCGTCGTCACCGTCTTCTGCCGATTCGCCTGGAACCAGTCCTTCAAGAGCGAGTCCATCTTCGGCGTGCCGATCTTCGCTTCCATCATGCGCAGCATCCACGGGCCCATCTCGTAGGGCACCGAGTCGAAGATCTCGTTCACGTCGGTGTGTTTCGGCGCCGACAACGCGTGCGGGTTGGTCTCGAGCGCGTCACGCAATTCCAACTTCGCGCGGTCGAGGAGCTGCCCGTACTTCTCCTCGCCCTGGCTCGCGCGGAAGAAGCGGTACGTCGCGTAGTTGGTGAAGCCCTCGCTCATCCAGAAGTCATTCCAGTCCTTGATGCGGACGTTGTCTCCGAACCAGTGGTGCGCGACTTCGTGCGCGGCGGTCTCCTTGCCGTAGTCGGGGTCTCGCGCGCTGCTGAGCATGATGGCCACGGCGCCCGTGTGTTCCATGCCACCGAGGCCGCCTTCGAGCTCGATGAGCTTGAGCGTGTCGCCGTAGTCGTACTTGCCGAGCCACTGCGAATAGAAGTCGAGCGAGTCCTTCGCGGTCTTCACGTACGCATCGCGCAAGTGCTGCGGCACGCCCTTCGTTCCGTAGCCGCTGAGCGCGACGCCGTTGTTCGCGTTCTGCGTGTCACCGAGCTGGAAGTCCTTCGCGGCGTAGAACGCGAACGCGTACGCGGGCGCCTGCGATTTCGTGGCGAAGCTGCCGTCGGTCTGCGCGGAGCCGGTGCCGATGGCGGTCACTCCGTCGGCGACCTTCACGTTCACGCGTGTCGTCACGCCGTCATCG
>JAEUJS010000066.1 GCA_016792935.1 Archangium sp. | reverse complement strand
GACCGGCACCCCGCTCACCTTCCCCATGACGGGCAACTCGGTGGCCAGCATCGAGACCAGCTTCCGCACCACGCTCTTCGGGCGTCGCGTCGGTCAGGCCATCAGCGTGTCGAAGAACGGCTACCTGGTGTTCGGCCCGTCCGTGAACGGCGCCAACACCATCGACGAGGCGCTCCCCAGCGCGAAGCTCGAGCCGCTCTCGGTCGCTCCGTATTGGGAATCGCTGACCATCACCGGCGGCGTCTTCTGGCAGGTGAAGACGGTCGCCGGAGTCGACTGGCTCATCGTGCAGTGGAACACCTCGACCGCCACCTTCCAGGCGCGCATCGCCACCAGCGGCCGCGTCGACTTCGACTACGCCGTGTTGCCCGCCACCGTGTCGGGCCGCGCGGGGGTGGTCGGCGTTCGCCCCAACCAGTTCGTCGCCGGCGCGGCGGTGCCTGACGCGGGCCTCACCTTCTTTGGTCCGCGCGCGATGCCGGTCACGCTGCGCGCCACCCTCGAGGGCCCCATCGCCGGTCAGCTGGAAATCACGCCCGGCAACTTCCTCCCCTTGCTCTCGCAGCTGGACACGGTGGTCACCACCAACGACCTGAGCGTGACCGAGGTGATGTCGCGCAGCTCGCTCGCGGAAGGCAACTGGGTCGAGCTGCGCAACACGCGCGACGTCGCTCTCGACCTCGCCGGGTGGACCTTCAACGCCGCCGACGGTGGCACCGTCGCCGTGACCGGCACCGTGCCTGCGCGCGGGATGCTGGTCGTCGGCTCGAGCACCGACCCGTCGCTCAACGACGACGCGGGCGTCAGCGTGGCCCTCACCAGCTTCGACGGCGTGCGCGGGTTGCCCTCGCTCGTCTTCGGCCGCGGTGGAGCGCACAACACCCTCTCGCTCGCCGCCGCCGACGCGGGTCGCGCGGTGAGCTTCGACCCGGGCCGCATTCTCCCCGCGTCGGTGGTCACCACCTGCGCGGCGGGCGCCACCTACGGCACGCAGGTGCCGCTGCAGCTCGGCACGCCGGGCCGCGACGTTGGCTGCGGCTTCCCGTACGCGTTGTCGAGCATCGCGCCGGGCTACTTCGACATCTCGGGCACCGGCACGGGGCTCCTCGCCGCCACCGGCAACTTCGACGACTCGATTCTTGCGGGCGACCTCTCGGCGCACCCGGTGCCGGTGTTCGGCACCACCTTCAGCGCCATGCAGGTCAGCACCAACGGCTTCATCACCTTCGACGCGGCCCCGGCGTCGACCACCAACTGGATGAGCATCACCACGCCATCGACCACCGACAGCAACACCATGCTCTCGGTCTTCGGCGACGACCTGCACATGAACGTGGGCGGCGGGCAGATCTTCCTCAAGTTCTGCGCGATGGGAGAAGACCCGTTCGCGGCTGCCCCGCACTGGATCGTGCAGTGGCATCACTTCGGCCACTACGCGTTCGGGGGCTCGCTCGATGACTTGAACTTCCAGGCGAAAATCTTCACGGACGGTGTCATCGAGTACCACTACGCGGACATGCAGAGCCGCACGGTGGACGTGTACGGCTCGGGCAGCTCCGCCGTGACGTGGCTCGAAAACCCGACCGGCACGGCGGCGCTCACCGTCAACGTGTCCTCGACCAACCCCGGCCTCTCGCCAAACTCGGCCTTCCGCTTCACGCCCCGGTGATTCCCATGAACCGCACCTCTACCTCTCTGCTTGTCAGCGCGGTCCTCACCCTCTCGGCGTGCCGCATCGAGAAGCCCGCGACGCAGGTCCCCGCGGCGCCCAGCGTCGAGATGTTCACCGCCTCGGCCACCTCGGTCGACCGCGGCGCCACCGTCACCCTCACGTGGAAGGTGACCAACGGCACCACCATCGAGCTGCGTGAAGCGTCGAGCGGAGCGCTCGCCGTTCCCACCGACCGCCTCGAAGGCAGCTTCGACGCCACCGTCAACGAGCGCTCGCTCTTCGTGCTCACCGCGCGTGGCCCGGGCGGTTCCGATGCGCGCGCCATCACCGTCGACTTGAACGACAGCGGCGCGACCGAGCTCAACTTCCAGGCGCTCCCGCCGGTGTTGCCGGGTGGCCAGAGCACCACGCTGGTGTGGACCGCTCCGGGCGCGCAGCAAATCACCCTCACCGCCGGCGCCACGCCGGTGCCCACCGGTGGTCAGCTCACCTCGGGCGCGGTCACCGTGACGCCCTCGTTCGACACCACCTACACGCTGGTCGCCGACGGCCAGACGAAGACGCTTACCGTCACCGTGCAGCCGGCGGTCTTGACGCTGGTCGCCACGCCTCCCGCGCTGCAGTCGGGAGAGATGGTCAACCTGCAGTGGACCGCCGCGGGCGCTGACCGCCTTCAGATTTCGTCGCCGGGTCGCGGGCAGCTGACCGAAATCACCGCCGCGGCGATGATTGCCAACGGCACGTTCAACGAGGTCGCGCCCCAGTTGCCGCCCGGCTCGTTCCTCACCTACGTGGTCACCGCGCTCAAGGGCACCGAGAGCATGTCGAAGACCGTCACCGTCTTCGTCGGCTCGGGCCTGTCCATCGTGCGGCTCGACGCTCCGGCCAACGCCGCGGGCGGCCTGCCGTACTCGGTGCGCTGGCAGACCGTCGCCGCTGACCTGGTGCAGCTGAAGGTCGACGGCGCCGTGGTGCACCAGAGCTCCTCGGCGGCCACCGCCGCTGACGGCCAGTTCACGTTCACGGCGCCGACGCGCGACTTCACCGTCGAATTGGTGGCCACCGACAACCGCGGCGGCGTGCGCACCCGCGTGGCGCAGGTCGACTCGGTCGGCACGCCCACCGCGCTCACGCTGATGGCCAGCCCTGGTTCCACCACCTCGGGCGGTCAGGTCACGCTGACGTGGAGCTGCCCCGAGGCCCGCCGCATTCGCATCGTCGATTCCGACGGCACGGCGGTCTTCTCGGCCAACGGCCAGCGCGCCGAGACGGGCACCGTCGACGTGTACCCCAACGCGACCACCACCTACGTCGCTACGGCCGACAACTCGCTGGGCAGCGTGCCGGTGACGGGTCAGGCCACGGTGACGATTTCGGGAGGAACGCCGGTCGCCGTCACGCAGACGCCGCGCACCGCGCTCGCCGGTCAGCTCGTCAACCTCACCTCGGCGGCCCCTTCGGCGCTCTTCGTCGGCTTCCCGCACACCCAGGTGTTGCCGGCGACGCAGAGCGACTTCCTCGACATCTCGCAGACCGGGGGCACGCGCGTGCTCGAGTCGGGCGCCAACGTGACGACGGTCGACCTGCCGTTCTCGACGGCGCTCTTCGGCGTCACGCAGAGCGGCCCGCTCACCATCTCGCGCGCCGGCTGGCTGGCGTGGCGCGGTGACCTGGTGGTCAACAGCAGCGAGGTCGCGTTGCCGTCGCTGTCGGTCTCGGCGGCCCCGTTCCTCGTCGCGCCCTACTGGGACGATTTGACGCTCACCGCGAACTCGGCGGTCTTCGTGCAGTTGGTGGGAGACGCTCCGGAGCAGTCGCTCGTCGTGCAGTGGAACCGCATGCAGTGCGGCACCACCGTCAACACCGAGGCCACCTTCCAGGTGCGCATTCACCAGAACGGCCAGACCTCGTTCCACTACAAGACGATGACGCTCAACGCGGGGCCCTCGTTCAGCATCGGCATTCAGGACGGCACGCGCACCGTGGCGGTGCGCTCGACGGCGGTGCCCGCCAGCAACACGGCGCTCTACTTCTTCAGCCCGGTGACGCAGCCGGAAGTGCGCGTGCAGCGCAACTCGCGGTGGGGTGGCTTCGTGAAGTCGGGCAACGTCACCGCGCGCATCTCGCAGCCGGCGTCGGTGGTGGGCTTCCCGCTCGACCTGTCCATCTCGGAATTCATGTTCCGCCCCAGCCCGCTGGTGCCGCGCGGTCAGTACCTGGAGATCGTCAACCGCACCGCCGCGCCGCTCGACCTGAGCGGGTGGATCATCACCTCGACCACCACCACCTCGTCCTTCACGATTCCCTCGCTCACCGTGCCCGCCAACGGCGTGTCGGTGGTCGGTGACAGCATCGACCCGGCCGAGAACGACGACTCGGGCGTGCAGCTGGCGTGGGGCTCGCTCAACTTCGCGCGTGACGGCGGCGCGCTGACGGTCGGCACCGCCGACGCGAGCATCGGCTTCACCTACAACGGCCCGGCCGACGGAGGCACCGGCGGTTCCATCGAGGTCGACCCGGGTCCGTTCATCAACGCTTCGGGCACCGCGACGATTCAGGCCTGCGACGCGACGCGCACCTTCGGCAACCTGATGCCCGCGCAGCGCGGCTCACCGGGCACGGCGGTCAGCTGCTTCGGCTACCTCGCCAACGCGATTCCGGTGCGCTTCGTCGACATCTCGGCCACCGGCATTCCGCTGGTGCGCCCGATGGGCATGACGGCCGTCACCTCGTCGACCACCACCATCGCGCTGGCGAGCGACGCTGGCACCGACCCCGCGCCGATGGCGTTCGGCGTGCGTCAGCCCGTCATCTCGGTCTCGCTCGACGGCTGGATTTTCTGGGGCACCACCACCAGCACCAACTCGAGCAACAAGACCGCGCCGACGACCACCGCGCCCATCGCGCTGGCCTCGGTCTTCTGGGACGACCTCGAGGTCGTGCCGGCGACCGGCCGCTCGCCCGAGGTGTACTGGAAGCGCTTCAACATGGGCGAAGACACGCAGACGCCCGCTCCGCACTGGGTGATTCAGTGGTCGCACCTGAGCCACTTCTCGTCGACCACCAAGGGGCTCGATGACCTGAACTTCGAGGCCAAGCTCTTCGAAGACGGCACCATCGAGTACCACTACGGCACGATGGCGTCGGGCTCCAACGACGGCTTCGGCGCGGGCACCAGCGCCACCGTGTGGCTCGAGAACCTCGCCGGCAACCTCGCCATGTTCCGCAACATCAACCAGGGCCAGGTGCAGTCGAACACCGCGGTCCGCTTCACGCCTGCTCCGTGAGGAACGCCATGCACAGCACTCCTTTCCGTCTGACGTTCCTCGCGGCCCTCACGCTGTCGGGCCTCGCCTTCGCGCAGCCCGCCAACGACGCCTGCGCCGGAGCCGAGGTGATGAACGGCTCGGGCCCCTTCCCGCTCGTGTCGTCGACCGTCAGCCTCTCGGGCGCTGCTTCAGCCGCCGAGACGCCGATGTGCGCCACCACGCTCTCGACCGTGTGGTACCGCTTCACGCCGACGGTGACCGACTTCTACACCGTGCAGAGCTGCACGCCGGCGGGCAACACCATCGCTGACACCGTGCTCTCGGTGTACAGCGGTGATTGCACCACGCCGGTCACGCTGACCAACGGCTGCAACGACGAGTTCTGCGCGAGCAAGTCGAGCGTCACCGTGCAGCTCACGGCGGGCACCACCTATTACGTGCAGATCGGCAAGTGGCTCTCGGCCGCGTTGGCGACCGACACCATGGCCATTCAAATCGAGCGGGTTCCGCTCGTCCCCAACGACCGCTGCAACGGGTCGGTGGCGCTGAGCCTCGACACGACCCAGGTCGGAGCCATCAACGCGCAGGCCGCCAACGACGCACAAACCGGCGGCGCGAACGCGTGCTTCCCGGGCATCGGCCAGGGCACCGCGACCACCAACGCGGCGCCGGGGCGTGACGCCGTCTTCAGCTTCACGCCGACCAGCTCGGGCAACTACAGCGTGCGCGCGACGCCGAGTTTCTCGACCGACCTCGTCTTCTACATGACCGACAGCTGCACGGCCGCGATGGTGCCGCCGCAGACCTACACCCCTCCGCAGTGCATCACCGGCTCGAACCGCGCCGGCAGTGGCACGACTGCCGAGCAGCTGGTGTGCGTGCCGCTGAACGCGGGCTCGACGTATTACCTGTGGGCTGACGAGGGCACCAACACGCTCACCGCGTCCATCCCGCTCGAGGTCGAAGTGTCGGCCTGCTTCCCCGAGACCGAGCCCAACGGTACGCCCGCGACGGCGAACGCGCTGGCCTGCCCCACCACCGGCTTCATCGGCACCTCATCGGAAGTCGACTTCTTCGCGCTCGGCACGGCCGGAGCCACCTCGCGTGCCTTCGCCCTCGTCGAGGCGCGCGCGGCCGGCGCCACCGGTTCGGCCACCACCGACTTCGACGTGCGCATCACCAACAACACCGACACGCTCGAGTACGACGACGCCAACGCCGACGTGTTGTTCGGCGGCGCCTCAGGAGCCGTCGCCGGAACCCCGCTCACCTCCGGCCAGCCCGCGTACGTGCGCGTCACCCATCTGAGCGGCACCGTGTCAGGTCCGTACAGCGTCTACGCGACGGTGCAGAACGGCGCGGCGTCGGCCGAAGCCGAGCCCAACGACACCATCGGCACCGCGACCGCCGCCACCAACAACTACTTCTCGGGCGACGTGACGAGCACCACCGACGTCGACCTCTTCCAGTTCGAAGCGCGCGCAGGTGACGTGCTCTTCCTCGCGCTCGACAGCAACCCGGCGCGCGCCGCGAGCTCGACCGCCAACCACACGCTGGCGATTCTCGACGCGGCGGGCCTGCCGCTCCTCGCGGTCAACGACGGCTCCACCGCGAGCACCGTGACCGCCAGCCCGGGCACCTTGACCGCGTCGACGCCCACCGTGCCGTCCGAGACGCTCGTGTGGCGCGCGCGCTACACGGGCCGTCACTACGCGCGCGTGGGTCGCACCAGCACCACCGGCGTGTCGACCTACGTGCTGTCCGTCTCGTTCAACTGCCTCACCAGCATCGGCGCGCCGACCATTTCCACCATCGCGCCCAACACGGGCTCGGTGGTCGGCAACACCAGCGTGACCATCGACGGCACGAACTTCGGCGCCGCCTCGCAGGTGTTCTTCGGCAACACGCCGGTGCAGGTGACCGGCCGCACGGCGACACAGCTCACCATCAACACGCCGCCGGGCGTCACGGGCGCGGTGAACGTCGTGGTCGTCAACCCCGGCAACCAGACCGCGACCGCGACGGGCGGCTTCACGTACTTCGAGCCCATCGTTCCTCCGACGGTCACGCTCGTCACGCCGGCGGTCGGCCCGCTCGCGGGAGGCAGCAACGTCACCATCGACGGCACGCTCTTCAAGACGGGCGCTGAGGTGTACTTCACGGTCGGCGGCAACCGTGTCGCGGCCACCAACGTGGTGCTCGTCAACGCAGTGCGGTTGACGGCGACGACGCCGGCGCACCCCGCGGGGTTCGCCATCGTCACGGTGCGCAACCCGGTCGACGCGCTCGAAGGCTCGCTCAACAACGGCTTCGAGTACCTCGCGGCGCCGTCAGTCACCTCGGTGACCGCGCCCACGGGCCTGACGAGCGGTGGCTACACGGTCACCGTCGCCGGCACGGGCTTCCGCGCCGGCGCGACGGTGCGCTTCGGAACGACGCTGGGCACGGGAGTGGTGGTCGACCCGAGCGGCAACTCGCTCACCGTCTCCGTTCCGGCCGCGGCAGTGAGCGGCGCGGTGAACGTCACCGTCACCAACCCCGACGGCCAGCTCGCCACGCTGACCAACGGCTTCACGTACACCTACCCGGCGCCGACCATCGCCAACGTCACGCCGCCTTCGGGCTTCGCGACAGGGGGCACGGCCATCACCATCAACGGCAACAACTTCCTCACCGGCGCGACGGTGACGGTGGGCGGAGTGCCGGCCACCAGCGTGGTGCGCGTGTCTGCGATTCGGCTCACCGCCACCACGCCCGCGGGCATGGCAGGCCCGGCCGACATCGTGGTGACCAACCCCGACCTGCAGGCAGCGACGCTGAGCGCGGCGTTCACCTACGTGTCGGCGCCGACCGTGACGGCCATCTCGCCGAACCACGGCCCGGTGCAGGGCGGCACGGTCGTCACGTTGACGGGCACGGGCTTCCTGCCCAACGCGTCGATCAGCATCGCTGGTGTTCCGGCGTTCGCGGTGACGGTGACGAGCGCGACCAGCGCGACGGCCATCACCAACGGCGCTCCGGCCGGACTGGGTGACGTGGTCTTCACCAACGCCGACACGCAGCGCGGCACGTTGCCGATGGCGTTCACGTTCGACGGCGCTCCGACGCTGGTGAGCGTGTCGCCGGTGAGCGGCTCGAGCGCGGGCGGTACGCGCGTGACGCTGACTGGCACGGGCTTCCTGCCGGGCGCGACGGTGTTGTTCGGCACCGACGCCTCGCCGATGGTGACCGTGATGTCGTCGACCAGCGTGCAGGCGGAAGCGCCGGCGCACGCGGTGGGCGTGGTGTCCATCTCGCTGCGCAACACCGACAACCAGCTGGCCGAGTTGCCGCGCGCATTCCGTTACGTGGCCCCGCCGACGTTGACGGCCATTGGCCCCAACACGGGTGACGTCTCGGGTGGCACGCTCATCACGCTGACGGGCACGGGCTTCACGCCGGGGTCGACGGTGACGCTCGACGGGCTGCCGGCCACGCAGGTGGCCTTCGTCAGCGCGACCGAGCTGACGGCGTTCACGCCTCCGCACGCGCCGGCGATGGTCGACGTGGTGGTGTCGAGCGACGGCGTGCCGGCGACGCTGGTCTACGGCTTCACGTACACGCGCGGCGTGCCGACGCTGGCGAGCGTGGCGCCGGTCAGTGGACCGACGACGGGTGGCACGTTGCTCACGCTGACAGGCTCGGGCTTCGCGCCTGGCGCGACGGTGACGGTCGGCGGAGCGATGGCCACCAACGTGGTCATCGTCTCTCCGGTGCTGGCGCGCGCGGTGGTTCCGGCGCACGCCGCGGGGGCCGTCGACGTGGTGCTGACCAACGACGACATGCAGGCGGCGACGTTGAGCGCGGGCTTCACGTTCGTGACGCCGCCGAGCGGGAACATGGGCGTCGCTGATGGTGGCGGCGGCCTGGGCACCGAGCCGGTCGGCGGTGGCGGTGGAGCGGGCGGCGTGAGCTGCGGCTGCACCGCGTTCGATGGCTCGATGTTGAGCCTCGGCGGCATGGGCCTGCTGCTCGTGCTGTCGCGTCGTCGGCGTCGCAGCTGAACTCGGGTGGTTCCTCTCCCGTTCGGGCGGGAGAGGCACCGAAACAACAGCTCTGGGTCGAAGAAGGTGCGCGGTGCCAAACACGGCACAGCTCCTTGAGCCTCGAGCGAATTTCGCTCAGAGTGATCCAACAGCACGCCGGGGCCTCCTCGCGCGCTCTCGCATTTTTGAGCTCCCGCACTCCCTTCCCCTCCAATGTCACTTCGCCTGTGCGTCACTGCCGACTTCACGCTCGCCTCGGGCCCTTGCGGTTTCACTCCGCTCGGCGAACGACCCAGCGACACCTCTGCTCGAGCGCAATGTCCGTCATTGCGCTCGAAGCCGACGAACGAGGACGCAAGGCCGCTGGCGCCCGTCTCGCCTCCGCGCGTGTGACGAGCGTGAAGTCACCGCCCACGGCACAGGCGAAGTGACATTGGAGGGGAAGGGTGTGCGGGAGCTCAAAAATGCGTGAGCGTGAGGTGGACGCTCTGGATGCCGTTGGCGCGAATCAGAAGAGAACTCGCCGGAGGCTCGAGGGGCACGTCGGAGTCGAGCGAAGCCTCTGCAATCCAGCGCATCGACTTCCTCGAGGCCGCTTGCGCCACGGCACGTCGCGACGAGCGCTGAACCAGCGCTACAGTCCACGGCATGAAAAGCGTCCTCAAGCTCCTCGCCGTGAGCGTCGCCCTGCTCTTCCTCCTCGGCGCGATGCTCACCGCCGTCACCGAGCTCTTCGGCGGCAGCAAAGTGCGCCCGCTCTTCGGCATGTCGATGGACGCGCTCGCCGCCGGCCCCGCTGATTCCGGAGTGGCGAAGAAGCCGACCAACAAGGCCAACAGCGCGAACAACGCCAACAACGACGACCTCGGCCTCAACGAGCCCACGCGCTTCTCGGCGTCGAAGTCGGCGCCAGTTCCGCTCCCGCGCCGCGCGAAAGATGGAGGCACGCCTCCCACGTTCTTCCCGGCGTCGAAGTCGATGGGCGGCGAAGGGCTCCCTGGCCTCAAGGAAGAGCTCAACCCGCCACCGCAGCAGCAGCAGGCGCCCACGCAGACGCCGCAGCAGCAGAAATGAGAGAGCGCGTCGAAGCGCTGGCCATCGGCGCGGTGTTGCTCGCCGCCGTCTTCTGGCCACTGGAGCGTCTCTTCTCGGCCCGCGCGGGTCAGAAGTGGCTACGCCCGCGCTTCGTCACCGACCTCGCGTTCATGGCCGGGCAGTACCTCGTGTGGTCAGCGGTCGCGCTCTTCCTCTTGCTGCAGGTGAACCACGCGCTCGACGCCGTCATCCCCGCGGGCTTCCGCGTCAGCGTGAGCGAGTGGCCGTACGTGCTGCAGGCGATTCTCGTCGTGGCGCTCGGAGACGTCAGCGTCTACTGGTTCCACTACGCGTGTCACCGCGTGCCGTGGCTGTGGCGCTTTCATTCCATTCACCACTCCGCGCGGCACCTCGACTGGCTCGCGGCGCACCGTGAACATCCCGTCGATGGCGTGCTCACGCAGCTGGCCATCAACCTCCCCGCGATGATTCTCGGAGTGGACCTCGCGCTGCTCGCGTGGCTCGTCGCCTTCCGCGGGCTGTGGGCCATCTTCATTCACAGCAACGTGCGCATTCCACTCGGCCCGCTGCGCCCGCTCTTCGGCGCGCCCGAGCTGCACCACTGGCACCACCTCGAGACGAAGGAGACGAAGCACAACTTCGCCAACCTCGCTCCGTGGACGGACTTGCTGTTCGGCACGTACCACCGGCCGCCCGATGGAGAGGAGAGCTGGCCGCTCGGAAATCCCGGCGAAGAAGACCGCACCTACTGGCAGCACCTGGTGTCACCGTTCAAGAGAACGAAGGCCGAGGGTTCAGGCGACGCCGTGACGTCGAACGTCACTCCGACAGCACGAGGCTGACCAGCTCGGCCTGCCGATGCGTGTCGGTCTTCTGCATCGCGCGCTTGGCGTGCGTGCGCGCGGTCTCGGGGCTCACCTTCAGCTCTTCCGCGATGCGCTTGATGCTGCGCCCTTCCGCCAGACGCCGAACCACGCGCGCCTCGGCCCGCGTCAGCCCGAAGCGTTCTTGCAACGACTGGGGCGTCAGCGACGCGCGCGCTGAAGTCACGCCGTCGAAGCGCAGCGCCTGCCGCGCCAGCTGCCGCAATGGCCCGTCTTGATGCGCCAGCCGCACCGCGCGATCTGCCGGCGGCACCACCACACAGTGCAGGCCGCGCTCGCTCACCCGCTCAACCAACACGCGCGAATCAGGCAACCCCCGCACGCGCGGCAGCGACGTCAGCAACCACACGCACGCCTGGAAGAAGACCATCGACGCGCGGTGACCGCGGCGCAGCTCGAGCGAGACGGTCAACCCCTGCGGCGTGTTGCGCACCTCGACCACCACCACGTCTTGCGCCGACGCCGCCTCGAGCAGCGCCGCGTAGGTCTGGTGCACGTCGCCGAGCAGTTCCGCCGCCTGCAACACCACCGAGCTGCGCGTGGCGAGCGTCTGAATGAGTCGCTGCGTCGCCGCGACCCCTTCGACGCTGAAGTACGTCTCGAGCGCGGTGCACACCTCTTCCCAGCCCGACTTCGCCTTCGCACCACGACCCAGGCGCTGAAGCACCGAGCGCGCATCGGCGCCCATCACTTCCATCGTCAGCACCAGACTGCGCGCCAAACCCGTCGGGAGCTCAGGCGTCATCGAGTCCCAGGTCTCGCGCGAGTGTCGCGGTGTTCCACGGCTTGGCGATGAGCCGCAACGGCTGGAGGTCGAGCAGGTCCTTCGCGGGCAAGCTCTGCAACGAGCCCGAGAGGAGCGCACGGATTGCGTTCGGCGCCTTGTCCTTCACCTCGGCCAATACCTCGAGCCCGCTGCGGGCCGGCATGTGCAGGTCGGTGACGACGATGGTCGGCGCAAAGTCCGCGAGCGCCGCACCCACCTCGGTCGGATCGAGAAGAACGCGGACTTCCACCTTGCGGCGTTTGAGCCAGCGTTCGAGCGCTCGCGCGACGGCCTCTTCGTCCTCCACCAACAAGATTCGATGCAAGGAAGCGTCCCCTCAAACGCTTTCCTGAGAGTTCAGGAGCATCGCCGGGTTAGTCCACCCAACCTGAGGTGGAGTCACCCATTTGGGGGCTGCGAAGGCCCGAGAGGTGTCACCTTCGACCCACCTGGCGAGAGTTTTGACGGCGACGGAACAGGGCCAAACCGAGGATCACCAGCGCCATCGGACTCGCATCGCACGAGCAGCCGACTCCGAGCGGCTTGCACGTGACCGTCACCTCGACGCGTTGAGAAGCGACGCCGGTCGGCGACGTCGCGACGACATCGAAGCTCACGCTGCCTTCATCCGCGCTCGAGGGGTGCCAGAACACTTCGCCCGTCTCGGAGTTGATGAACACGCGCGACGGCAATTCGCCGTTCACGTTGCGCAGTGTCCAGGTGACGGCGCCCGCAGTGTTCACCGTCGGGCGATAGGCCCACGGCTGATTGCACGACGCCAGGTTCGAATTCGGCGTGCTGGTGAACATCAGCGCGACGCTCATGCCGCCATCGGGCGGGGTGATGCCGCCATCCCCCATCGCGCCGGGCTCGCAGGTGCCCGCGAAGCACGCGCCCTTCAGATACGTGCGCGTGCTCGAGAGCGGCGGAGCGAGCGTGAAGCGTTGATACGACACGAGCGAGCGCCCGAGCCCCGACGACGCGAGCCGCGGATTCCAATCGCCGGCCTCGGTGCTGAGGACAAACGGGCTGCTGACGGTGCCGTCGGCGTCGACAGTCGCGGCGTGCACCTCGGTACCCAGAGTTCCTTCGTCCACCCACGCGACGAGGAAGCGCGCGCCGTCCCACGTGATGGTGGGCGTGTACTGATCTCCCGCGACGGTGGTGATGGCGAAACCGCCGTCGGCGTCGGGCGTGCCTCCATCTGCGTAGAGACGCGCGCCGAAGATGTCCGTCGTGCCGAGCCGTTCATCCGCCCACGCGACGAGCGTCAGCCCCGCTGCATTGGAGCCGACCGTCGGGTCCCATTGCCGCGTGCTCCCACCGAGCGTGATGAAGTTGCCCTCGACGGCGCCACTCGCGGCCGTCACGTGCGTGGCGAGGATGCGCGAGCTGCCCTGGTCGTTGTCGTCGCGCCACACCACCACGTACTGCTGCCCGTTCCACGCGACGTCGACCGAGTCGAGCCGGTACGACGGCGGCGCGTTGTTCACCAGCACGCGCCCGGTCGGATCCAACAGCGCACCGGCCGACGTCACGCGCGCGAAGCCGAGGTCCTGCTGGTTGTTGTTGTGCCAGACGACCAGGTAGTCCGTTCCGTTGCTCGCGACGCGCGGCCACTGCGGAGCGGGAGACGTCGCGAGCGTGAACACGTCGGACTCGATGGGCACTCCGTCGAGGCCCACGCGGCGGCCGTAGATGCTGCGGCCCGGGCCCCAGTAGTTGCCGAAGACGACGAGCGCGTTGGTGCCGTTGGTGGCGATGGCCGGAGCGGCGACGTCGTCTTCACGCAAGAGCGACATCGGCCCCGCGGAAGCGCCCGTCGGCGTGAGTGGGAAGACGGCGATGTCGGCGCCGAACGGGTCATCGATGCCGGCTCCGTCGATCATGCTCGCCAGCAGCACGCCGCTTCCATGGCCCGCCACCGCCGACATGAACTGCGTCTGCGACGACAGCGGGAAGTTCGTCTTCGCGAACTCGAAGCCGGTCATGCGATTGAAGAGGTACAGCGTCACCTTGTCGCCGCCGGTGGTGAAGATTCCGATTTCGGTGGGCGACGAGAACAGCGACTGCCGCCACGCGCCCCACCCCAGCTGCGTGGCGTGCACTTCCGAGCCGACCACGCCCGAGCCGCTGACGCGATAGACGTGGTGCGCGTCGTCGCGGTCGTCGAGGTAGCCGACCAGCCACCCATCGGTCTCGGCGACGGCGGAGCTCGACCACTGCGACTCGACGTCGTTGCAGATGACGATGGGCATGGTGTCGGTCGGAGCACCAGCCGACATCGAGAAGCGCGTCGCGTACACATCGGCATTCAGACCCGTGAGACGCGTCCACGTGACGAGCACGAGGTCTGCGTTCGGCGTGAGCCGCGGCGCCTCGACGTCGGACGTCAGCTCACTGTCGAGGGCCGTGCCGTTGCCGTCGAGCGCACCCAGGGTCGCGGTGTAGCGACCGACGTAGAGATCGGTCTGCGTGCTCGGGCGTGAATCGACCCACGCGAGAATGAAGCCGCCACCGCTCGCCGCGCCCGCGAGCGCGAGGTCGTCTTTCTGACTGGCGAAGTTGGTGAGCTGCACCGGCATCGCGTCGAGCACCACGCCCTGCGGTGAGACGCGCACGCCGTACACGTCGCTGCGCATCGCGGCGCGCGCGTCGAGCCACGCCACGAGGAAGTTGGTGCCGTCGAACGCAATCGCGGGGTGGAACTCGTCCCACGTGGTGTTGGTGAGCAGGAGCGGAAGGCTGTCGAGAATCTGCCCCGTGGGGCTGATGCGCGCGGCGCGCACGTCACCGGGCGTCGTCGTGCTCGTCGAGTCGATCCACGCCGCCAACGACACGCCGCCTCCGAACGCGAGTGCGGGGCTGTGCTGCTCTCCGGCGCTGGTGACGAGCGGAATGCTCAGGCTGTCGCGCAAGTCACCCGTGCTCGAGGCGCGCGCAAAATAGAGGTCACCGCGATCGGCCCGGCCATCGACCCACACCGCGAGGTAGTTGAGGCCATCGAAGACGATGCGAGCGTCGTCTTGCCACCCGGGAGCGAGCTGTTCGCCCACTGCGCCGATGCTGAGCTCCTGCGAGATGGCCGGGTCGAGCACCGCGGGCCAGGTGGTGTCGCGGAGCGTCTGCGCGTCGAGCTCCATGACGATGGAGTCGCCTTCCACGCGCTGCGCGACGACCGTGCGTCGCTGCTGCGCGTCGACCCACGTCGCAGTGCCATAGCGGAGTCGAGTCGAGCGCGTGTGCACCACCACGTCGTCGCGCCGCGCCTCGAGCTTCGCGTCGAGCTTCACGGTGAAGCGCAGCGTGGGCGTCTTCGGCGCGCGTTCGACCCGCCACCGCTGCTCGAGCCCGCCGGGATGCGCGGCCCATTCTTCGGTGAACGCCTCGCGCTCGAGCGAGAGCACGCCGTCCTGCAGCGTGACGCGCTTCGCAGACGTCGATGCGCTGAAGGTGACCTCGTGTCGGTTGCGGAGGCGGACCTCGACGGAGCCATCTTCGCGCGCGACTGCCTGCCAAACGCCAGCGTCGAGACGGATCGGCCCTGAGCTCGGGAACTGGTGAAACGTGATCAGCAGTGAGGCGTAAACGAACCACCGAAGGTGACGGCGGAGCATCGACTTTCAGTCTAGCAAGCGCACAGGGGCGGCTGACGAACCGTGGTTGACGCTCCTTGAACACACGTTATACAAACCCTGCACACGTAACACCGAGGGGCATCTCGTGACCCACATCGCTACGCTGCATCCCGATGCGCTTGGCCTCGCGCACTTCCAGCTCGAGTTGGAGCGTTCGCTCCGCGCCTGGTTGGTGGCCGAGGACGAGTCGGTGATCGACTCGCGGTGGACGGCGGCGCGCGAGGTGGTGACCGAGTTCGCGCTCCGTCCGGCGAAGCGCGTGCGTCCAACGCTGCTGGCGGCTGGCTTCGCGTGCGCTCGCAACCACGTCGACACCGAGGCGCTCACCAACTTCGGAGTGGGCCTCGAGCTGCTGCACGCGTTCATGCTGGTGCACGACGACATCGCTGATCGCGCGGCCACGCGGCGTGGTGGGCCGGCGTTGCACGTGGCGCTGGGTGACGAGTCGTTGGCGGTGGTGGCGGGCGATCACCTCTACGCGCGCGCGATGGAAGCGATGCTGGCGACTCCGGGGAGCGCGGCGGTGAAGGCCACGCGCTACATGCTCGAGGTCTGTCGTCACACGGCGGCGGGCCAGCACCTCGATCTGGTGCTGACGCGGGCTCCGTTGCCTGAGGTGCGCCTGGCGTCGGCGCTCAAGGTCGCGCGCTTGAAGACCGCGAAGTACGGCTTCGTGGCGCCGCTGGTGTGTGGCGCGATGCTGGGTGGAGCGAGCCCGGCGCTCATCGCGGCGCTCGAGCGCGTCGGCCGCAGCGCGGGGCTGGCGTATCAGCTGCGCGACGACGTGCTGGGACTCTTCGGTGATTCAGCGGTCGCGGGGAAAGCGGGCGGCGGCGATTTCCTCGAGGCGAAGCGCACCTTCCCGGTGCTCGCGGCGTGGGCGCGCGCCGACGAAGCGGGACGTTCGCGGTTGGAAGCGCTGTGGAGCGCTCCGTCGGAAGCGACGCTGTCCGATGCGCGAGAAGAAGTGACGCGCTGGGGCGGGCTCGCGGCGACCGAGCGCATGGTGGAACGCGCGACGGCACAGGCGCGCACGCGACTGGCGAAGTTGCCGGCGTCTCCGGTCGTGCCGCTGCTCGACGGCCTCCTCGCGAGCATGGCGGCGAGGTGCGCGTGAGGCGCAGCGCGCAAGTCGCCCGAGGCCCGCATCAGAAGCGAGCCATCATCATCGGCGCCGGAGTCGGAGGCCTGACCGCGGCGATGCGCCTCCAGCACGCGGGCGTGCAGGTCACCCTCTACGAGAAGCAGCAAGGCCCCGGAGGCCGCTGCGGGCGCGTCGAGTTCGACGGCTTCCGCTTCGATCTCGGCCCGACCATTCTGCTCATGCCGTTCGTGCTCGAGCAGACCTTCGCCTCGGTCGGCCGAAAGCTGAGCGACGAGCTGAAGCTGACCCGCTGCGATCCGCACTACCGCGTGCACTACCGCGACGGCTCGCGCTTCACCCTGCACTCCGAGCCGAACGCGATGGCCGCCGAGCTCGAGCGCCTCGAGCCGGGCAGCGCGCAGCGGTACCGCGACTTCCTCGAGCACGGCCGCAAGCAGAACGACATCGCGTTCGAGCGCTTCATCACGCGCCACTTCGAAGGGCTCTTCGACTTCGTCACGCCGTCGAACGTGCCGCGCATCGTGCAGGTCGGCGCGCTGCAGCGCCTGTGGAGCCACGTCTCGAAGTTCTTCAAGGACGATCGCCTCAAACAGGCGCTGAGTTTCCAGACGATGTACCTCGGCATCTCTCCGTGGGAAGCGCCGGCGGTCTTCTCGTTGTTGCCGTTCACCGAGGCGAATCACGGCATCTGGTTCCCCGAAGGTGGTTTGCACGCCGTGCCGCTCGCGCTCGAGCGCGTGTGCCGTGAAGAAGGCGTCTCGCTGAACTACTCGCGCGGAGTGCGTCGCGTGCTCACCGACTCGAGCGGCCGTGCGATCGGCGTCGAGCTCGAAGACGGCACGAAGGATCTCGCCGACGCGGTGGTGTGCAACGCCGACTACGCGTGGGCGGTGGATACGCTGCTCACCGGAGCCGTGCGCGAAAAGCGCAAGCAGTCGGTCGAGAAGCGCAAGTTCACCAGCTCCGGCCTGATGCTGTACCTGGGCGTGAAGGGCCGCGTGGAACCGCTGCTGCACCACAACGTGTTCTTCGGCCGCGACTTTCGGACGAGCTTCGACGACATCTTCGAGAAGCTGCGCGTGCCCAGCGACGTGAGCTTCTACGTGAACGCGCCGTCGCGAACGGGGAATGGCTTCGCGCCGGAAGGCCACGACGCGCTGTACGTGCTGGTGCCCGTGCCGCACACCGCGGAAGGCGCGCAGAAGATCGACTGGAAGATCGAGGGGCCGCGCGTGCGAGAGCAGGTGCTCACGCGGCTCGCTGCGGAAGGCTACGGAGATCTGCGCGAGCGCATCGTCTCGGAGCGCATGATCACGCCCGACGACTGGCGCACGGAACACTTCCTCGCGCGTGGCTCGAACTTCGGGCTGGCGCAGAACTTCTGGCAGATCGGTCCCTTCCGTCCGCGCGTGAACGATCCCGACGTCGAGGGGCTGTTCTGGTGTGGCGCGTCGATCCAACCGGGCACTGGCGTGCCGACGGTGATGTTGAGCGCGAAGTTCGCGGTCGACGCGGTGCTGAAGCAGCTGAACGTGCCCACGAGCGAGGCGAACGAAGCCGTCGCACAGTCCGTGCGCATCGCGGCGATCGAAGCAGTGGCAAGCGCCCCTGCGGGAGAGGGTCGGGGTGAGGGCCAGTCAACCGCGAGGGCCTCGCCATGAACGCGACGCTCGAAGCCGGCTACGAGTCGGCCCGCCAGGTCACGCGCCACCACGCGAAGAGCTTCTACTTCTCCTCGGCGATCCTCTTCGGAGAGCGCCGCCGCGGAGCCTTCGCGCTCTACGCGTTCTGCCGCCGCCTCGACGATCTCATCGACGATCCCAAAACCACCGAGACGCCCGAGAGCCTGAAAGCCGCCCTCGACACCGCGCGCGGACTCGTGAACTCGCTCTTCGATCGCGGAGAGGTGCAAGCCGTCCACCCGTTC
>JAEUJS010000062.1 GCA_016792935.1 Archangium sp. | reverse complement strand
TCGCCGATCACATCTACGTGAAGTTCGGCAAGAAGGCGCCGCGTCTCGGTGAGATCTACCTCGTGTTCCGCAACGGCGGAGAAGTGATCCACCCGGTCACCAACCAGCCCATCGGCTACATCACGCGCATCCTCGCTGAGGTGAAGGTGATTCGCGTCGACAAGGACAACAGCGGCACGGTGCAGATCTGGAAGCAGTACGACGAGGTGCACCGCGAAGACCTCGTCGGTCCCGTGGGTGAGCCGGTGGTGCGTCAGGTGGCTCCGCGGCCCAACGAGCGTGACGTGAAGGACGGGTACCTCGTGGCCGACACGCGGATCTTCCCGACCATGTTGGCAGAGCACCAGACGGTGATCGTCGACAAGGGCGCTGACGACGGCGTGAAGGTCGGCAACGTCTTCACCGTGTTCCGCCAGCAGGACCCGCTCCCCACCGAGGCGATGCTGCAGCCCTCGCGCCTCGAGGAGCAGTTCCCGCGCGAAGACATCGGCCAGTGCATCGCGTTCGAGGTGAAGGCCAAGGCGACGATCTGCCTGGTCTCGAAGTCGCTGCGCGAGTTCACCCGCGGCGATCACTGCGAGATCCGCGCGGCAGGCAGCCGCCGGGCGTCGCGCTGAGAGGCTCGGCCGCCGGACTTGTCAGTGCCGCCCAGTAGAACGGCGGCGTGAACACAGCAGACAAGAGAGCGATGGCCGCGTTGTGGTCGGTCAGGGGCGTAGGCCCCGTGACCATCACCGACATTCAGAGGCGTTTCGGAGCGCTCGGGCAGCTCCTCGACGTTCCGATTCGCGACTGGTGCGACGCCATCACGTGGCGTGGCGCAGGAGCCGAACACATCGTCATGACGCGCACGCTCGGTGAGCGCGCCGACATCCTCGAGCGCAGGTGTCAGGCGCAGCGCACGTCGATCGCGTTTCCCGGCGATCTCGCGTGGCCCGATCGGCTCGACGATTGCCCCGATGCACCGGCGATCCTCTTCCATCAGGGCCCGGGAGCAAACGCCCCGCGTCGACGCAGGCTGGCGGTGGTGGGCTCTCGCACTCCGCAGGCGGGAGTGGCTCAGCGCGTCGGCGAACGGGTGATGCAGCTCTCGCGCAGCGGGCTGGGCATCGTGTCGGGGGCGGCCGAAGGCATCGATCAGGCGGCGCACTGCGCAGCGCTCAAGGTGCAGGGGGAGACGTGGGCCTTCATGGGCATGGCGCTCGATCAGATCGACGCGGGGCGGCGCACGCTGGCGCGCGCGATCCTCGACGGGGGCGGCACGCTCTTCTCGCAGTTCCCACCCGGAGCGCGCGCCAACATGAGCAGCTTCACGCAGCGCAACAAGCTCATCTCGGGCGCGAGCGATGCGGTGCTGGTCTGTCAGGCCTCGACAGAATCCGGCTCGCTCCACACGGCGAACTTCGCGAAGGAACAAGGGAGACCGGTGCTCGTGGTGCCCTTCGATCTCTGGAACGAGGCGGGCGAGGGTGGGAACCGGTTGCTGCGCGCGAAGAAAGCCGAGATGTTTCTCGACGCGGCTGACGCGATGAAGGCGGTGGGGCTCGAGGGCAGCGCTTCGGCGCACCGCGACGTTCCGCCGTTCGACCCCTCGAAGGCGAGCGCCCACGGTCAGAGCGTATTCGGCGCGTTGCGGCGAGGGGCGGCGGGCTTCGAGGATCTGCGAATCGCGCTCCCCGACCTCTCAGCGGGGCAGGTGGCGTCGGCGTTGGTCGAGCTCGAAGTGCTCGGAGCCGTCATCCACAAAGGCGGTCGGCGCTACGAAAAACGCTGAGGATTTCGAATGTTGACGGTGCGGGTCGCGCGGCTTAGAAACTCCCGCGTCTTTTCGACCGTGGCTGAAAGGAAAGTCGAAACACATGTCCGCCCAAAGTCTGCTGCAGCACTCCCTCGAAATCGTGCTGGCTGCGGAACCTGCGAAAGAGTCTCTCAAGGACGTCATCGTCGGCTTCTTCCACGACGGTGGTCCGTTCCTCTACATCAACATCTTCTGGCTCGCGGCGGCTGTCGCTGTGGCGGTGGAGCGCGTGGTCACGCTGTTCTTCCGGTACAACCTCAACGCCGGCCCGTTCATGGAGCAGATCACCAAGCTGGTGATGGCGGGGAACCCCGACCGCGCGGTGAAGCTCTGTGGCGCGGCGCCGAACTCGCCTCTCGCCAAGGTGGTGCGTGCCGGTCTGACGCGCGCGAACCGCGGTGAGATCGAAGTCGCCAAGGCGCTCGAAGAGTCCA
This sequence comes from Archangium sp., assembly GCA_016792935.1. Classification (GTDB taxonomy): domain Bacteria; phylum Myxococcota; class Myxococcia; order Myxococcales; family Myxococcaceae; genus Archangium_A. The sequence continues at coordinate 1,613 of JAEUJS010000062.1, read as the reverse complement.
TCCTCGAGAACGTGCCCCACATCGGCGCGCGCATTCAGTGGCTGTGGTCACTGGCGAACATCGCGACGCTCGTCGGTCTCGTCGGCACCGTCTTCGGTCTGATCGGAACCTTCCGCTCGCTCGGCAACGTGCCCGCCGATCAGAAGCAGGCGCTGCTCTCGAAGGGTATTTCCGAAGCGATGTACAACACGTTCTTCGGTCTCACGATCGCCGTGCTGTGCATCATCGCCCACCTCTTCCTGACGGCGTACGCCAAGAAGATGATCGAGACGATCGAACTGCAGGCGATGAAGCTCGAAAACCTGCTCGGACGGCGGGCTGCCGGTGAGACCTCGGCGATGGATTTCGAGAAGGCCAGCTAGAGCGGGAACTGAGGCGCTCCAACCGCTGTCAGGGACCTCTGAGTACGAACGATGGCCTTCTACTTCTCCAGACGGAAGATCAAGCCCAAGGAAGAAGAGGAATCGGGTGAGCTGAACATCATCCCGTACCTCGACATCCTCATGAACTTGATCATCTTCATGCTGCTGTCGATGGCGGGTCTCGCCACGTTCGGCATGTTGAACGTCAACGCGCCCAACTACAACGCGGGCGGCGGCGGAGGGAACCCTGACGAGAAGCCGCCGCTCACCTTGACGGTGGCCGTCGCCAAGGCGGGCTTCTTCATCGCCGCGACCGGTGGCGTGCTCCCCGGCCAGACTGCCGAGACGGCCGCGGCTCCAGGCCAGGGCGCTCCGACCATTCCGAAGAAGGCCGACGGCACGTACGACTACGACGCCCTCACCGCGAAGATGATGGAGATCAAGGGCACCTTCCCGACCGAGTCGAAGGTGATCCTCGCGGCTGAAGCAGACACCGAATACGAGGTCCTCATCTCGACGATGGATGCGACGCGCGAGACCAAAGACCGCAAGCTGCTCTTCCCCGACGTCACCCTGGCGAGCTTCTAAGTGGCCGGCCCGAATACCCAGCCCGCCAACCCGGCGATGGAGATCAGCGACGAAGATCGTCAGCGCATGCGCTTCCGCAAGGCCATGGCGCGCAAGAAGCGCCGTGATCGCGAGGCCGAGGGCGAGATCAAGGAACTCAACATCACCGCGATGATGGACTTGATGACCATCATCCTGGTGTTCCTCATCAAGTCGTTCAGCAGCTCGTCGATCACCGTCACCGCGTCGGAAGACATTCGGCTCCCGCAGTCGGCCGCGCGCGCGACGCCCAAAGACACGGTGGCGATCACCATCACCGCGAAGGCGATCATGGTGGGCGACCGCCGCAAGGTCGAGCTCGCGCAGGGCATCGTGAAGGCCAACGAGCTGCAGGGGAAGCTGATCCTCCCGCTCGACGCGGCGCTGAAGACCGAGGTCGAGAAGCTCAAGAAGATCGCCGAACGCAACCCGACCGCGCCCTTCAACAAAGAGGTCTCGATCATCGGCGACAAGAAGGTCTCGTACGACTTGCTCAGCTCGGTGCTCTACACGGCCGGCCAGAACGAGCTCGAGAACTTCCGCTTCATCATCGTGCAGAAGAACCCAGACTGAGCCCAAAGCCATGGCCATCACGGTCGTCGGCGCAGGCCTCGCGGGTTCTGAGTGTGCTTTTCAGTTGGCGCG
>JAEUJS010000059.1 GCA_016792935.1 Archangium sp. | reverse complement strand
CGATGACGAGAATTTCGCCTCGACCAAAGCGCGCGATCGACTTCTTCCGACACAAGTCGCAGCGGTGCTCGCGTCTGCGCGTTCGAAACTGTCCTTCACGGTACTCACTTCGGGTGAGGCGATTCGCGAGGGCTTCATCGGCTCGCTTCGCCTTCGCGAACGGCTTTCCCTTCTGCAACCAACCAACTGCGACGAGGTCTCGTCCGGGCAGACCAGTGAACGGAGCGAGGTCGGGAAACCAGGCCATGGTGATGTCTCCTGAGGTGTTGGGGATGCAGAACAGACGTTCGAAAACGTGTGCTCTGACCTCAGGTCGACGACCAGGAAACGGCCAGACTCGGCTCTGCGGCTGACGTCGTCGACGAGCTTCGCGTGCTCGCCACCGTCGCCAGAAAACGCGTGAGCCCGATCTCGGTCTTCGCGTCTTGAATCGTGCCGTCGGCGATCGCGCGCTGCATCGACGCGAGTGATCTCCACGTCAGATTGCCGCCCTCTTCCAGCGGAGACCCGTCACCCCTGGCAGCCGTGATCTCGAGCCCCGTCACCTCGACTGCGGTCAGAAAGATCTTCTCGCTGATGATCCCCGGCGCGACCATGAACGGCGCTCCGAGTCGAATCACCTTCGACGGATCGACCTGGTACCCCGCCTCTTCCTCGACCTCGACCGCCGCGCGCAGCTTCAGCCCGTCATCACCCTTGTCTTCGTCTTCGAGCAACCCCGCGACGATCTCTTCGCAGAACAGATGCGATCGCCCATCGGGAATGTTCGGGACCTTCTCTTTTCGAAAGTACGCCGCCGGCCGCAGGTTCTGCCGCGTGAGAAATTCGAGACCGCCGCCAGGCCCACGCCTCCACACGATGACCGCGACCGCATCGAGACGCGGCCGATCGATCACGTCGACCCGGTAGATCGCCGAATTCGTCCCGTCGTCACGCACGTTCCGCACGCGCAGCCGCCGCACGTGCAGAAAACCCTCGTCACACCGGCCGGTGGAAGTGAAGTCCTCCACCACGTCTATCTCCGTCACATTCGGGTGCCCCATGACGTGACCGCTTTACCAGAGGCACACAGGCGCGTATGTGCCTGAGGGCAGCGCCCGGCCCCAACACTCCCTGGTTCGTGAGCATGAAGAGAATTCTCCGTCGGTTCTTCCGCTCGATCGTGCTGCTGGCGTTGATCGCCACGGCGATGGTGCAGACGTCCTGTCTCCCGACGCTCGATGGTTTCGACATCGACTTGCGCGGTCAGCAGGTGCGCCTCACCTTCCTGCACACGTCCGACCTCCACTCGCGTCTGCTCCCGTACGACTTCAACCCGCTCAAGACCGACGTCGACCTCGGCCTCATCCCCGAAGCGGGCCCGTTCGGCGGAGCGACCCGCATGGCCGCTCTGCTCCAGCGTGAACGGTCGCGCGCCGATCGCGTGATTCACCTCGACTCCGGCGACTCGTTCCAGGGCGCTCCGATCTTCAACCTCAACCTCGGAGAGGTCGAATACAAATTCCTCTCGCACGTGGGCGTCGACGCCGCCGTCGTCGGCAACCACGAGTTCGACGCCGGCGCCGCCAACTTCACCAAGCAGGCCCGCGACGCGGCGCGCTTCCCGGTGTTGATCGCCAACTACCAGTGGGAGGACTACAGCCAGCCCGGCAGCAACGCGACGGCGTTCTTCACCTTCCCGTACACCATCAAGAACGTGCAGGGCCTCAAGGTCGGCATCATCGGCCTGGGCAACTTCGGCTCGCTCAACTCCATCGTCGAGCAGGGCAACTCGCTGCAGGCCATTCCCCTCGAGCCCAACGAGATCACCCGCAGCTACGTCAACTTCCTGCGGCCGTCGGTCGATCTGATCGTCATCACCAGCCACGCCGGCCTCACCGAAGATCAAGATCTCGTGCAGGGCTACGAAGCCTTCTACGAGTGGTCGCTCGCCAAACAATTCGTCGAGCGCGAATACACCCCGTGGGAAGTGCTCGAGTGGTTCGGCCCCGAAGGCCAGCCTGATTCCGTGGTGCGCGTGAACATCCCCGGCGTCGAAGGCATCGACGCGATCCTCGGCGGGCACCTCCACATCGTGCTCAACCCGCCGCAGATCCTCACCGACCCGCTCGGTCGTCGCGTGATCTTGAGCCACGGCGGCGCGTTCTCGAAATACGTCAACCGCATCGACGCCGTGGTCCAAATGCCCAGCGAGTCGAGCGGCATTCAGGGCGGAGAGATCACCACCTTCGACTTCCGCGTCTTCCCCATCGACTCGCTGTGGTGCTCCGAGCCGCTGCACGACTATTACAAGTCGCAGTTCTGGGCGGTCGGCACCTTCATGAAGGATCAGAAGGTCATCGACGGCGTCGCGGCGTGCAAGGAATACGAAGACCGCAACACCACGCAGCTGCTGCTCCCGTACATCACCGACCTCGACGTGAAGCTGAACCTCACGTCGCTCTTCGCGTTCGCACCGCGCGACATCGCACGCCGCAACAACTCGACGGGCGGTGATTCTCCGCTGGGCAACATCGCCGCCGATTCCATGCGCCGCCGTCAGGGCGTCGAGGCCGAGGTCGCGATCACCAACTCGCTGGGCATTCGCGACAACCTCTACGCCGGCCCGCTCACGCAGGAAGCGATGTTCAACGTGTTCCCCTTCGAGAACACCATCAACATCATGTTCCTGTCCGGCCGCGAGATGCAGGAGATGTTCGACTTCATCGCCGAGCGCTCGTCCGATCGTGGCTGCACCGCCCAGGCGCAGATCTCCGGAGCGCGATTCACGATGGACTGTGCGCAGGCGCAGCTGAACCGCATTCGCACGCCGTGTGATCCCAGCGGTGACGCCAGCGAGTGCCCGAGCGGCGATCGCACCGGTCGCGCTCCGTGGCAGTGCCTCGCCGACGACACCTCGCCGACCGCGGGCCGCTGCTGGGCGCACTCCGGCACCAACATCACCATCAACGGCGTCGCGCTGAACGAGAACGAGACCTACCGCGTGGCGGTCAACGACTACATCGCGCGCGGCGGCTCCGGCTTCCTGGTGCTCAAGCGAAACACGACGCGCGTCGAGACCGGCATTCCGCTGCGCGACTCGCTCATCGGCTACATGACGAACTTCTGCAGCTGCGACGAGGTGCTCGCCGGGCAGACCGACGTCGACGGCAACGTCATCGGCAAGAAGGGCCAGCCGTGCGGCTTCCGCGATCCAGCCGATCCCGCGAAGTGGATCATCGACGCGCAGGAACGTTCGTTCTGTGGCCAGGCGCAGGCCTTCCGTGACGCGTTGTACGAATCACGCGGGCCCTGCAGCTGCTTCGACATCTTCCGCAAGGATCAGGCGACCTGTCAGAACGGCGGCCAGTTCGAACCCCAGATCGCCGAGTGCGTGGCGGTGTTGCCCGATGGCCCGGCGCTGGGGCGTTGCAGCTGTCGGCAGGCGCTCGCCGAAGATCCGACGTGCGGCAACGTGACGCGCGCGGTGCGCAACTTCTGCGAGAACCCCACCCTGCTCCCCATCACGGTGGGCA
>JAEUJS010000023.1 GCA_016792935.1 Archangium sp. | reverse complement strand
AACGGCAGCGCGTCGTCGATGTCGAGGACGTAGGCGTCTTCGAATTCCTCGCCCTCGAGGTCCGCGACCTCCGGGCCCGGCGGCTCCTTCCACACCTCGCCGCTCTCCGAATCGACCTGCTTGAAACGGGCGCCCATTCGTCACCGTCCTTGCGCGATGCGGCGCACCACCACGCCGGCGATCTGCATGCCGAAGATCGAGGTGACGAACGCGACCGAGCCGTCGATCTGGTTGCGGTGCTCACACGAGTGGAACTCGTTCTCTCCGTGGGGACACACGCACATGAAGCCGCCGCTCGCCTCGTCGTATTTGAGATCGAACGGATCGCGGCGCGGCTCGATCGAGAACACCGCGGTGATTCCCGTCGGGCGATTGGTGTCGAGGCCGTACTTGCGCTTGAGCAGCTTGCGCACGTCCTTCGCGAAGGGATCCATGTGGGTCTCGCACAAGTCCTCGACGCGGATGTACGTGGGATCGAGACGGCCAGCGGCGCCCATTGAGCTGACGACGGGAATGCCGCGTTCCACGCAGGTGTGGAGCAGGTGCAGCTTGGCCTTGATGTTGTCGATCGCGTCGACCACGAAATCGAACTTCTCGTCGAGCAAAAGCCGGTCGCTCGCGTCGGCCCGGTAGAAGTCGACAATCGGCGTGATGGACGCCTCGGGGTTGATGCTCAGGCAGCGCTGCGCCATCAGCTCGGCCTTCGGCTTGCCGACCGTGCTCACCGTCGCGTGCAGCTGGCGATTCGAGTTGGTGACGCACACCACGTCGAAGTCGACCAGCGTGAGGTGGCCGATGCCGCTGCGCACGAGCCCTTCCACCGCGTACGAGCCGACGCCGCCGAGCCCGAAGACCGCCACGCGTGCGTCTTTGAGGCGCTTCATGCCGACGTCGCCGATCAGACGGCCAGTCCGATCAAAGCGACGGTGGAGGCGGAATGGCTTCTCACCCGGCGGGGCGGGGACGTCAGTGATGGGTGTCTCGAGCTGCATGGTCGTCGCGCTCTAGCGAATTCCTGGGCTGGTTGACCAGTGTGCTGAATTGGTCGTTGTATCCGAGCGCGCGATTCTGAAAACTGCATTGAGGTCGAAGTGGTTGATGGGTCGAGACGCGGTGCCAACCGGCGGTTGAGCCCCTCGGCTTCGAGCGAATGGCGTTCAAAGAGCGGAGCTTCGACCAGTGAGTGAAAGTGGCCGTCCTGACGACCAATTTCAGACAATGGTCGACCATGAGAACGATTCGCTCGAGGTTGAGGGGCTCTCTCGCTTCTCGGCACGACCCAAATCCTCACTCACCACCACCCTCAGTGCTTTTGCTACGCCGCGCGCATGCGCACGCACTTCGCTCTTTGCCTCTGCCTCACGACAGCCTGCGCGACCGCTCCAAAGATCCTCACGCCATCCGAGACCTTCGAGGACGTGAAGCTCACGCTCGTCGAGTCGCAAGAGCCCGACGCGCTCAACGCCATCACCGCCGCCTGGAAAGGCCCGCGCCTCACTCCCGACGGAGAGCCCGTTCGCTGGCCCGCAACCCACGGCTGGGACGAAGAAGTCAGCGCGTCGTACAGCAACCTCGCCAACAAGACGCAGGTGCGCGCCGAAGTGCGCCGCTTTCGCAACCGCACGTTCGTCTTCATGGCCGAGGCCGACGGCGCCACGCTCGCCAGGCGCGAAGCACAGCTCGACAAGTTGGTCGCCGAGCTCGCTCCGAAAGAGCTGAAGCCCGAGTCCTTCATCGGTCAGAAGCCGCGCGAGATCGACACCAGGCAATACGAAGCATTCCTCGCGAAGGCCCTCGAGCAACTCGGCGTTCCCGGAGCCGCCGTCGCGCTCGTCCAGCACGGCAAGGTGATCTTCGAGAAGACCTTCGGCACGCGCGAGCTCGGGAAGACCGAGGCCATCACGCCCGACACGCTCTTCCTCATCGCGTCGATCACCAAGCCGATGACGACCTTCATGCAGGCCACGCTGATCGACGCCGGCACGTTCAAGTGGGACACGCGCATCACCACGTTGCTCCCCGATTTCGCGCTCGCTGATCCGAAGCTGACGCGGCAGCTCGAGCTCTGGCACATGTCGTGTGCGTGTACCGGCATGCCCCGCCGCGACATCGACAACCTCATCGAATACGGCAACGTCACCGCGGAGCAGCGCATCGCCTCGATGAAGGACATGCAGCCCACCACCGGCCTCGGCGAGACGTACCAGTACTCGAACCTGATGGTCGCCGCCGGAGGCTTCGCCGCTGCACACGCCTGGGCGCCGAACCTGAGTCTCAACGACGCGTACGTGAAGGTGATGAACGAGAAGGTCTTCGCTCCGCTCGGCATGACGAAGAGCACCGCCGACTTCGCGCTCGCCACGCGCATGGAGCACGCGACGCCGCACGCGCTCGACCTCGACGGAAAGCCGCACGCCCTCCCGGTCAACTTCGAGGGCAACGTGGTGCCGATCGCTCCTGCGGGAGCGGTGTGGTCCACGCTGCACGACATGGAGCAGTACGCGCTCGCCGAGCTCTCTCGCGGCGTCTCTCCGCTCGATGGGAAGCGCGTCGTCTCGGAAGCGAACTACCTCGAGCGCGCGCGGCCGCGGACCAGGTCGGGGTACGGGCTCGGCATCGACGTCGAGCAGCGCGCGGGGCTCACGATTCTCGGGCACGACGGCGGCGCTGATGGGTTCGGCACGTCGCTGTTCATGATCCCCGAGCTCGAG
>JAEUJS010000016.1 GCA_016792935.1 Archangium sp. | reverse complement strand
AGCTGCACCGAGCTGGCGGGCATCTTGTTGTTGAAGAGGAATTGCTCGAGGGCGGCTCCGAGCTGGCGCGCTTCCGAGAAGCGATCTTTGCGATCTTTCGAGAGCGCCTTCATCACGATCGCGTCGAGCTCGGGAGGAACGCGCGAGCTGATCTCCGACGGCGGAGCGACCTTGCACTCGCTGACCGCGTTCAGCGTCTGAATGTCGGTGGCGCGCTTGAACAACCGCGTGCCAGTGAGCAACTCGTAGAGCACGACACCGAGCGCAAAGATGTCGGTGCGGCAGTCGATCTGCTGACCGGCTGCCTGCTCGGGAGACATGTACGAGTACTTGCCCTTGAGCACGCCAGACTTGGTGACGGTGGCCTGGTCAGCGGCCTTCGCGATGCCGAAGTCGACGACCTTCACGCCGCCCTCGAACGACACGAGGATGTTCTGCGGCGAGATGTCGCGGTGGACGATGTTGAGCGCGCGGCCACTCTGATCGGCCTTCTTGTGCGCGTAGTCGAGGCCCGAGCACGCATCGATGATGATGCGGCAGATCAACGGGAGCGGGATCGGCTTGCCGATCTTGTCGGCGTGCTTCCAGACGCGGCGAATGTCTTCGCCGTGAATGAACTCCATGGCGATGAAGAACGAGTCGTCCTGCGCTCCGAGGTCGAAGATCTGAACGACGTTGGGGTGGTTGAGGCGGGCGGCGATGCGCGCCTCGTCGAGGAACATGGTGACGAAGTCTTCGTTCTCCGCGAGGTGCGGGAGAATGCGCTTCACCACCAGCAACTTCTCGAAGCCTTCCGGGCCGACCTGGCGCGCGAGATAGATCTGCGCCATGCCGCCGGTGGCGAGCTTTTTCAGCAGCTGGTAGCGGCCGTAGGTTTCGAGCGACACGGGTTGGGAATCGGACCTGAACGACTGATGCTAGGGGCAGGTACCGCGTGCTGCAAACGACCGAAACGACAGGTCAACGGCGTGCAGAGCCCCTTGGGGCGACGGCGCCGGGTGGGGAAACAGTCCTGGGGCGCCCCCGCTTCTCGCGGGTTTCCTGCATCAAGGTCTCGAGCGCGTCGAGCTTCTTCTGCAAGACGGGGAAGAGGAGGCGGTTGTCGTCGACGCGGTCGAACAAATCGAGGATCTCGTCGACCTGCTTTTCGATCGCCTCGGCGCGCTCGTGCGAGATGCGACGCAGCAGCAGATCGGCGCCTGCTTCCATCAACACCCGCGCGACCGCGTCACGCGTCAGGAGCGGCTCGGTCTTCTTCTGACCCAGTCCATCGATCACGCGCAGCTTCGGCGTGAGCGGGAGATCCAGCTGGCGATCATCAATCGGGCGCTTGCTCATTCGCGGGCACGATACGGGTATCGGACCCAAGGGGAATTTTACCGCCGAGCGAGTGAGCCTGACCTGTAGCGAGATCGACGTTCCGAGCCGATTCTTCGTCGAAGGGAATACACTCCCCACCGTGACGATGCGGGTTCTTCCTCTGTTCCTCCTGACGCTCGCGGGCTGCGGCACTCAGCTCACGCAGGCCAGAGTCACGATCGTCTTCGAGAACGAGACGCAGACGAAGTGCGTGAAGGTGTCGGCGAAGCGCCCGGGTGGCTCGACCGTGAACGGAGAGCCCGCGTTCATCAATCGCGGCCTGGAAGACGAGCTGGTCATCGCCATCGGCGAGACGCGAGAACTGAGCGGAGAGATCGAAGTCACCGTGAAGCGATTCGCGGCGGAAAGCTGTCCGGGGATGGAGTTCGACAGCGAGACGAAGCTGGTCACGTTGATGCGCGGCCCGAGCGCGATGCTCGAGTTCCGCTACGTGGGTCTGACCGATGGCGGCGTCGACGCGGGCACCGATGGCGGCACCGACGGAGGAGGCGATGCCGGCTGCGACACGTCGATGTGCCCTGGCCCGGGCGAGTGCCAGCTGGGCTCACCTGCGTGTGGCTGTGTCTACGCGTCGCGCACCCCGGGAATGATGTGCTCGACCGGAGTGTGCAACGCGGCCGGCGCGTGCGTCGCCAACGTCTGCTCGGTGCAGGATGCGGGCACCTCGTGCAACACCGGCTTCGCCTGCCAGACCGGCACGTGCGTCGTGGGGCAGTGCTCGGGTGCATGCACCGCCCCGGCGCTCGGAAACTGCCAGGCCTACGACTACACCGGCTGCACCAGCCCGACGGAGTGCCGCGTGTTGCCGCGACAGAACGGCATTCAGTGCGCAATGGGCAGGCTGTGTCTCGACGGTTTCTGCGCTCCGTGGCTCGGGTTTTCGCCGCCGCCCACGCTCCGCGTCGGCATCACGGACGTCCCCTACCCCGATGCAGGCTGGGTGCTGACGAGCCCCGATGGAGGGTTGTGCAACACCATCATCTCCACCACCGGTCCGGCAGCGACGGTCGTGCAGAGCGACTGCGGCGCGCCGCCCATCTTCTCCACGGTCGACGACGCCGGCGTCTCGGTGATCTTGATGGCCGGACTCAACGTGGGCAGCAACGCCCGCGTCCACTTCGTCGGTGATCGACCCGCACAGCTCATCGTGCTCGGCAGCGCGGTGATCAACGGCATGGTGAGCGTCGCTCCCTTCACCCCGTTCAACCCCGCTGGTTCGCAGCCGGCCTCGTGCACGAGCGTCGGTTCTGGCGATGCTGACGGTGAAGGTGGCGGGGGTGGCGGCTTCGGTGCGCCCGGAGGCAACGGCGGAAACAGCGGCGGCGCTGGCGGCACGGCCAACGGCGCGGTGGCGCTCCCCATTCCGCTGCGTGGTGGTTGTGCGGGAGGCAACGGCTTCCGGGCGGGCGGTCAGATTGATGGCGGTCGCGGCGGCGGTGCACTCGAGCTGATCGTCAGCGGCGATTTCACGATCGCCGGTGGCGCGGTCACGGCTTCGGGCGAAGGCGGTGCGGCGGGCTTCGCAGATCGTCAGGGCGGCGGCGGAGGAGGAACCGGAGGTACGGTGATCATCGAAGCGGCCACCATCTCTCTCAATGGCGGCGCTGTCACCGCGAACGGCGGCGGCGGCGGCGAAGGCGGAGACAACGGCGTGACGATCCCGCCCGGCCCCTTCGGCTCGATCGATGGCGGCAATCGCGTCAGCACCACCGACGCCGGGCAGGGCGGCGGCGGCGGCGTCGGCGGTGCGCGCGTGAACACCAGCGGCGATCCCGGGGCGGACAACAGCGGCGGCAATCAGGGGAGCGGAGGCGGAGGCGCAGGCGTGGGCGTGATCTTCCTGCGCGGCTACAACTCGTGCACGGTTGGAACCGGGGTGTTCTCTCCGGGCGGCACCTTCAGCTGCAACTGACCGATGCCCCGCTCCCGCGTCCTCATCGTCGATGACTCGACCCTCAGCCGCGAGGTGCTGCGGCGCACGCTCGAGCTCGACTCGCGACTGCAGGTCTGCGGCGAAGCGACGTCAGGCGAAGAAGCGGTGAAGCAGATCCGCACGCTCAAGCCCGATCTGATCACCATGGACCTCAACATGCCCGGCATGGGAGGCCTCAAGGCGATCGAGGTGCTCATGAAGGAGCGCCCCACGCCGATCGTGGTGATCAGCGAGCGCTCTTCGACCTCCGGCGTCGATCTCAACTACGAGGCGCTCTCTCGCGGCGCGCTCGAGCTCGTGCCCAAGTCGGCCGTCTTCGGAGCAGGCGACGACGAGCTGCGCCGCTTCGTCGAGCGGCTGCGTCTGCTCGCCGAAGCCGGCGTCGAGGAGCCCGAGAAGCAGCAGCCCGCGCCGAGTGCTCCGGCGCCGACGATTCCCGTCTCGACCGAGAAGCCGATCCTCCTCGGCATCGGCGCTTCGACGGGTGGACCGCGCGCGCTCGCGAAGCTGCTCTCTTCCCTGCCCCGCGACTTCCCGTTGCCCATCGCGGTGGTGCAGCACATGGCGGAGGACTTCTTCGATTCCTTCGTGCACTTCTTGAAGGACGCGTCCGGCCACCCCGTCGAGCAGGCCAACGCGATGACCAGGCTCGAGGTCGGGCGCGTGTACGTCGCTCCGCCGCGGCAAGAGCTCTTCGTGCGCGAGAACCTGACGGTGAAGTTGCTGCCGCCGCCTCCCAACTCGCTCATCTCGCCGTCGGTCGACTCGCTCTTCTTCTCGATGGCGACCGCGCTCAAAGGCCGCGGCCTCGGCGTGTTGTTGACCGGCATGGGAGACGATGGCGCGCAGGGTCTGCTCCGCATGCGGCGCATGGGCTCGCGCACGGTGGTGCAGGACAAGACGAGCTGCGCGGTGTTCGGCATGCCCAAGGCGGCCATCGAGCTGGGCGCCGCGGAACACGTGCTCGATCTCAGCGCGATGGGCGCGTTCATCGTGCAGGCCGCCAAGGGCGGCAGTTTCCCAGCGACGCCGATGGCCTCGTCACCGTCGCCACCGCCGCAGGGCGCGCACATTCAGACCGGCTACACACCGGCGCTCGGGAACACCGTGAAGCCGCCTGCCGCTTCGCCAGCGCGGCCGTCTTCCATCTCCGGGCCGATTCCCGTCGAGCGCCTCAAGAAGTGCGTGCTGGTGGTGGATGATCAAGGCCACCTCGACTCGGCGCGCGCCACGCTCGAGCGCGCGGGCTACGAGGTCATCACGCTCGACAACCCGCTCGTGCTCGCGCGCACGCTGCGAAAAAACTACGTCGACGTCGTGCTGCTCGAGCCCGAGCTCAAGACCATGAAGGGCGCGCTGGTGGCGCAGACCATGCGGCAGCACGGCGCGACGATGCCGATTCTCCTCTGGTCGTCGCTCGAAGAGACCACGCTCCTCACGCGCGTTCGCGAGTGCCAGGCCGCCGGCTACGTGCGCAAGGGCAACCCGGGCGATCTGGTGCGCTCGGTGAACAAGGCCGTGAAGGCCTGAAGCTCTGAAAACGAAAAGAGCCCCTGATTTCTCAGGAGCTCTCTTTGTTTTTGAGGGAGTGCCCAGGGCGAGATTCGAACTCGCACGCCGCGAAGCGCCAGCCCCTCAAGCTGGTGTGTCTACCAATTCCACCACCTGGGCGTTTTCAGTTGTCCAAAACGACTTGTTCTCCCAGCAGCTTCGCTGCTGACCTTCGAACGACGACGGCCCAATACCAGAACGCCTGACGAGCGGAAGTCCGAAAATCAGTTCGAGGGCAGCTTCTGCGCGGGAACCGCGTCGTTCGCGCTCGGCGCCGGCTCAGCCGCGGTCGGCTTCGGGGCCTCGTTGGGGTTCGCCGGAGCCGCCTCAGACGGAGGAGGCGCGGTCGGCACGGCCGGAACCGCAGGCACGGCGGCCGGGGTCGTCGGGGTCGGAGTCGCGGCGGGCGTCGAGTCGACGATCGAGTCCGCGACCGAGCCACGCAGGCCGACGAACGAGAGGCCGAGCGAGGTGAAGAAGAAGGCGATCGCGCAGAACGCGGTCAGCTTGGTGAGGAAGGTCGCCGCACCACGGCCACCGAACGCCGTCGTCGCAGCGCCGCCACCGAGGGCCGCGCCCATGCCCGCGTCCTTCCCGGGCTGCAGGAGGATCACGAAGATCATGAAGATGCACAGCAGGACGTGAACGACGGTGAAGAAGGCAAGCATGAGGGTTGGCCGCTTAGCGGGCTCCCTCTCCCTGCGCAAGCCGCCCGTTGAGTTCGGCCCTACGCGATCTTTTTCCGGGCGGCCTGAACGAGGGCATCGCGCGCCCCGCCCTTCGCGATGGCCCGCAGATCCGTCACCGAGACCTTCTCGATGGCGCGCATCGCCAGCGGCATCGGCGTCTTCGGATTTCTCACCAGCGAGGCACAGATGCCCGCGTTGCTGCCCCACTCGCGGTGCTCAGCGATCATCTTCAGCGCATCGGGCGAGGTGTTCGGAGCCTTCGCCGCGGCCGCGACTTCATCGAGCCCGATGCGCGGATTCTTGAACACGAAGAGGTGCAGCGACTTGTTGGTGTCGCGAAGAATCGCCTGCCGCTCGTCGCGCGTGCCGGTGAGGGCGAGCTGCATCTTCTCGTTCACGGTCATGGTCTTCATGCGCTCGGACAGCGGACCGATGCGCTGCTTTTCCTCCGGTGCTTCCTCTTCGGCGGCGGGCGCGGAAGATTCCGGCTCAGCGGTGAGCACTTCGGCGTCGAGCGGAGGCGCCTTCAAGCTCTCCAGCGTTTGCTTTGCCGCGGCGTCGAACATCACCGCGACTCCGACTCCAGGGATCACGGCAGCGATGCGCGCGGAGATGGTCAGCGGCTGATCGCTGCCGATCTTCAACGAGAGCGAGACCTCGGCGCCGGCGGGAGGATTTCCGACCGACGCACCGCGAACGAGGAGGCCGCCCTTCGCGATCTCCGCGTCGAATGTCGCGATGTACGCGTCGATGCTCGGCCAGCTCGCTTCGAGGGAGATCGCCACTTCAGCCCTTGGCTTTGACGATCGCCGAGAAGTCCGCCGCCTTGAGCGACGCGCCGCCGACCAACGCACCATCGATGTCCGTCTGCGCAAGCAGCTCCGCCGCATTGTCGGGCTTCACCGAGCCGCCATACTGAATGCGGATCTGCTGCGCGGTGTCGGCGTTCCAGATGCCGGTGAGCAACGCGCGGATGTGCGCGTGAACTTCCTGCGCCTGCCGCGTGGTCGCGACCTTCCCCGTGCCGATCGCCCACACCGGCTCGTAGGCGATGACGAACTTCGCGCCTTCAGCCGCGGCGAAGCCCTGGAGGCATCCCTTCACCTGCGTCTCGACGACTGAGAGCGTCTTCCCGCCCTCGCGTTCCTCCAGCGTCTCTCCAACGCAGATGATCGGGAGCATCCCCGCCTTGAGCACCGCCGCCGTCTTGCGATTCACGCCCGCGTCCGTCTCGCCGAAGAACTGACGGCGCTCGGAGTGACCGAGGATCACGTAGCTGCAGCCGAGCTCCTTGAGCATCGGAGCGGCGATCTCTCCCGTGAACGCGCCGCTGTCCGACGCGTGGCAGTTCTGGCCCGCGAGCGCGATGTTCGAATCTTCGAGCGCCCTGGCGACGGGGTGCAGCGCGGTGAACGGCGGAGCGATCGCCACCTCCACCCGGTCCCTCACCTGCGAGATCGCGTTGCGCAGCTCACGCACCAGGGTGAGCGAGTCGGCGACCGTTTTGTTCATCTTCCAGTTGCCGGCGATGAAACAGCGACGAGCCAGCGACGCCGATGGGAGAGCCATGTGTGTCTCACTCCAGGGCTTTGATGCCCGGGAGTTCCTTGCCTTCGAGGAATTCGAGCGAAGCGCCGCCACCAGTCGAGACGTGCGTCATCCTGGCAGCGACTCCGAAGTCGTTCACTGCCGCCGCCGAATCTCCACCACCGACCACGGTCTGCGCCTGCGTGTTGTTCGCCATCGCCGTGGCAACCGACTTCGTGCCTTCCGAGAACTTCGGCGTCTCGAACCAACCCATGGGGCCGTTCCACAACACCGTCTTCGCGTCGCGAATGTGCTGCGTGTAGAGCGCGCGCGTCTTGCTGCCGATGTCGAGCCCCATCAGGTCGGCGGGAATCGCGCGATCATTCACGTCGACCGCGGGCGTCTTCTCTTCGAAGACCGCTCCGCAGACGTGATCGACGGGCACCAGCAACTCGACGTTCAGCCGCTTGGCCGACTCGATCAATTTGGACGCGAGCGAGAGCTTGTCTTCCTCGACGCGCGACTTGCCGACGGGCACGTCCATCGCCTTCAAGAACGTGTACGCCATCGCGCCGCCGATCAGCATGGTCTGGCACTTCGGCAGCAGGTTCTCGATGACCTTGATCTTGTCGCTCACCTTCGAGCCGCCGAGCACCACGACGAACGGCTTCTCGGCGTGTTTGACGACCTTGCCGAGCTGCTCGATCTCCTTGCGCATCAGGAAGCCGGCGCACTTCTCCTTCACGAAGGGCACCATGCCGGCGGTCGATGCGTGTGCACGGTGGGCGGTGCCGAACGCGTCGTTGCAGTACACGTCGGCGCTCGCGGCGAGCTGGCGCGCGAACTTCTCGTCGTTCGCTTCTTCGTCTTTGCGGTAGCGCAGGTTCTCGAGCAGCAGCACCTGGCCGGGCTTCAGATCGCCCGCCATCTTCGCCACGCCTTCGCCGATGCAGTCGTCGGCCATCACGACCGTGTGTTGCTTGCCGAGCAGCTCCATCAGCCGCCTGGCGATCGGCATGAGCGACAACTTCGGGTCGACGCCCTTGGGACGACCGAGGTGCGACGCGAGGATCGGCTTGCCGCCGAGCTCCAGCACCTTGCGAATGGTCGGCAGCGCTTCCTTGATGCGCGTGTCGTCGGTGATGTTCTGCGAGTCATCGAGCGGGACGTTGAAGTCCACGCGAATGAACACGCGTTTGCCTGCGAGCTGCAGCTCGTCGACGTAGCGAACGGTCATGGTCGGCGCTCCGAGTTACTTCTTCGAGATGAGGTACTTCGCGACGTCGACCATGCGCTGGGAATAGCCCCACTCGTTGTCGTACCAGGCGAAGACCTTGAGGAAGGTGCCGTCGATCAGCTGCGTCTGCGTGGAGTCGAAGATCGAGCTGTGCGGGTTGTCGTTGTAGTCGATGCTGACGGTCTGCTCGGTGTCGTACTGGAGCACGCCCTTCATCGGACCGTCGGCGGCGGCCTTCATCGCCTTGTTCACCTCGTCGACGGTGACCGACTTCTTCAAGTTCACCGTGAGATCGACGAGCGAGACGTTGGGCGTCGGCACGCGAATCGCGGCGCCGTTCAGCTTGCCCTTGAGCTCGGGGAGCACGAGGCCGATCGCCTTGGCCGCTCCGGTCGACGACGGAATCATCGAGAGCGCAGCAGCGCGCGCGCGGCGCATGTCGTCGTGCACGAGATCGAGGATGCGCTGATCGTTGGTGTAGCTGTGAATGGTGGTCATCAAGCCGCGCTCGATGCCGAACGAGTCGTTGAGCACCTTGGCGACCGGCGAGAGGCAGTTGGTGGTGCACGAGGCGTTGCTGATGATGTGGTGCTTCGCCGGGTCGTACGAGGTGTGGTTGATGCCGAAGCAGACGGTGAGGTCGACGTCACCCTTCGCCGGAGCCGAGAGCAGCACCTTCTTCGCGCCCGCCTGCAGGTGGAGCGACGCCTTGTCCTGGCTGGTGAAGCGGCCGGTGCACTCCATGACCACGTCGACGCCGAGCTCCTTCCACGGGAGCTTCGCGGGGTCCTTCTCGGCGGTGACCTTGTAGGTCTTGCCGTCGATGGTGATGGAGTTCTCGTTCGAGGTGACGGTGCCCGGCCAGTTGCGGTGCACGGAGTCGTACTTGAAGAGGTGCGCAAGGGTCGCCGGCTTGTCGAGGTCGTTGATGGCGACGATCTCGATGTCGGTCTCCTTCCGGGAAAGCGCAGCGCGGAGAACCATGCGGCCGATGCGGCCGAAACCGTTGATCGCGAACTTGATGGCCATTGTCGTGACTCCTTCAGTGGGGAAATTCTGGGAGGTGAAGAGCGGGCGGAACCTACACCCGGGTCACATGCATCGCCCGCCGAAAGCACCGCCCATCGTGAGCGGCGCACAGCTCTGGCCCATCGCGCAAACCGTGCAGGTCGCGCCGCCGCTTCCGCACGACGCCGTACTCTGGCCATTGAGGCAGTTGCCCACGTCGTCGCAGCAGCCATCGCAGTTCGCGGCGCCGCACATCGTGGTCTGAGCAGGGCGCTGCACGCACGTCTGCGTGGTGGTGCTGCACAGTTGGTTCGAAGGACAGGCGACGCAGAGCGTGCCGCCCTTACCGCACGCCGTGGCTTCCGAGCCGGCTCTGCAGGTGTCGGTCGTCTGATCGCAGCATCCCGAACAGTTCGCGACCGTGCAGCGGGGGCCGCAGGACATGGCGAGCATCGACGACAGCAGGAGGAGAATGAGCAAGCGCATGTGGTGCGCGTAGCTCAAACTGCCTCGCCATCGAAGTGGGTTGTGACGAGCAACTTCAGACGATGGTCTTCGATCGGCGTCGACGCATGACGAGAAGGGCGAGCCCGATGAACAGCCCCGATCCGCTCGAGCAGCCACCGCCCTCGAACGCGAGCACCGGTACCGGCAGACACCGCGTTGAGAAGTCCGTCGGACGAACGCGACACGTGAGCGGCTGCAAGCACTGCAAATCGGAATCACACGGCTCGCCTTGAGCGCGGCCCGTCGTTCCGCCGCCTGCGCCTCCGCCGGTCGCACCGCCGCCTGAGCCGCCGGTCGCGCCACTGCCGCCGGTCGCTGCGCCACCGCCGGTCGCTCCACCGCCACCGGTCGCACCGCCTCCGGAGCCGCCGCCAGTCGCGCCACCGCCACCGCCGACCGGGACACCACCTCCGCCACCGCCTGATCCGCCACCGGCCATGCCCGCATCGATCGTCATGCCGGCATCGATCTGCACGGTGCCGCCGTCGGTCGCTCCAGGCGCGAGGAACGCAAGCACGCGCCCCATCACGTCGATGCGCTGCGTGCGATCGACGAGCGTCTCGAACGGAAACCCGAACATCACGCTCTGCATCGGAGTGCCGATCGCCGCCGGCGTTCCATTCGCGTACGCGCCCAGCGAGATCGCAGCGCCCGACGGCGAAACACCCGGAGGCGTTCCCGTATCGAACGAGCCACTGTTTCCATCGTCGAGCGCGAGCGCGTTCAAGCCGAGCAGTGGTCCCGCTCCATCGACCGCGAGCGTGCCCGGCATCGCTGAGGCCGTTGCGCTGAACGTGGTGAGCAACGCCGCGTCGTTGGTGCCCGCTCCGGTGAAGAACACCGGCAGATTGCGCGTGCGGAAGTCGGAGATCACCGCTCGCTCTCCAACCGTCAGCGTCGCCCCGCCCTGCTTGCCGCGCCCCACGAACCACGTGAGCAGTTGGTACGAAGACACCGTCACGTCTCCGCTCGTCACCGCGTCACTCTCGGCGGTGTCGAAGCCGACGGCGTTCTGATCGAGCGCTTCGCCGGTCACGCGCGCGAAGGAGCCATCGTTGATCCGCTCCACGAAGATGCGCAGCACGTTGCCCAGCGCGTACCGAGTCGGGAACGCTTCCGTCTTGCCGATCGCGGCCTCGAGCCGGTCGTACCCGTTCACCACCAACACCAGCGGCTTCCCCGCCACCGGAGCACGCACACCGACGACCGCCGAGGGGAACGACTCACCACCCGCGTTCAGGCCCGCGACGCGGAAGTACTTCGCCGCGCTCGCAGGAATCGCGACGCGCGCCGCGGTGCCAGAAACGTCAATGCCGTTGTCCCACGCGAGGCCGTCGTCGCTCGAATAGAGCCGATACGACGTCGCCGCCTGCCCTCGCACGTTCTGCGCATCGACTGGCGAGGCACGCCAGCGAATCACCGCTTCACCATTTCCCTGATTGATCGCCGCGACGTGCGTCGGAGGCTCCGGCGGCAAGCGGATGGCCACGCCGTCTTTCGCCGCGAAGTACTTGATGGTGCCCTGCACGATGGCGCGCGCCGCGAGGTAGCGGAAGTTGGGCTCCTTCAAGTGCAGCGCGTCGGCGGCCGCGTCGTGGAACGCGATCTCGAGGAGGATCGACGGCGTCTCCGGGTTGTTGTTGGGGTTCAGCTCACCGAAGTACGCCGAGTCGACGCCACGGTCTTGCCACGTGGGCCGGTTCCAGCCCGAGGTCTGGCGGATGTCGTTGATGAGCTCTCCGTGCACCAGGTTGGCGAGCTGCAGACCGCCATCGACGCCGGTGAAGTTGAGCGTGTTGTCGGGCGGGTTCGGGCCGTAGACGTAGGTGTTGGTGCCCACCGCGGACGCGTTGAACGCGTTGGTGTGCCACGCGATGTAGACCGCGTCTTCGCCGGGCTCGTGCACCCACGCCGTGAAGCGCGAGCGCGTGCTGATGTCGTTGTTGCGATCGTCTCCGGGCGTGTTCGACGACGGGGCCCACACCGACATCGGAGCGCCCGCCCACTGCGCCTGGTACCGCGAGCTCTCCTCGAAGCGCGGGCGCAGCGAGGTGCCGTTGCCGCGATCGATGAGGCCCATGCCGCCTCCGAACTTCACGGCATCCAGCGAGACGTTCGAGACCGAGCCACCGCTCCCCATGACCGTGTCGTTGAAGGCCACCACCTGCGCGGTGCCTCCGGCGCGGAAATAGAAGCGGCCCAGCTGCACCCACGTTCCACCGTGGCGCTGTTGGTTCACGCGGAAGTGCGTCTCGCCGCCTGCGTGCCGCACCGCGAAGTGTGCGTCGCGAACCCGGGCGGTGAATGCGGTGTACGAGATCGACACGTCGTAGAAACCACTCTGCGGAATGTTCGCCGTCCACGTCGCGCTCGCGGTGGCGGTGGGCGTGGCGTCGACGAGCCGGTTGGTTCCGGTCGAGAACGGCAACAGCGATCCGTTCATGGGGAAGGTCGGACGGCTCCACGCCATCACCGAAGAAGTCGAGAAGCCGCTGCCCTGCTCGGCGTAGCCCGTCGCGTCGTCGTTATCGACGAGCACGAGGTTGGTGTTGAGGTCGAGCTCACGCACGGGAACGACGCGCGCTCCGGCGTTGAGCAACATCGGCATCACGTACTGGCTGAGCGTCTCGATACTGACCAGGTCTTCGACGATCTCATTGGTGGTGGGTCGCTGCGTGCGCCAGTTCACCGAGCCCACGTCCCACGTGAAGCCGTGACCGGGCGACAGGTAGATCACCTTCCCCGCCAACGCGCCCTGCCCTCGCACGCTCGCCGCGGGAACTCCGCCGATGCGTGGAACGAAGGGCGTGTACGGGCGAACGAGCGCCGGCGTGTCGGGCGTGATGATCGGTTCCCACGCCTTGTTTTCGAGCGGCACGAACGGCACCGAGCCCGGCGGCTGGAGACCACAGTCATCGACCCACCACGAGGTCTGCGCGAGAGCCGAAGCGCTGACGAGACAAATGAGCAGTGAGATGCGCACGAGCGCGCAATAGCCTGTTCCCTCTCTCCGGGGGAGGGTTGGCGATGACTTTCAACGGACTGGGTTCTCGAACCGCTAGATACGCGCGCGCTCGATGCCCGGCACGAGCAGATGATTGCGATCGTACCCGCCACATTCCAGCACCGTGGCGAGCACGTGCTCCGGGCGCACCACGTCTCCCGCGGGATCGACGGCGCCCGTCGACAGGTTCACCGCCTGCGGCTGCATGCCGTTGTCCGAGCTCGCGCCGATCACCGTGTTGCCGCGGATGCCCTTGCCGAGCAGCACCGCGCTGTTGGTGAGCGAGTGATCACGGCCGCCGGCGGCGTTGCGCAGCGCGGTGCGGGTGAACTCGCTGTAGACGACGATGGTGGTGTGATCGAGGAGCTTGTCCGAGGTCAGCGCCGGGTGATTGGTGACGGCGAGATCATCGATCAGCGTGGCGAGCGCATCCCAACCGGCCTTCTGTCGCGTCGGCTGCTGCGTCGGATGAATCGAGGTGTGCGTGTCGAGCTCGCTCTGCATCAGCACGGTGACCGAGTTCGACATGCCGCGCGCCAGAGCCTGCCGCGCGAAGAACGCTGCCAGGCCCGGAGTGCCCGGGGCGGGCGGCTCGACCAGAGACGGCCCGTACAACTTCCATTCGTCGTAGTTCTGGAGCCGCACGGTGAAGCTCGCGATGTCGGAGCCCGAGAAGAGCTGCTCGTTCTTCGCCTGCGCCTGGCGCACGCGCGTCATCACGCCCGACGCGTCGATGTTGCTCGGGTCGCAGAACTGTCGCTGCCGGTGCAACGCGAGGAGGTTCTCGCGCGCCGCGGCGGGCAGCAGCGAGTAGTCACCCTCTGGCGTCAGGCCGCGGCTGAAGCTGGCGGCGATCGAGATCGGCGAGAGCGCGCTCGCGCGGAACGCACGCACCTCGGTGGTGTTGCCCGTGTAGTAGTTGTCGACGTCGATGCTCAGGTTCGCGAGCTGCCCGAGCCGGTTGGGGAACGTGCGGTGGAGCTGATCGACGACCTCCGCTCCAGCGGAGTTTCCGCGCGGCGCGAGACCCGAGGGCGGCTTTCCCGTCGAGAAGTAGCGCGCGCCCGTGGGGTGGCTGAGCGTGTCCATCGAGATGCCGCGGACGACGCACATCTTGTCCCAGTGGCGCTGCATGCCGCCGATCGCCGGGCCGAACATCAGGTTGCTGCCGCTCGCCTGAATCGGAGCCGCGAGGTTGAACGGCGCCGGCAGCGCGTTCCACGCCATCTCGATGCCGGTGTTGTCCTTCATCGCGTCGAGTGACGGGTGACGCGGGTCGAGGCTCATCGGGTGATCCCACCCGCCTCCGAAGACGACGAAGAGGAAGAGGTGGTTGGGATCGATGCTCGCGGTCTGCCCGAACGCGGGGCCCAGTGAAGCGGTGACGCCCGCGGCGCCCAGGAACTTGAAGAGATCTCGTCGGCTGACGCTCATGGTCGATGTCCTCTCAGTAGGTGACGAACTCGGGGTCGGTGAGGAGCAGCGTGCAGGCCGCTCCGAAGGCAGAGAGATCGCTCTGGTCGGCGTTGAAGCGGTACGTCAGGCCACCATCGGGAGCGATCACCACGCCGCCATCGGCCTCGAGCACCAGCTCGTTGCGCTGACGGAGCGCGATGGCGTCGAAGGTGTTGGCGAGCGCTCCGAGCTCGGCCTCGGCGTTCTGCGGCTGCGTGTAGATGCCCTGGAAGTGGAGCCGGGCCAGCCGCAGGTTCTCGACCACCGCCGCGCGCCGCGCCGGCGAAGGCCCACCGTCGCTCTGGAACGTGTTCTCGGGCCACACCTCGGCGAAGAACTGCGTGCCCGAGTCGGGCGTCGTGTAGTCGTCGAGCACCATCAACACGCACTGGTGCGCGGCCCAGTTGTCCATCAGCTTGGCGAAGGTCGGCGTGACGTCGGTCGTCTCGCGAAACTCGGTGAGGTAGTCCGCGCGCCCCATGCCCGCGCCGAGGAAGAGGAGCGCGTCGACTGAAAACGCGCCGAAGCCCTGCGGCGTGTCGTCGGGGTTGCGTTCGGCCGTCGGCAGCGCGCCGTTGAGCATCCAGCCGGTGCCGGCGAGCGATCGAATCGTCTGATCGAGTTGGTGCACCGTGAGCCGACGCGAGACACGACCGACGGGAAGCGGGCCGAGGTTGCCCATGCCGGCGTCACGACCAACGACGGGCGTCCAGTGATCGATCACCAGATCTTCGGGAGGCGCGGGGACGATGATCGGATCTGGCGTCGGCTGCGCAGGGCACGCACTCAACGCGAGGAGCGAAACCAGGACGAGCTTCTTCACGGCACACCTCCGGCTGAATCGTTCGACCGGTACTGCCTCGACTCGAGAATGCGCCGCAGCAGCCGGCGCAGATCGTGGTTCGACGCGATGAACTCGGTGGTCAGGCTGTCTTGCAGCGCGCGCTCATCGGCGAGCTGGGAGTTGAACGGTCTCCCCACCAGACGTTCGAACTCCTTGGTGACGGTGCAGCGCGCGAAGTCGCCGGTGTTCACCGCGTTGCGCGCGAGCGTCAGCGGGCCGTCGTCGATGTTGCCGTTGAAGTCGTCCGCGTAGGCGTAGGCCTTCAACTTGCCGACCCACGGCTGCTCGGCGGGAATGCGCGCGCGGGTCACGTAGAAGGTCTGGCAGCGCTGCGTGTTCACGTTCGACCCGCTCGGCGCGACGCACGTCGGGTCGTCGGTCGGGAACTCGGGGGTCAGCAGCTCGTGCGTGCCGCGCTCGGCGAAGCGGCCCCAGTACGCGGCCATCGGCTCGAGCGTCTGGTGGCACGAATCGCAGCCGCAGCGACGCGCGAGGTTCGGTTCCTGCGCGCACGGCTCGGTCGAGCTCGGCAAGCCACCCGGAGGCGCCTGGAACACCGAGCAGAGGAACGCGTTGTAGAAGCGGTTGGCGCGCGCTCGGTTGGTCGCGAACTTGAGGAGCCACGCGGGCTGCGTGAGCAGTCCGGCGGCCTTGCCTGTGCTGCGAACGCGCACCCAGTTGTCCTTCTGCGTCCACTCGAGCGTCGACGGCACCACGTAGCCGAGGTTGGGCCGCGACGAGAGGTTGGCGTACGCCGTGGTGCCGGTCTGCCAACGCAGGTAATGCGCGATGGGGCCGTTCACTTCGGTCTCGTCGCTGAGCAGCAGGTCCGACCACGGGCGCTGGGTGTCGATGATGCGATCCGTGAAGCGCAGCATCTGCTCGGCGAACGCGCGATCGAGCGTCGCCTCGGTGGCCTCGAAGATCTCCACCGGGCCGTTCGGCACGCCCTTGTTCGTCGCGTAGCCGACGGTGAGTTGGCAGAACGAGAGATTGGGGCCGCAGCCGCAGTCGATGGCCTGCGGGCCGCCTCCGGTCGAGCAGTCGGTGTTGGTCTGCGGGCCGCGGAGGTGCGCCTGCGCGTCGTAGGCGCACACCTTGATGCGCGTCTGCGGGGCCCAATACGGAGCGACCCACACCCAGCCCTCGCGGCCATCGGCGGCCGGCACGGGAACTCCGTCGGGCGTGAACTGCGTCTGCTCGCGCGTCACGTCGCAGCTCGAGAAGAGCGAGCGCACGGTGCGGAAGCGGTTCCAGAACACGTCGCGAGAGTCGCCGAACGGAACCGCTCCGGTGAGCTCGAGCGAGAAGCCGTTCTGCCAGTCGAGATCGAGCGCGCCGTACACGTCGGCCTTCACGCGCTCGCGCATCACGGTCTTGAACTCCGGCGACACCAGCATCGCGTCGAGCTCGTCGCCCGCGAGACCGCCGCGCAGCACGGCGGCGTCGTATTCGGCGCGGGTCGGCCCGCGGCCCTTCAAGTCGAGCGAGAGCCGACGCAGCGTCTGCAGATCACGATTGAGCTGATCAGCGCTGCACACCTGAGCGAGCGCGCTGCTGCTGAGCACGACGACGAGGAGAGAAATGAGCGTCTTCACTGGAGTCCGTCCTCCTTCCAACGAATGAGGAGCGCGCGCTCCTCGGCGGTGAGCGTGGTGGTGGTGTCGGCCGGCATGCGCGCACGCGTCGCGCCCATCGGCGTGGTGGCGAGGATCGCGGCGTCGATCTGCGCGCGCCAATCGTCGATGGTCATCAGCGGGAGGAATGACGCCTGACGATCGGGCGCGTGGCAGCGCGCGCAGTGCACGGTGCCGAGCGTGGCGATGCGCGGAGAGAAGGTGACCGGGTCGGTGTTGCCGATGCGCAGCGCGCCGGTGTCGGTGAGCGCCCACAACACCCCGTTTCGACCGGCGTGCGCGCTGCGCAGCGGCGTGGGCAGCGCGAGCGTGGTGACGGACTCGCCCTGCAACCGGTACAGGGTTGCGTCGGCCGTGGCGAAGACCGCTCCGCTCTGCGCGTCCACCGCGAGCGCGCGCACGCCGGTCGCTCCGGGATCTTCGGTGTCGGTGGTGAGCGAGACGTGACGCCAGGCGACGCCGCCGTCGACGAGCGCGCGACGCCAGAGCACGCCGCCGTCGGTGATCGCGGAGATCTCGGCGTCGCCCCACGGCACGGCGTCGATCAAGTCGTTCTGTTCCTCGGACAGATCCTGCAGCTCGAAGCCGTTGGTGCGCTCGGTGAGCGCCCAGAGCTGGCTGCCGGCGCGCACGGTGGACAGCGGACCTGCGCCGAGCGTCAGCGCGTCGACAGTCTGGCCGAGCTCGATGGCCTCGAGCTGGGAGCCATCGAAGCGGAGCAGCGACGTGCCGCGCGCGAACCAGATGACGTCTCCGCGGCGCGCGAGGAGACGATCGGTGCTCTGCAACGCGGTCTCGAGATCAGAACGGCGCAGCGTGCCGTCACGCCACTCGAAGAAGCCGTTGGCGTTGCTGATCAGCGCGGAGCCGTCGGTGAGCGCGACGAGCCCGAGCACGGGATCTGCGCTGCGCGACACGAGCGCTCCCTGCACGCTGAGCTCGACCAGCCCGCGTTCTGAACCGAGCAGCGTCGTGGTGGCGTCATCAGCGACGTAGAGCTGCTGCCACGGCTGCGGGGTGGCAAAGGTCGAGATGGGCAGGCTCGACGAGGTGACCGAGCGTGGACGCACCACGCGATCGGCGGTCTCGTTGATGATCTCGGGCATCTTCGAGACCCAGCCGTCGCAGGCGGTGAGGACGAGGCAGGCGCACGCGAGAGTTCGCATGCATCACCTTGATTACAAGGCGTGTGCCTTCCTGTTGTCGGGCAGTTAGGGCCGCAGCGTCGAGTAATCGAGCAACGCGTTGCGTGCTGGGCGCAGAAAGTCAGCGCGGCATGCACACCATCTGGCCGTAGATCACCGTTCCTCCATCTTCAGCCCGGGGCACGGTGAGCATGGCGTATTCGGGGAACGCAGGACTGCTCGCGATCGACACGCGCCCGCTCGCCGGTCCCACGCGGCGAACGCTGGAGGTCTGATCGAACACCGCCGCCGAGCCATCGGCCAGGCGCCCCGCTGCGAGGAAGACCGTGCCCCCATCGGCAAGCTCTCGAGTGGCAAGGGAAAGATCGGCGACATCGGTACTCAACTGCGACAGGGGGACCACGTTGAGAAGGCTGGACTGGTCGAGCGCAAAGGCGGCAACAGAAGGAACCTGTGCGCCGACGCCGAGGTTCACGGTGCGCGACGAGAACAGCGGAGCCATCGCGACACGATCGAGAATGCCCAGATTGTAGGTCACCCGGAAACGGAACGAGGCGGATGGACTGAACTGGACGAACCCACCGTCGGCCAGGAGCGACGGATCGGTGCCGACCTCGAGCCAGGCCCCACCTCCAGGAGCCCCAGCGAATGCCACGCCAATGCGGCCGCCATTGCCGCGCAGCACGACCGGGCTTCCAGGGTAGATGTTCCCGGCATCGACCGGCCCTTCCGGGGTGCTCGTGTCGATCGTCGTCAGATACGCCACCGAGACTGTGCCACCATCGGCTCCGGTGATCCGGATCTCGGCGGCAATCAAGGTGTCCCGCACGAACTGTGCAACCTCTGGCGTCGATCGAATCGGGTATGGCGATTGGAAGCGTTTCGGCAGCACGACCGCCGAACCGAGCGTGTAGGCGATGCCAAATGCAGCCGGCCCCGCCTTCCACGAAATGACCGAACCGACGGCGGTCGGTTGAAGCATCGGGTTGATCGGACTTCCATCGGCTGCGGCCGTGCCGATCGAGACGTCAACCCCACCATTGAGGTCGATGAGATTCGAGTTCCACGAACTGAACCTCAGCTCGCGGTCGGTGCCACCGTCGCTCACCGCGCCGACCACCACCATTCTGAACACGCCACCCACGGCGGAAGGATCAGCGAGCACCACCGCTTCTTCTGCGCGACGCATTGCGACGAGCGGTCCCTTTCCTGGCTCGCCGGAACAATCGCGATCGACGTTGTCGTCGCAGCGATCGAGGGGCTCGTAGCCCGCGTCCCTCAGGCGCTCGAACAGGAACGAAGGACACACCGGCGCCTGACAGGTGCGATACGCCTTGAGGATTCCGTCTGGCCCGGTCGCGCCACAGACCGGCCCCGAGCCACACGCGATTCCAGCGTCGGAGAAGAGCTCATCGACGTAGCCGTCACAGTCGTTGTCGATCGTGTCTCCGGGGCACTGCTCGTCCTCGGCGAAGCCGGCGAGCCGCGTGAAGGACGTCACGGTGCAACCCGGAATGTCTCCGAAGACGCGGCCCGCGTCCGCGCACATGCCAAAGGGGCGAGAGGTGCACTTCGAAGCGGCGACCGAGGCACACGCGGCGAAGCCACCGTCCTGGCAGCTCTGCTCTCCGTAGTACTCGATGCCACCCATCATGACCGGGCACGGCCTGAGTTCGCCTTCCGTGCAACCAGGCGCAACGCACGCGCTCCACCCAGTGCCACTGCAGGTGCTCGTGCCCATCGAGCCGGCGTCAGTGGTGCACTCGAGTGTGTCGCCGGCGTCGCACCCCATGGTGCAGAAGTTGGTGGGCGCGCAGACGTAGCCGGGGCGGCAACGAGACGGCGTCGCGCCGAAGTTGCAGCGAGCACCTTCGACGATGGTCGGGTACTCGCAGCCGAACGCGACGAGGCACGAGACGATCAGACTGAGCGCGCGGGAGTTCATCGTTCGAGCAGGATGAAGAGGATGGCCGCGGCGAGCGACACGCCCGCTGCGATCCACAAGCCGGTGGAAACGACTCCGTTGGCGCGTGCGCTCTCGACCAGGCTCTGGCGATCATCGTCGTAGGTCAGCGGAGACTTCGCCCGCGCGTACGAGTCCTCCGCGTTGACCCTCAGAAAGAGACCGACGCCCGCGGACGCCACGGCCGCGGCTCCGAAGATCGTTCCGACGACCGGAAAACGCCGCACGGGCACGGGAGCCGGCTCAGTCGTGAGCAGGAGCGTCGGCGGCGACGGCGGGGGCTCGCCCTGCGGTGGCTCGACCTTCGGGCGCGCTTCGATCAACAACGCCTCGAGCGCATCGGTCCGCGCGAACGGGGGAATCGAGACCACCGACACGTCACCATCGAGCCGAATCGCCTCGGCGAACTTGGCGCGCACCGCGTCCTTCACGTCCGCGCCCGCGGCGGCCGACTGAAAATCGAGCGCCCCGCGCAGCACGAGAATCTGCGCTTTTTCCTTCGCGCTGACGGCCATCGTCTCCGCGCGGCTCGCGAGGCGTTGGGCACGCTCGAAGTCGCCGGCTTCGAAAGCGTCGTTGAGCTCGGTCGTGCACACCGCGAACGACTCACACGCCTTCACGACGGGCGGGGGCGGCGTGGCTGGCTTCTTCGGTTTCTTCGGCGCCGCGACCGTGACGGCCGCGATCAACAGCAGGCCTGTGCAGACGAGCCGATTCATCGAGGACACGCTACTTCGTGCGCGGCGAACGCGCGACGCTTCGCTACTTCCTGCGCGGCGAACGCGCGACGCTTCGCTACTTCCTGCGCGAACGCGCGACGCTTCGCTACTTGAAGTCAGCGCAAGTCCAGCGCCTTGAGTTTGTGCACCAACGTTCGCAGCGGGAGCTTCAACAACTTCGCGGCCTTCGTCTGGTTGCCTCCGCACTGTTCGAGCGCGCGGGTGATGAGGCGACGCTCGAGCTTCTGCTGTTGCTCCGTGACGAACGCCTGCAAGCCCGTGTCGGTGGGCAACTC
>JAEUJS010000676.1 GCA_016792935.1 Archangium sp. | reverse complement strand
CGGCACGGCGCTGAAGGAGCAGCGCGAGCTCCTCGCTCGACAGGACTCGCCGCGCGCGGAGCTGCTGCGGGCGCTCGCCGACTGGCAGTGGGTCGAGGCGACGGGAGACGCTGACGCCGCGCGCCGGTTGCTCGAATCGGTGAAGAAGGTGCGCGCGCAGAAGCTCCCGGTCGAAGACGAGCTCGCGGTGATGGAGTTCCAGGCCACGTGGGTGCTCGAGGGGCTTTGGGCTGCGCTGAAGAGGCTCGAGGCCGAGCACGCGCGCGTCGGTGAAGACGACGGCGTCGAGCACCTGCCGTGGCTGTACCTCGCGCGGTTCCTCCTCGGCACGTGGCCGGAGCTCACCGACCCGCCCGACGCTCTCGACTCGTCGATGGCCTCGGCGTGGTGGGCCATGAAGGGCGCGGTCGCGCTGAAGCAGAAGCGTGTCGTCGACGCGAAGGCCGCGCTCGCGAAGGTGCAACGCCCTCCGTTCGCGGGCGCGGTGCGGAGCTCGCCGATGTGGGCAGCCAGCGAGGGTCTGCGCGCGGTGCTGCTCGTCGCGACTGGCAGTACAGACGAAGGCCGCGCGGCGTCTGAAGCGTTGGTGCGCGAGCTCGAGGCCGAGCCGACGTGGCCCCGGCAGGTGCGCTGGGCACGCGCGCTGGCCGGCGCGGTGGAACGGTGCACGTCGTGGACGTGCGTGGGCAGCGTGGTCGAGCCCGCGGGCCCGTGACGCCGCGAGCGACCAGCTGGTGCGCGCGCGACCTGACATGAAGAGGTCCGCCGAAAACTGGTCTGTTCAAATCAATGAAATTTGGCAAAACGAGTGGACCAGTGAACACGCTCAAACTGCAGCTCGACGAATCCACCGGCGTTCCGGCATTTCTGCGCATCGCGCAGGCCGTGATGCGCGACGTGCGGAGAGGCCGCCTGCACGCGGGCCAGCGACTGCCCGGCAGTCGCACGCTCGCCGACCAACTCGGAGTGCATCGCAACACCGTGCTCGCCGCGCTCACCGAGCTCGAATCACAGGGGTGGATCTCCACGGAGCAGGCGCGCGGCACGTTCATCAGCGAAGCGCTCCCGGAACAGCTCGCCGAACGTTCACGTCGCGGCCTCGCTCCACTCGGAGTGCGCCTCACGTCCGAGCCCGACTTCCTCAAGCCGCGCGAGTTCGAGCTGCCGCGTGACGTGCTGCATTTCTCAGCCGGCACGCCCGACCCTCGCCTCGTTCCCATCGAGCTCATCGCGCGCACGTGGCGACGCGTCGTGCGCCGCGGCGGTCATCGGCTGCTGGAGTACGGAAATCCCGGCGGACATCCCGGGCTGCGTGCGGGGCTCGCCGAGCTGCTCTCCACGGTGCGCGGTGTGCCGGCGAAGGCCGAGCAGGTCGTCATCACGCGCGGCAGTCAGATGGCGGTCGACCTGCTCGCGCGCTCCATCATCGAGCCCGGTGACGGAGTCGCCGTCGAAACGCTCGGCTACCGGCCTGCGTGGGAAGCGCTGCGACTCGCGGGCGCGGTGCTGCATCCTATTCCCGTCGACAGTGAGGGACTCGACGTCGGAGCGCTCGAGCGCGTGCTGAAGAAGACGCGTCTGCGCGCGGTGTACGTGACGCCGCACCATCAGTATCCAACGACGGTGACGATGAGCGCCGCGCGACGACTGGCCTTGCTCTCGCTCGCGCGCAGACACGGCGTGCTCGTCATCGAAGACGACTACGACCACGAGTTTCATTTCGAGGGCCGGCCGGTGCTCCCGCTCGCGAGCGCCGATGAGCACGGTGTCGTCGCGTATGTCGGCACGCTGAGCAAAGTGCTCGCGCCCGGATTGCGGCTCGGTTGGGTCGTCGCTCCAACGGAGCTCGCCGAACGCCTCACACGAATGCGCGCCGTGATGGACCGCCAAGGCGACCACCCGATGGAAGCGACGGTCGCCGAGCTTCTCGAGGAGGGAGAGCTCCAGCGCCACATGCGCAAGATGCGCACGGTGTACTTGAAGCGGCGCGACCTGCTCGTGAAGCGACTGCGCGCTCAACTCTCGAACGCGCTGCACTTCGACGTTCCCGCTGGCGGCATCTCGGTGTGGGCGAAAACGAAGAAGGGAATCGACGTCGGCGGTTGGGCG
This sequence comes from Archangium sp., assembly GCA_016792935.1. Classification (GTDB taxonomy): domain Bacteria; phylum Myxococcota; class Myxococcia; order Myxococcales; family Myxococcaceae; genus Archangium_A. The sequence goes on along the minus strand of JAEUJS010000676.1, from coordinate 2,265 downwards.
AAGCGAGCGCTGCGACTCGGCGTCTCGGTGCACACCGGTTCGCGCTACACGTTCGATGGAGCGGAGCCCGGCGCGATGCGACTCGTGTTTGCGCGCTTCAACGACGCCGAGTTGACGCGGTCCGTCAGCGCCCTGGCCGAAGCGTGTCCCCCCAGCAGGTAGTCGCCTGCTGATGCCCGTGAATGAACGCGCGGGCGCTGCCGTATACGATTCAACCCATGCGCTTCGTGGCTCTCCTCGCCGCTGCACTCGCTGGTTTTGCTCTCGCTCAGGCGCCGCTCTCGCAGTGCGCGACGCGGTGCAACACCACCGCCTCCGAGTGCATGAAGGCGTGCACCGGCGACCCGAAAGACGCCTCGAAGCCGGGCAGAGCCGACGGAATGATGAAGTGCATGAAGGCCTGCGAAGACACGCTCAAGCAGTGCAAGAGCGCGTGCCCGGTCGACGGAAAGTCACCCTGACTCAAGTCTTGGGCTTCATCGCCTTCGCGTCGAGCGCGTACTTCTTCACCAGACGCTCGATCGACTTGCGATGCAGACCCGACTCACGCGCCGCGCGGCTGATGTTGCCGTCGCAGCGCTTGAGCACCTGACCGATGTACTCGCGCTCGAAGTTCTCGAGCAGCTGCTCCTTGGCGTCCTTGAACGAGAGGTGCTCGTTGAAGGGCAGCGGCTGTTCCTGGTGCTGGCCCTGCACGCGCGCGGGGAGATGCTGGAGATCGATGATTTCCCCATCGCTGAACGTCAGCACGTGGCTGATCACGTTCATCAGCTCGCGGATGTTGCCGGGCCACGTGTATTGCATCAGCACGTTCATCGCCTGCGCCGAGACGTGCTTCTTGCCGTGACGCGCGACGATCTCCGGATCTCCCAGTTCCTTGCGGATGATGTGCGGAATGTCTTCGCGGCGCTGACGCAGCGGAGGCAGCTGGATGTTGATGACCGAGAGCCGGAAGTAGAGGTCTTCGCGGAAGTTGCCGGTCTGGATTTCCTTCACCAGGTCACGGTTCGTCGCCGCGATGACGCGCACGTTCACTTCCTGCACTTCGTTGCCGCCGACGCGCCGCACTTCGCGGTTCTCGAGCACGCGCAGCAGCTTGGGCTGCAGGTCGGTGCGCAGCTCTCCCAGCTCGTCGAGGAAGATGGTGCCGTCGTTGGCGCGCTCGAAGGCGCCGGGGCGTGACGCGACCGCTCCGGTGAACGCGCCCTTCTCGTGGCCGAACAGCTCGCTCTCGATGAGGTTGGGCGGAATCGCGCCGCAGTCGAGCACCACCATCGGCCCACGCTTGCGACCTGAGAGCTCGTGAATGGCGCGCGCGACGAGCTCTTTGCCGGTGCCGGTCTCGCCCTGAATGACGACCGAGACGTCCATCGGCGCGATCTTTTTGATGAGGCCGAAGATCTGCCGCATCTTCACCGACTGGCCGATCATCCCGCACAGCTCGCCGTCGCGATCTGGCTCGACCGTCACCTCTTCATCGATGGGCGCGAACGAGAGCGTGGTCTGGCCGGCGCGAATCTGTGAGCCCTGCGAGAGGTACGCGCGCTCGATGCGGCGGCCGTCGAGCCACGTGCCGTTGGTCGAGTTGAGATCGATGACCAGGTAGCCGCGCTCGGTGTACTGAATCTCGAAGTGGTGGCGGCTCGCGGTGCGGTCTTCTTCGAGGACGAGGTCGTTGGTGGAATGCGCTCCGACGCGCAGCCGCTCCTTGTCGCTGACCGTTTCCTTGCCGGTGTCGGGGCCGCCGGTGACGGCGAGGCGGCACTTGCGCACCTTGAGCGTCGTGCGGTTCTCGACGACGAGCGTGTGCGTGGTGGTGATGTGGCCGTCTTCGAACGGATCGAGGAGCGCGGCGTCACCCGGGCTGGTGAGGATCTCGTCCTGGCCCGACGTCTTCGGCTGATTCGACATGCGGGCGCGAAGCTATTGCGGCGCGGCGAGGGAATACAGTGTCGCGGTGCCCCTCTTTCCGCTGGTGATGATGGTGCTTGCCTCTCCTGCTGACCGCGCGGCGTTCGAGCTGGCGCCAGATCTCTCACGCGCCGAACACGTCTTCATGGGCACGGTCGTCGACGCAAAGGGCGGCGTGAAAGCGACCGTCGTGACTCCGATGAAGGGCCCGCTGAAGAAGGGGCAGTCACTCGAAGGGCAGCTGGTGGGTGACGAGTTAATGGTGCCCAAAGCGCCGAAGGGCACGGTGATCATCGTGGCGCGCGATGGCCGAATGGAAGCGTTTGCGGAGAAGAGCTTCAACGCGGAATGGGC
>JAEUJS010000670.1 GCA_016792935.1 Archangium sp. | reverse complement strand
GCCGCCTCTTCGGCGACAAGAAGCTCGTGTCGTGGAGCTTCAACTTCAAGAAGCAGCGCCCGCTCGGAGTGATCGTCGATCGCGAGACGGCCAAGCTCATCCACAAGCTCGAGCCGAAGTCGAAGATCGAAGCCGAGCGCGAAGTCGCCGGCAGCCCCGACGGGAAATACGTCGCGCTGAGCTTCGGGCACATCAACGTCGCCGAGACCGAGCGCGGCATCGACGTGTTCGACGCGCTCAACGGCAAACATGTGCAGCGCATCACCCTGCCCGAGCTCGCCGATGGAATGATCTTCAGCGAAGACAGCTCGTGCCTTCTCTACTTCCACGACGGCAAGCTGCACCGCCACGAAATCGGAGAGAAGAAGTCGAAGGCCGTGCCGTGCGCCGTGAAGTCGTGGGGCTCGACTCCGCGGGTGCAGCGCAAAGACGGACACCTCTTCATTCAATGGGCTGGCTTCGGTCACCGTCACGCGGCGTTCGTGGTCGACGAGGCGAAGTCGAAGATCGTGATGAACGTGCCCGAGGCCGAGGCGTCGTGCTTCGGGCCGACGGAAGGCACGGTCGTCGTCTCGACCGAAGCCAGCGTCCGCGTGCTCGACTTCAAGGGCAAGGACCTCGGCAGCTTCGTTCGCGATCGCAAGACGCGCTTCGAAGGAGCGAGCTCTCACCCCGAGGGCTTCTTCCTCGGCGTCACCGCGGGAGGCTCGTTCCTCGAGGTGTTCGATCTCAAGCAACTGACGAAGATCAAGGCTTCGAATCCCGACCCGAACAAGAAGCGAGCGCCGAACAAGGCGCCGATCGTGTTGAAGCCGAAGGGCGTCGCCGTCGAGCAGGGAGCGAAGCTGCGCGAGGCGATCTGGAAGGACCCGACCGACAAACACGCGCTCCGCGTCTACGCCGACTGGCTCGCCGAGCAGGGAGCCGAAACGCAGGCCGAGTACATGCAGCTGCGGCTCCTCGATGCGCCGACCGATGAGCAGCTCGAGAAGGCCGTTCGCATTCGCGACAAGAACCGCGGTCAATGGCTCGGAGAAGCGCGGCAGTTCGTTCGCAGCTGGAACGACTCGGGCGAGACACCGGGCTTCGTCGATCGCCTGTGGTGCGAGGCGCAGAAGTTCATTCCCGGCTTCGAGCATCTGCTGCAGCTCGGGCCGCGGCTGTTGATCAGCGTCACGTCGATGCGCACCAAGCGTCGCGACACCGAGAAGAAGTTGGCGGCGCTCCCGCTCGGGAAGGCGCACGGGCTCGACTTCCGCGCGAACGACATGGATGACACGAGCGTGATGACGCTCGCTCCGGCGATGCAGGGGTTGAAGCACCTGGTGCTCGATCAGAACGTGTTCACCGCGAAGGCGGTCGAGGCGCTCGGCACGCACGTCAGCTCGCTGGAGTCGTTGTCGATGCAGCCGCGCATCGGCTCGACCGTCGACGTGCCTGATTCCTACTGCCGCGCTGTCGCTGCGACGAAGGGCTTCGAGAAGCTGCAGCGGCTCGAGTTGCGCGCGATGTGGAGCGTGCCCGCTCCGAGCGCGGCGGCGTTGAAGGAGCTGAAGAAGGCGCGTCCGAAGCTCGAGGTGATCTTCAAAGACGGGTGACTACGCGCGACCGTGGAAGCCGCGTTCGCGTTGTCCGCGAATTCGAAACGTCATCTCATCCCCAACGCGACATGAGGCGTTCCCGGTCGAACAGCCTCCGTGCGGCGAAGAGTATGGCGACGTCGAGCAGCAACACGAAGGCCCCGAGGATGGCGTAGTACTCAGCGCCTGCCTTCAGCGCTCCGCCGAACTGCCCCGCCGCGAGACCGACGAGCGGCAACACGAAGAGGCCCGAGAGCTGCTGCGCCAACCGTGAGTCGCCGACGCGCGCGCTGATGAGCACCGCCACGCCGTTGCCGAAGAACGCGAAGAGCGGAGAGATCACCAACACCCCGAACGTCCACATCGCGTTCGGCAACACGAGCTCCTTCGCGAGCGGCCAGGCGACGAGATCGACTCCGATGCACAGCAGCACGAACGCGATGAGGCAGACGGCGAACGAAGGAATCAGCGACGCGAGGCTCTTGCCGATCACGAGTTCAAGCGGCGTCACTGGGGAGCTCAGCAACGGCTCCAGCGTGCGCTTCTCTTTCTCACCAGCCACCGCGTGCGACGAGACGAGGATCGGCACGAACACCGGCATGATGAGGTACAGCACGAACCAGTCGGCGAGCACCTTGTCGACGAGGAAGCGCGCCGCGTTGTCCGCCGCCACCGTGAGGTCGTAGTACAGCGCGATCGCTCGCAAGTTCGAGTCACCGGGATTGCGGACGTACGTGCGAACGATGCCGAGCGGCACGAGCACGATGACCGTCGGCAACGCGAGCATCGAATACACCATGCCGCGGTTCTTCTTCAGCTCGAGCAGGTCTTTCCACAGCACGGCCTTCACGCGCGCGAACGAGAAGCTCATGTCTCCTCCTTGACCAGCTCGAGGTACGCCTCTTCGAGCGGCCGCGCGGCGCGAGTCACCGAATGCACGCGCGCTCCACCGCTCACCAACGCGCTCACCACGTCAGGCGCCTGCTCGGGCTTGCTCAACATCACGCGCAGCTTCTCTCCTTCGTGCAGCACGTTCGGAGCGAACGGCAACGCGCTCAGCAACGACACGAACGCCGACGCTTCGCCTTCGACCTGGATCTCCAACGCGAGACCTTCACGCCGCAAGTCCGTCAGTGACGCCACCATGCGCAGCCGCGACTTCACGACAGCGACGCGCGTACACAGCCGCTCGACCTCGGCGAGGTTGTGACTGCACAACACCAGCGTGCGGCCTTCACTCGAGAGCTCGGCGACCGCGTCACGCACGGTGCGCGCTGACTGCGGATCCAACCCGCTGGTCGGCTCATCGAGGAAGATGACCTCGGGCTCGTGCACCAGCGTGCGCACGATGGCGAGCTTCTGCCGCATGCCCTTCGAAAATCCGCCGACCGGTTCGTCTTCGCGGCCCTTGAGACCAAACCGCTCGAGGTACTTCTCCGTCTTCTTCCACGCCGCCGTCTCATCGACTTCGTGGAGCCGCATGAAGAACCGCAAATTCTCGCGCGCGGTGAGTCGATCGTAGAGCCCGGGTTGCTCGGTGAGCAGGCCGACGCGTTTTCTCAGCGCCGTGCCGTCCCCCGACAAATCCACACCGCAGACCACCGCCCGTCCAGACGAGGGCGCGAGCAACCCGGTGAGCATGCGCACCGTGGTGGTCTTGCCCGCTCCATTGGGCCCGAGGAGCCCGAACACTTCGCCGGACTTCACCTCGAACGAGAGGCCGGTGACGGCGACGCGCTCTCCGAATTTCTTCTCGAGTGACTCGACGACGATGCTCATGCGGCTCCGCGATGACAATTCGTCACGAATCGCCCGTCACGCGAACGATTCGAACGAAACATCAGCACGAGCCGTGCCGACTTCACTCGATGGTGACGAGCACGAACTTGTTGTTCAGGTCTTTGTCGATGAGCGTGACGTTCTTGTCGCCCACCGCGCTCTTCAAGATGCCGAGCCGGTTGTGTTCGACCAGCGACCACTCGCGCCCATCTTGATCGGAGTAGTTCTTCATTCCGACCTGCGGGTTGTCCTTGATCTGCTTCACGGTGTTCCGCGAGTAGAACGTCTCTCCGCGCCAGTTCATCAGGAACGCCGCGATGGGCTCGTTCGGCCGACGCTGCGAGAAGTAGCGCCAGAACTGATCACGCTGCGTCCAGTGGTGCGACAGGTCCACCCAGTGGAACCAGTTGAACCACACCGCGAAGAGCAGCACCGACGCGAGGCCCGCGGTGAACATCATCGCGCGCGCCCGCAGCATCGCGAACAGCCCGACGACCAGACCGCACAGCACCATCGCCATGCCCATCAGCTGTTTGACGTTGTTGCTGCCCAGCACCGCGCGCTCGGTGAGGTACGCCGGATACGGGCGGTCGTAGTTGTAGACGAAGAGATCGGTGAAGTTCTTGGGAGTCGCCGCGAGATCTTTGCCGACCAGAATGAACAGCGGCACGCCGAGCAGGAGCACGAGCGCGTACTGATCGACGCCCTCGTCCCAGAGCTTGTCGATGAACATGCCCATCAAGATCGCCAGCGGCGGCAACATCGGGAACACGTAGTGGTGGAACTTGGTCGCCGAGCTGCCGATGAGCGCCCACGAGACGACGAACCACAGCACCGCGATGAGACCGACGCCGTCAGCCGAGGTCATGCCGCGAATCTTCAGCTTGCCGACCACCGCGAACGCGCCGGGGATGATCGCGACCCACGGGAACATCGCGTAGCCACCCTGGAGGATGAAGTACGTGAAGTCGCCACCCGGCGTCGTGGTGTGAACGCCGCTCCCCAACCGGGCAAAGTGGTCGTGAATGATGAAGCGGAACCAGAAGATCTTCGACTCGTCGTCCACCCGCCAGAAGGTGAACATCTCGTAGTACCAGGGCAGGCACACGGCGAGGAACAGCAGGATGCCCGTGCCCAGCCGCATGTCGTACATGAGCGCGAACACCGCCGGCGGCCTGGTCTTCGTCGCGTTCTTGTCGAGGCCGATCATGATCGTCGCGGTGATCCAGAACGCGAGCGAACCCCACATGATCCCCAACCACGTCGGAGCGCTGATCACCGACTTGTTGTCGATCACCGGCACCGCCATGAAGGTGGTGTCCCACTTCTTGCCGAGCACGTAGGCGAACGCGCCGACCACGACAGCCGCTCCGAGGCCTGCGCCCACCGGAATGAGCATGTGCTTGAAGAACCAGCCGAGGTGCGCGCCGAGCGACTTGAACGACGCCTCGCGGAACACCACGTACGCGCCGAACACCAACATCGGCACGCCGAAGCCGAGCAGGCCCTTCGCCAACGTGGCGATCGCGAAGAGCACGTAGCTCGCGTACCACCACTCACTTCGGTACTTCGTCGTCTTGTCGAACAGGCCCACCATCGCGCACGCGATGCCGGCGATCGTCGCACTGACGATCGGCGTGTCGGTCACGGCCTGACGCGACAAGAGGAAGTAGAGCGGCATCGACACCAACACCACCGTCGTCGCCATCGCCGCGCGCGGGCTCACCGCGATCGCCATCGCGTACGAGAGCAAACCCACCGCGATGATCGAGAACGCCGTGAAGGGGAGCCGGAAACCCCACTCCGTGAAGAGCGGCAGGGCGTACGGACCTTCCGCGACGCTCGAGAACTTCCACTGCAGCCCGTTCGCCTTGGCCCAGATGAAGAGGATCAAGAAGAACGCGCCGAACACCATGCCGAGCGAGCCCCAGAACTCCTTGGTCGCTGACGGGTTCTTCAGCTTGCCGTTGTACGCCGCCCAGCCGAGGCCACCGAGGAGCGCTCCGAGCAGCAGCGCCAACATCGGGCCGATGTCAGCCGCGCGAAGACCGACGGCCATCATCCACATCGTGAATGCGGGCTTGGAGAAGAACCACGCGTTCTCCCAGAACGGATGCACGTAGTCGTTGCGCTGCACCATCTCGCGCGCGACCTCGCCGTAGTGCGTTTCCCAGGGGTCCCACAGGCCAACCGCGCCGAGGTACGGGAGAAACACCGCCGAAGCCAGGAGCACGGACGCCATCGCGGCGCGGAATTCCGCGGGCCACGCGCGCACCTTCGAGAAGGCCGAGGCGTTCACGACCTCCTTGCCGAAGATCGCTTCCGTCAACGTGCTGGGCTCGTTGGTCGCAGCCTGAGTCGTCATGGGCCGCGGTACGTACTCGTTTGCCGCTCAGTCGCAATCGCGATTTGCGAGGGCAAAGCCCCCTGGGGCGACGCCGTTGGGTCGTGAAACAGCATCACTCCTGGCTGCCGAACCAGATCAACAGGTCCTTCAGCGCGGCCACCGTCACCGGCTTGGGCAGGTACGCGTCCATCCCCGCCGAGAGACAACGCAGATCGTCACCCTTCATCGCGTTGGCGGTGAGCGCGACGATCGGCATGTGACGCTGGCTCCCGCGCTCGCTCTGGCGAATCACGCGCGTCGCCTCGAGCCCATCGAGCTCGGGCATGTGCACGTCCATCAGAATCAAATCGAACGTCCTCGGAGCGACGACGCCGGGCGGCAGACCGACTTCCGAGCCCTGCAGCGCATCGACGCACTCGCGCCCGTTGGTGACCACCTTCACCTGGTGCCCGAGCTTGCTGAGCAGCGCGGCGGTCATCGACGCATTCACGGTGTCGTCTTCGGCGAGCAACACGCGCAGCGATCTCGGCGGAGGCGTCACCCGCGAGGCCGTCGGCTTGAGCTGCGGGATCACCACCGACGGCAACGGCACCTCGAGCTCGAACTCCGAACCTTCACCGACCACGCTGTGCAGCGTGACGTCGCCGCCCATCAAGCGAGCGATGCGACGCGTGATCGCCAGCCCGAGGCCCGTACCGCCGTAGCGCCGCTGCACGCCGACGTCGCCCTGCTCGAAGGCCTCGAAGATGCGCACGTGGTTTTCGTTCGCGATGCCTGGCCCGGTGTCTTTCACCAACAACTTCACGCGCTCGCCGGAGCGCCTGAGGCTGACGCGCACCGACCCCTCGTCGGTGAACTTGAGCGCGTTGCCGAGCAGGTTGAGGAGGATCTGCCGAATGCGAGCCGCGTCGCCACGCACCGGACCCTTCGCTGAGACCGAGACGTCGGTCATCAACTCGAGGCCCTTCTTCTCGGCCTGCGCGGCGAACATGCGCGAGGTCTCGACGACCAGTTGCTCGAGATCGAACACCCGCGGCTCGAGCTCGAGGCGGTTGGCTTCGATCTTCGAGAGGTCGAGCACGTCGTTCACGATCGCGAGCAGCGACTCACCCGCGTTCTGCAAGACGTCGACGTATTCGACCAAATCCTCGGGCAGCTGGTGCTGCTTGAGCAACTGCGTGACGCCGAGAATGCCGGTCAGCGGAGTGCGGATCTCGTGACTCACGTTGGCGAGGAACTGCGTCTTCAACCGCGAACGCTCGAGCGCCTCTTCACGCGCCGCGACCAGTTCCTGCTCGTTGCGCCGCACCTGCGTCACGTCACGCACGTGGAGAATGAGATCTCCACCTTTGAGCGGCACGAAGCGACCCTCGAAGTGCAGCAGCCCCGCGTCGGGGATCTGCAAGTCGTAGGTGACCGTCTGCGGCTGACCGCTGGCGTTCGCTCGCTCGAGACCTCCGCGGCACAGGCGCGCTACGTGCTCGGGCAGCACTTCCTCGAAGCTGTGCCCGAGAAAACGATCGGGCGAGGTGTAGAGGCGCGAGGCGTCTCCTGCGCGCCACGCGAGGTAGTGGCCCGAGCCGCTGACGTGAAAGAGCAGATCCTGCGAAGCGGCGAGCAGCGCGTCAGAGCTCAGCTGCAGCCGCTCGAGCTCGTTGCCCCGCACTCCCGCGCCTTCCTCGACGGGCCCAGGCACCACGAGCCCGACGCCGCTCAGCCCGAGCGGCACTCCCGCTTCCATGCGCGGCCGGGCGACGACGCGCAACCAGCACCACTCTCCGTCCTTGCGACGGCAGCGCACCACGTAGGTGATGTCTTCGCCGCGGCTCATCGCGCCCTGCATCTCGGTGAACGCCTTCGACACGCTGTTGGGGTCGAGGTGCGCCATCCACCCGTTGCCGAGCGCGTCTTCCACCTTCTGTCCCGTGAGCTCGGTCCAGTAGCTCGACATCTCCACCAGGTTCACCGGCAGCCGCGTCTCGAAGACGATGACTGGCAGGCGATCGACGACGTCGGGAAGACTCATGGCGCGCGGAACTCCAGCGCCTTGCCGTTGGGAGCGACCCACACGGACTCGAGGAACTTCGTCGCCGCCTGGTCGTGATCGTCCGAGCGAGTGAAGAGCCGCAAGATGCCGAAGTGGAGCACCAACGCGAGCACGACTCCACCCACCACCGCCGCTTCTCTGCCCTGCTTCACGACGGCGATCGCCCACGCCACCGCGCCGAACAACAACGCTGCGAGCACCACGCCCGACGCGGGATTGGGGATGAACGCCGCCAACCACGAGACCGGCCAGTAGCCGTCGCTCCACACCGGAATCGCGAGCCCGAAGACCGACGTCGAGACGTCATCGGGCACGTAGTTCACGAACGCCACGAGTCCGGTCGCGAGGATCGACGAGACGCCGAGCCCTCCGACGAGCCCGGCCTTCATCCAGTCCTTCGCTGCGGACAGCCGCTCGAACACCATCGCCGCGGGGAGAATCAGGAAGGGCAGCGTGCCGGTGAGATGCCGCGGCCCGACGGTCCACCCCCACGAGTCGTAGTTGAACGACGAGGTGAAGTACGCGTGCCCCCCGAGGAGCACCGCCGTGAAGATGAACAGCGCGCGCTCTTTCGCTTTCAAGTCGCGCAGGCCGAACACCGACGCCATCAAGAAGGGTGAGAGCGCGAAGAAGCCACGCAGCGGAGAGAAGTACGAGAGACCGAACGCGCGCGCGTCGGGCATCTTGATTCCGAGGAAGCCGCCCTCGTGCCAGTTCATGTACGCCGCGTCGTTCAGGAACTTGTAGCCGCTGACGAACGGGCTGCCGAACGCAGCGCGGTGGTACAGCATCAACAACGCGAGCGCGGGAACGGAGCCGGCGATCACCAGGCCCGTGGCGCGCGCGAGCTCTGGCCACCCCGTTGCCCCCAACGCCGTCGCCCCAGGGGGCTTTGGCCAGCGTGAGGCGACGGTCCAGCTCGCCAGACACAACACGCCCAGCGCGGCCGTGTACTCCGCGACGACGGCGAGTGCGCTCAGCAACCCCACGAGGAGATAGCCGCGCTCCTTCCACTCACCGCGCTCGATGCGCCACGCGAAATAGAACGCGCTGAAGAGCAGCACCGCCGTCATCTGGTGGCTCATGAACGCCAGCGAGTACGTGAGCGCCATCGTGCCCAGCGCATAGATGACGACGAAGAGGTCAGCGGTGGCAGGCGCGACGTAGGCCATCAAGAAGCGCCGCAGCAGCACCAACATCACCAGCGTGGGTGCGATGGTGAGAAACAACCGGCTCCAGAACACCTGCGCGAGCTCGGTGACGCGGCCTGAAGTGACCTTCGAGAGCACCCAGTACACGGGCGCACCGAGGAACGACATCAGCGGCGCCTTCGACGGGTAGTAGTTCACCGCCACCACGCCAGAGCGCGGCGCTTCCGGGCCGACACAGCGCGCGAGGCGATCTCCCGTCGCGTCACGCACCGTGGCCGTGCACGAGAGATCGCCCACCATGCCCGAGCGTTGAATGACGCCGTTGATGCTGAGGGTGCCGTCGTCGATCAACGAGCGCGATTGCCACAAGCGGCAGAGCTCGTTCGGAGAGCGAAGCCCCGGGTGGTACGGAAACGAGAGGACGTAGAGCGCGGCCAACAAGCCATAACCAACCCGCGCTGATGTCCACGCCTCCGTCTTCATCGAGTGGCGCGCGTCTAGCACCTCTGCTGAAAGAGCCCACCAGTGTCGTCCACCGCGGAACACGTCGAAGAGGATCGTCTCCTCGCCTTCACGCTCGGGCAGCTCGAGGGTGAGTCGTTCGTGGCGATCGAGACACACCTCGGCGCGTGCGCGGACTGCAAGCGGCGGCAAGAAGCGCTCTCCTCAGTCGCGTTCTCGAAGACGGCGATCAACTCAGCCGAGAAGTCGGCACGCGGCGCGTCTCCCTCGAAAAGTGGGCAGCCGACGCGGGCTGATGGCGCTGGTGGACCCGGCAGCGGGCTGACGCGCGGCGCGACGCTCGGCCGCTACGTGCTGCTCGAGAAACTCGGCGCCGGCGGCATGGGAGAGGTCTTCGCGGCCTACGACCCACAGCTCGATCGCAAGGTCGCCGTGAAGCTGCTGCGCGGTGGAGCACTCTCTGCCGAGGAAGGAAAGGCACGCCTCCTCCGCGAAGCGCAGGCGATGGCGCGGCTG
>JAEUJS010000633.1 GCA_016792935.1 Archangium sp. | reverse complement strand
GGCTGCAGCAACATGAACCAGAGAAGACTCACCGTCGCGAGCAGGTTCGGCGCGCACGCGGGGCGGATCGACGGTTCCTCCGAGCGTCAGTCCGACCACGGTGGAGAATTCGCGCGGGTGCTCTCGCAACGCCTTCAGCGTGCCGCGTTTTTCCTGAGCGCCGCTCCGTCGAAACGACTCCGTCTCCTCGAGTGACGTGCGCAGCCACAAGGCGACGAGCGCCGCTCCTGCTCCGAGCACGAACGGCACGCGGAACGCCCACTCGTTCAACGCCGCCTCTCCGACCGCTCGATGGAGCACCACCAGGCTCCCGACCGCCAACAGCTGACCCAGAATCACGCTCACGTAGATGAAGCTCGACCAGAAGCCTCTCCGATTCCGGTGCGCTGATTCGGAGAGGAACGTCGCTGATGCGCCGTACTCGCCTCCGAGGCTCAACCCCTGCGCCATGCGCGCGACCAGGAGTACCGCCGGTGCTGCCAGCCCAATCTGCTCGTAGCCCGGAGTCACCGCGATGAGCAGCGAGCCTGCCGCCATCAACATCACCGAGCGTGTGAGCGCGACGCGGCGGCCCACGCGATCTGCCATGCGCCCGAAGTACCAGGCTCCGATCGGTCGCATGAGAAAGCCGATCGCGAAGACCAGCGCTGCGCTCATAATTGCGCCGTCGCGTCTGCTTTCGGGAAGAAGACCGGCGCGAAGTAGATCGCCGCCGACGAATAGACGTACCAGTCGAAGTACTCGACGAGGTTGCCGATCGTTCCTCCGATGATGGCTCTGAGTTCGCCTGCGTTCCCGCCTGTCATCTGGAGGCCGGCTGCGGTGTGCTGCTCTTCCGGCGAACGAAGACTGCGACGAGTGCGAGCACGAGCAGGGGCAACACGACCATCGCAAGCTCGATGGCGAGGAGCACACGATCGAAGACGAAGTTGCCGTCTTCGGCGAAGACCGACTCGCGCGGAATCGGAGCGCGTTCGTCTTCGAAGAACAGGACTTCGATCTGATCTCCTGGCTGGTAGCGCTGGAAGGCGTCGCTCGGGAGACTGAAGCGGTGGCCGCCGATGCGATCGATGCCGGCCTCGTCATTCCAGCGGACCCAGTTCGCGCCGTCGATGACTGCCTTTTCCAGGACTGGGACTTTGCGTGCGTCGTCAGCGGGAATGAAGCCGCGTACCTGTTTCATTCGTTCGAGCTTGGCGCTCGTGAAGCGAAGGCCGACGGCGCCGAGTGCGACGATCGGCAGCGCGAGTGCGGCCACGACGATGAGGACGATCGCTTTCACGGGCGCGACTGTATTCGTTTGGGGCGTGCAACCGGCTGCTCAGCTTCCTGCGCTAAGAAGAACGAATGCTCGGCCTGGTGATGGTGGCGGTGGTGGGCTCGTTCGACGCGGTCGACGGCGGATTCCTGGCCGGAACGCGTGTGCCCGTCGTGCACCGCACGATCGAGGTGTTCGCGCCCGCACAGCCTGGGCCCGTCGTGGTGAGTGACGGCGACGCGCCGGAGACGAAGTTCCCCATCTTCATTGAGGCCGCGACTCCGCCCTCGGTCGTCGATGGCGGATTGCTCATTGATGGCACGAGCCTCGAGCTGACCGAGCCGCTGACCTTGCAGTTGAAGCGCGCGGGTTCGCTCAGTCTCTCACTCGGTCAGCCAGTCACGCGTCGTGTCGGAAACAAGCTCTACGTCGACCTGCCGCGCGCCTCGTTCGCGTTGATTCCCTCGACCCCGTTCGAAGAACTCGACGGAGGCGTCGTTCGTATCGTCGATCCTTCCGCGACCGTCGATGTGCAGCTTCAGGTGAGCGGGCCACCGATCTCCTGGCCGGTTCTCAGCGCGTATCAAAGCTGGGCTGGAGGCATGGTCTGGGATGCAGCTCGCGCTCGGATCACGCGGTTCGGCGGAGGTGATGAGTTCGCGTTCGAAGAGAACACATCGATCTGGGATCCGATCGCCGGGTGGCAGGTGTTGCCCATCGCTTCTCCGCCTCCACGAATACGGACCAGCCTCGTCTACGACTCGCTTCGGCAACGCGTCGTGCTCTTCGGTGGTCTCGGGACCAACGGTCTCCTCGCAGACACGTGGGAATTCGACGGGAGCCGATGGATCGAAGTGACTCCCGCCACCAGTCCTCCGCGGCGCATGGCGCACGCTGCCGCGTTCGATGAGGACACCGGAAGGATGATTCTCTTTGGCGGGCTCGCGGGCCCGGACATCACGAAGCTGGAGCTCGGCGACACCTGGTCGTGGGATGGCTTCTCGTGGACCCAACTCCAGCCGGCTGCGTCGCCCAGCGCACGTGATTCGCTCGCGATGACTTGGGACGGCACGCGCCGCCGCGTGACACTGGCCGCGGGTTGGGACGGGACCAACATCCTGGCCGATGCGTGGGCCTGGGTCGGCGGCAGCTGGCAGTCGCTCGCACCGTTGCCTGCTCCGCGCACCTCAGCGGCGCTCGTGTGGAGTCCCGTCAGCCACGACCTCCTGCTCGTTGGCGGCTGGGATCCCCGTCTCGGCCCTGCG
>JAEUJS010000581.1 GCA_016792935.1 Archangium sp. | reverse complement strand
GCCGCGCAGCTGAAGCAGGCGCTCTCGGATGAGCGCGATCTCGAGGCGTTCTTCGGCAACGCGCCGAAGGTGCATCCGAAGGCCAGGACGATCACCGGCGTCGTCTGCGGAGTTCGCGTCGAGGCCATCGACGATCCGCTCACGCAGAAGATCCGCTGGCTCGACAAGCTCATCGATGAGTTGGCGAAGGGTCGGTCGCTCGACACGATCCTGCGTGCGTGAGCTCCCGCAGGGGCGGGAGAGGGATCCTCGCGCTGGTGACTCGCGCGATTACTTCTCTTTCGCCTTCTTCTTCGCGAGCGCCGCCTGCTGCTTCTTCATCTGCTTCTCGAAGCCGGCGATCGGCGCGCTCGTCTTGCTCGCCGAGTCGTAGAGCTCCGGCTCGCTCGCGATGTTGTTGTACAGGTCACCACCGACGAGCAGCACCTTGCCGTCGGGCAACGCCATGGCCGCCGAGTAGATGTTGTGCGGGACCAGCGTCTCTCCGCCCTTGCTCAACTTCATCGTCTTCGGGTCGAGCAGCGTCACCGTCTGCTTCCAGTTGAAGAACGCGACCTCGCCCGTCGAGAGCTGCACCATCGGAGGCGTGATGCGCTCGTCCTTCACCGGCTTCGTCCAGGCGTCCTTCTTCGGGTCGTAGATCGCGCAGTGCCCCGACTGGTCGCACATCACCACGCGGCCGTCGGTCAGCAGCAGCGCGTGCGGCATGCCGTACTCGCCCTTCGGCTTCGCGATGGGCTTCACCGTGCCCTTCTTCGGGTCGAACACCTCGCACATGTCGGAATGCGAGTTGTAGTCGTCGTCGGGAGGCACGCTTCCGGCGAGCAACAACACGCGCCCATCGGGCAACAGCACCGGCGCCGCGTGTTCACGCGCGACCTTCAGCTTTCCGCCCGCCGACCACTTCTTCTTCTTCACGTCGTAGAGCTGAATGGCGTCGGTCTTGTGCGGATACCCGCGCTCTCCACCGGCGACGAGCACGCGCCCGTCGGGCAACAGCTGCACCGCGGGGTGTTCCTGCTTCGCCTTGAGCTCAGGACCCGCTTCCCACTTCTGCGCAGCAGGGTCGAAGATCATCGCGCGCATCGTGTCGCTCGCGCCGATGAACACCGCGCGCCCATCGGGCAACACGCCCGCGCCGTAGAGGGCCAGGTACGACTTGAACGGAGTCTCCGGCAGCAACGAGAACGTGCTCCCGTCGAAGAGGAACGCCGCGTGCGCGTCGTAGTTCTGCCGCTTGTTCTGATCGTCTTCGCTGGAAACGAAGACACCGCGGGCGTTTCCGAGCGCGACGAAGGCGGGGTGGCGATCGACGGGTCGCGCTCCGGGGCCTGCGCTCTTCGACTCGGCCTTCTTCAGCAACGCATCGAGCTTCTTCGACGGTGACGGCACGCCCTTGATGCTGGTCTCGCGGTCTTTCTTCGACATCGGCGGCGGCAGACCGTGCTCGCTCGCAAATTCCACCAGCGCGTCGAGCTCTTCGTCGAACTTCTTCCACGCGAAGTGATCGACGAGTGTCTTGCCCGTCACCGAGATCTGCCCCTCGTTGTCGAGGAAGACGATGGCGTCGTGGTAGCTGCCGATGAGCGCTCCGTCGGCCTCGCCTGCGAGCCAGGTGATCTCCTTGAAGAGCTCGGCCCACGCGTCGCCGGTCGCTGAATCGACGTAGTGGTCCGCGCCGCTGACCTCGCCGAACGTCACCTCGCCCCAGTCGGGCTCACCGAAGAAGCCGTCCTCGGCTTTCTGGAACGCCGCGAGCTCAGCGCCCTTCGCCGGCTTCTTCTGCGCAGGCTTCGGACCAGCAGCCGCCGCAGGTGCGCTTCCCACCTCGACGTAGCCCTTCTTCGTCTTCTCCGAGACGAGCTTGTCGGCCTCTTTCTGCGCGGCCTCAGGAGACGCGAAATCCTTGGGCTTGGTCTGACCGGCGGTGCCGATCTTCCCGAACACCACGGTCAGGGTGTTCCCTTCGACCGAGACTTCCCAGAACTTCGAAGACGACCCCTCGACGAACTCGAATCTTCTCGCCATGGCCGAAAGACACCTCAGCGTGTCAGTCGGTGCACGGAAACTCTCACGGACACGGCGGATTCATCGGGCACCCGTTGTTCGTGTCGTGCGGGTACGTCTGCTTGCACCCGGCCACGTTCTCGAAGGTGTTGGTCGCCATGAAGTCGATGACGGCGCCGCGCCAACCGCGGTCGATGCCGTGCCGCGCGCTGGAGCGAATGGTGGTGTTGGTGACGAACCCACTCGCCGGCTCGCCGAGAATCAGAATCGCGGCTTCGTCACGGCCCGGCATGTTGCACGAGAAGCCCTGCGTGCCGGTGGTGCCTCCGGCGAACTCGACGGTCGCGTAGTCGATGCGGTTGAGCGCGCTCGGGGTCTGGCCGAACCACAGCCCGACCCAGTTGCCCGCGGCCGGAGCCGCCTCGGCCGACGTGAACACGATGGGCGCGCTCGCCGTGCCCACCGCCACCAGCGCCGCGGTCGAGGCGTTCGTGCCGGTGGACGGCTCGAGCTGCATCGTCGCCCCGCGCTCGAACTTGATGGTCGTGCCCGCCTCGATGGTGAGCGTCGCCACCGTTCCGGCCACGCCGCTCGAGACGTTGAACACCGCGTTGTTGCTCTGCGCGGTGCCGACCCGGTACGGCACGCCGAGGTTCTTCATCGTGGTGTTGGTGGCCACGTTCTCGGCGCCGCCACCACCGCGAATGCCGATCTCATCGGGGTTGTTGCCGGTGAACGTGCCGCCGGTGGGCAGGTTTCCGAGCGAGCTGGCCCACGTCATGATCGGCGCCTTCGCGGAGTTGGTGACGGTGAGATTCGTCGAGTCGGAAGTGAACGTGCCGTGCTGGCCGAGGAACACGCCGTAGTTCTTCGAGTCGGTGATGGTGACGTTGCGCACGCGCGCGAGCTCCTGCGGCGGCGCGTTCTGGTCGCCGTAGATGCGCAGCGACGCGTCGGAGAAGGGACCGTTGCCGGCGCCGCCTCCGCGAATGGTGACGTGGGCGAGGCGCAGCGAGCCACCACCGCGCACCTCGATGACCGACCACGGCGCGGCGTCGTTGTCGGGCACGAAGGTGATGGGCCGATCAGCGTCGCCCTCGGCGATGAGCGTGCCGGTGTTTGGCGTCGCGACGCCCGAGACGATGATCGACGAGTCGACCTTCATCCTGACCTGCGCGCACGGCTCGATGGTCACCGTGGCGCCGGTGCCGATGCCGATGGTGCCGCTGACGAGGTGGATGCTGCTCGCAGCCCATGTCTCGTCAGCCACGATGCGCGAGCCGTTGTGCTCGACGGGCGCTCCGGTGGGCGCAGCGCACCTGGGGCCCGCGTCAGGAGTCATCGGCGCTGAACACGCAGTGAGGACGAAGCATGAGAAGACGAGAGCTCGCATGACGACCCTCCGAAGCAGCGGTGCACTTCAGGTGAAGCCGTGAAGGGTCGCGAGAGTAGCAGTGCGCGCTAGATCGACCACGGATTGACGAGCGACACACCGCAGCGCTTGAAGTCCGCCTCGTTTCGGGTCGCGACGGTGAGGCCGTGCGTGAGGGCGACCGCCGCCAAGATGCCGTCGATGGCGGGCAGCGTCTTTCCCACGCGCTGCGCAGCGCCCGATAGCGCGCCCCACCGTCGCCAGACCACGCCAGTCGTCTCGAGGATGCGCTCGCGAAAGCGATCGACGATGGCGTTTTCGAGGAAGGTCCGCATCTTTCGCTGACGCCCGGCGTCACGCAGCGCGGCGATGCCCTTCTCCATCTCGCCGATGCTGACCGTCGTGATGAAGAGCCCTCGTTCTTCCTGCTCGTCGAGCCATCGCGAGACGACCGGGCTTGGAACGCGCTTCGCGAACTCGGACAACACGCAGGTGTCGAGGAGGAAGCTCACAACTTGATCTTTCGACCCGGGTCGCGGCTTCGCGTGATGCGCAGGCCGATTCCCGCGACCGGGCTGTTCCTCATCAACTCACCGAGCGAGACGCGACGCGACTGTCGCGTGAGTCGCGCGAACTCTTCTTCGCTGACGACCACCACGGCCGGTTTCCCGCGCACCGTCACATGTTGTGGCCCATCGTCTTCGGCGCGTCGCACGACTTCGCTGAATTGTGCTTTCGCGTCTTGCAGCGTCCAGGGCATCTCGACCTCCAACTGGTCAGACTGACCAGTTGGCACCATACCGAGCCCTGTCATTGGAGCACCAGCCCCAGCGCCTGCCCGATGTTCTCGACGGCGTGCACCTCGAGCCGCGGAGACTCGAGCCGACGCGCGCTCCCCTTGGGCAGCACCACGCGTTTGAAGCCCATCTTCGCGGCCTCAGCCAAACGAGGCTCGACCTGGGCCACCGCGCGCACCTCTCCAGCGAGTCCGACCTCTCCCAGAATCAGCGTGTGCGGATCGACGGGCTTGTTCTGCAGCGACGACACCAGCGCAGCGCACACCGCCAGGTCACTCGCGGGCTCCGTCAGCGACATGCCGCCCGCGACGTTCACGAAGATGTCGCAGCCGACCAGCTGCACGCCTTCTTTCTTCTCCAGCACCGCGGCGAGCAGCGCGACGCGGTTCGAGTCGACTCCGATGGCCGTGCGACGCGCGGTGCCGTACCCCGTCGGAGCGACCAGCGCCTGCACCTCGACCAGAATCGGCCGCGTGCCGTTGAGCGTGGACGTCACGACGCTGCCGCTGACGTTCTTCGGCCGCTCGGCGAGGAACAGCGATGACGGGTCGGGCACCTCCGCCAGCCCCGAGCCCTTCATCTCGAACACGCCAATCTCGTTGGTGCTCCCGAAGCGATTCTTGTGCGCCCGCAGAATGCGGAAGGGATGCCCGCGCTCGCCCTCGAAGTAGAGGACGGTGTCCACCATGTGCTCCAGCACGCGCGGGCCAGCGATGCTGCCTTCCTTCGTCACGTGGCCAACCATGAACGTCGGCACGCCCGTCTTCTTCGCGTACGCCATCAATCTTCCGGCGCACTCGCGCACCTGACCGACGCTCCCCGGAGCCGTGCCCAGCTCGGCGAGGAACATGGTCTGGATGGAGTCGATGATGAGGCAGCCGGGCGCGAGCTTTTCCGCGGCGGTGAGGATCTTCTCGAGGTCGGTCTCGGCGAAGACGTGGAGCTGCTCGCTCGACACCTCCAACCGCTCCGCGCGCATGCGCGTCTGCCGCAGCGACTCTTCACCCGAGACGTAGAGGGCAGGGCGGTCTCTCGACAGGCGATCGACCGCCATCAACAACAGCGTCGATTTGCCGATGCCGGGGTCTCCACCAATCAACACCAGCGAGCCGAGCGTCACGCCGCCACCGAGCACGCGATCCAATTCCGCGATGCCAGTCAGCCGGCGCGCTTCCGAGGACGACTCGACTTCCTTCAGCAGCATCGGCTTCTGCTGACCAGTCGCCGCTCCCCATGCCGGGCGGCTTTGCGAGGCCGTCGAGAGCTCGGTCTCTTCGACCAGCGAGCCCCACGCGCCGCACTCGGTGCATCGCCCCAACCACTTCGCCGCCTGGTACCCACACGCCTGACACGTGAAGTGCGTCTTCGTTTTCGCCATGCCGCCTTCTACCAACCGGGTCCGACAAGTGACCTGCGGCCGGGGTGACTAGGGCGACTGGAAGCGGCGTTCCCAGCAGGCTCCGCGAGACTGCGGACTGGCGACTGCTGCACACCCGATGAAGGAATTGGGGCCCACCACCAGAGGCTCTCCGAAGCGCTGGCCGATCTCCGGGCGGGTGCTCGAATACTTGCCGCGATCGACCCAGCTCGCGCCGTCGAGCGTGCTGAAGACGTAGGCCGCGCCGTGCTCCACCGCCCCGCTGCGCGCGCGCGGCGCACCCACCGCGATGACGTCGCCGCTGACGCCCACGGAAGCTCCGAAGGACTCCGTCATCGTCGGCGTGGTCGCCTTCAAGTAGTCGGTGAAGGCCCAGCCCGCATCCTGGGTCAACACGTAGGCCGCACCGGCTTCCATCAGCCCGTTGTCGGCCGGTTGCGTGCGTTGAGCCGACCGCTCTCTGGGAGCGCCGATGACCACCCGCGCGCCCGAGAGCGCGACCGAGAGGCCGAACCAATCGCCCTGGTCGGGGTTGGGCGCCTTGGCCCACACCACCTGGTTCCAGCTGTTGCCCTTGTCGAAGACGAAGACCGCTCCGCTCTCGTCGAGCGAGGGCGACGTCATCGGCCGCGTCGGGTTGATGCCGGTCACGTTGGTCGCCTCGAAGGGCGCTCCCACCACCAGCCGACGCCCGTCGAACGCGAGCGCCGAGCCAAACTGCGCGCCAACCGAGCGCGCGTCGGCCTTGAGGTAGTCGGTCTGCGGCCACCCGCCATCGGTGTCGCGCGTGAAGACGTAGACCGCTCCGGAATTGAGCGCGTTCTCGTCGTTGTTGGGCGGGCCGACGCCGACGGCGCTGTCGTCTTCACGTGGAGCGCCGACCACCAACCGACCCAGCCCGAGCGCGACCGCGTTGCCGAACCCGTCGAGGTCGGCCTGGCTGCCGTTGCCAGACTCGGTGTTGGAACCCCTCACCGACTGCACGTAGCGCCACCCTGCGTCGTCGCGCGCGAAGACGTGCACCTGGCCGTATTCCGGCTCGCTGATGGCCGCGGTGTCGGTGTCGAGCGCGACCGCGGTTCCGAACTCGCCGACGGTGTGGGGCGTGGGCGGCGAGAGCGTGGCCGAAGCCGCCCACCCGCCGTCCGTTCGCTCGAAGACGTAGGCGCGACCCGCGCGGCTCAGCATGCCGCCATCGGGCGCGACCAGGTCTTCGCCAGGGGCACCGAGGAGCACGACGTCGTTCGAGAGGGCGATCGCTCTCCCCAGCAGCGCGAAGTCAGGGCCTGCGTCGTTCGACAGCTCCTCGATGAGGTTCGCCGCCAGAACGTCGCGTGAGGAGACGTTCAGCGAATAGGTGCGGTTCATCGGGCAGGGCGGCCCGC
>JAEUJS010000578.1 GCA_016792935.1 Archangium sp. | reverse complement strand
CGCTGCAGCTCGGAGATGAACTCGTCGTGCAGTGCCGTCACGGCGAGTACCTCGAGCTGCGCAAGTTCGTGGGCGAAGAGAAACCGCCGCTCGCGATTCTGACCGCCGCCAGAAGAGCCTGAAATCACGTGCTAATTATTTAGCAGGCAATGGGTTCTCGCCCGTCCCGTAGTGGGGGCATCAGAAAGCGAGGGCGACAATGTTTGCCAATCAGCGTGGAGCGACGGGAATCGGAAGCATCGTGGGAGTGGCGCTGGTGATGGCGCTGTCCCTCTTCGGCACGGCGATGATGGTCAAGGTGTACCGCGACGGCGGAGCGTCACAGCTGCCTTCGAACACCGACTTGCCTTCAATCCCCTGCACCGTGGTCTGCCCCCAGGGCGCGCAGACCTTGAAGGCGCGCGCCGGTTGATCGCTTCGCGGTCGACGCCGACACAGAAGAAATTCGAAAAAAAGAAATTGGGGCGGAAATAGCCAGCCGCCTCCGCAGTTGAAGAGGTCGTATCTGCTCTGGGCGGGCGGTGATGTCGGGACTCCCAGGAACTTCCAGGATCTTGTGCGGGGGTGGTCCCCGCCACTGGAACCGAATTGCACCCCCCGACGCTGTCGCCCGCTCAGAGCTCGCAGTACTTCCCAAGCGCCTACTTTGATTCAGATTTTCTTCGGTCCGAGCCCTGCTTTGGCTCGCGCCTCGAGGAGCCTGGTCACGTCGGCGGCATCAAGTGGCTGAACGGTTCCGAGCGCCCGGGCGGTGCTGAGAATCTTCGCGTAGTGCTCGACCAGTTCCATGCGCAGGAGCGCCTGGTTCAAGTCGGCGCCGAGCGTGAGCGCGCCATTTCCGGCGAGCAGCATGGCGTCGACCTGGGCAGCAGCGGCTTCGACTCCCTTCACGGCGGCCGGCGTCTTCGGCATCGCGCGCGGAACCGTGGGGATTCGGTCACCAAGTGACACGACGATTTCAGGCATCGCGATCGGCGCGAGCTCGGTGCCGGTGAGGCCGAAGGCGGTGGCGTGCGGCGGGTGCGCGTGGAGGACGACCTCGACTTCGGGCCGCGCGCGGTAGGCGGCGAGGTGGAGCTCGAGCTCGGAGAAGGGCTTCTTGCGCCCTTCGAGGACCTTGCCGTCCATGTCGACGATGATCAGCGAGGCGTCGTCGACGTCGAGCTTGCTGTACGCGGTGGGCGTGATGAGCAGGCGCTTGCCGTTGAGCCGCACGGAGATGTTGCCGTCGTGGTTCGCGACCCAGCCCATGGCGTGAAGGCGGCGCGAGGTGGCGACGAGCTCAGCGCGCAGTTTCGGGAGCGGCGCTTGCGGCATTCTCAGCTCTTCGCCGGCACGTCGATCGCGTCGACCACGCCGACGATGAGCGAGCGGATGGGCGCGGTCTTGTCCTGCAGCACCTGGCGGACACCGCTGCCTTCGTTCATGACGAGCACGGTGTCGCCCTTGCCGGCGCACGAGGTGTGGTCGATGGCGAGGAAGCTCTTGCCGATCGGCTTCTGCGTTTCGTCGAGCGGCTGCACGACGAGGATCTTGCGGCCGGAGAAGACCGCGAGCTTCTCGGTGGCGACGACGGTGCCGAGGACCTTGCAGAGGTTCACTGGTTCACCCTCACGTATCGACCTCGTCGACGATGCCGACGATGGCTGCATCGACCGGGACGAACCACGGGTCGCAGGCGAGCGCTGCTTCGCGGCTGCCTTCGAGCATCACGAGCGTGCCAGGAGAGGCCGAGGCGCGATCGACCGCGACCTCGACGGGGCCCGAGGGCTTCCTGGTGTGATCGACGGGCTGCACGACGAGGAAGCGCGCTCCTTCGAGCCCGCTCACGCGCTTCGTCGCGACGACTGTTCCGATGACCCGACCGAGGTACATGCGGCGCGCAGATTCTTCGGATCGGCGGGTGACTGCAAGCTTCGCGCGCTGGGCGGTTGGGTTCGGGCGTCGTTCGCCGTGCTCAGCGCGGGTCTCAGTCCTCGGGTGGACGCCTGCGACTCGCTCTGGGACTTTAGGGAGCGACAGCCACGCCGACCGTGAACGGCAGCTCGATCTGTGTCTCGGCATCGGACGACGGGAACACGATGCGCTTGCCGGTGCTCATCATGCATTGGCCCCAATCGGTCATCTCGTGCTTTTTGGGGTTCAACGCCGCGCTCTTCACCGCGCCCGACGGAGAGACAGTCAGCACGACATCCAACTTGCCCACCGCCAGATTCGGCGTGCGTCGCAGCGCATTGTCGATGCACAGCTGGAACGCCTTGTTCTTGTCGGCCACGACCTTCGCGACCGCTTCCTGCGAGAGGCCCGAGGTGTTCACCGCGCCGCCCGGGTTCGCCGCGTCCTCGTCCCTGCGCTTCTTCGGGCCAATCTGCCGCTTGTCGTCGTTCTCGTAGAACGCAGCGAGGTTGGGGTCCTGCGGCTTGGGCACCACGACCTCGGGCTCATCGGGCTTGTCGCGCTTCACGTTCGCGGCCAACGCCTTCGCCTTCGCGAGCGCCTCGGCGTCGGCCTTTTCCTTCTCAGCCTGCGCCTTGCGCTTCTTCGCGTCGCCAGTCAGCAGGTCCTTCAAGCCGCCCACGCCGCTCGACGAGAAGAAGCTCTCCTGCACCTCTTCGCCCTTCTCGTTCGTCGTGGTCACCGTCGGGAGCTTCACGATCTCGAACGTGTTGAGCACGTAGATGAGAGCGATCGGCGCGACCACGAAGCCGAGGACTGCCAGCGCGATCTTCCACGGCGGGTTGCGCTTGTTCACGCCGGCCTGCGCGATGAAGAACCGCGTCGCTTCTCCGGGCGGAGGCGCTTCTTTGCCGTCGTTCTCGCTGAGCGCCGCGAACGGGTCCGCGACCGGCTCGTGCTGGCCGACCGCGCTCTTGAGCGCCGCGGAATCCATCTCCGAGGCTTCCGGGTCTCCGAACGAGGGCTCCTGCCGAGCGCCCTTCAGATCCTTCGGGAGATCGTTGAGCCCGCTGACGTCGCCGAAGAGATCGTTGAGCGGCGCCTGCTGCTTGGTGACGACCGCTCCCACACCACTCTGCGCAGAGGGACGGTTGGTGAGGCCCGGTGCCGGCACTTCATTCGACAACGCGACGTCACGCTGCACCGCGGGCGTCTTGGTCGCCGTCGCCGCACGCGGAGGAGGCGGCGGCTTGGAATGCGTCACCTGCGCCGGCATCGCCACGCCCGCGAAGATGGGGGAGAGCTCGGGCACGTCGGAGGCGCGCTTCCAGTCGCCCATGCCCGCCTTCCACAAATACGTGCGCAGCGTCAGTTCGCCGGCCGTGACGCGCTTCTGCAGCTCAGCGACGCCGAAGGGCCCTTGCTGCTTTCCGGCCAGCATCGCGAACCACTGCGCCGAGGTGTCCATCGGCGGCATCGCGCGGGTGGACTCTTCTTCCCACGGGCTGGGCTGTTGACGGGGAACGACGCCACCGGCCGAAGACGGACGCGAGGTGTGCGGCTGCTGCGGAGCGGGACCTGCGGCGGCTGCCTGCGCGCCAGCGGCCTGCGTCACAGTCACCTGGATCAGGTTCTGGCACTGCTTACAGCGAATCTTGACGGATGTTTTCCCGGCGACCTTGTCGTCGGAAATGACGTAGCGCTTGCCGCACTTGTCGCAGGAAACGTTCACGGAAACGGCCGGCCCGGGCGAGAGGAAATTCCTCCTGGACACTAGCCGGTGAAGCGTTGACTTGGAACTACACGGACACTAAGTCGCGCGCCTCATGCCCGCCAAGGACCTCGGCTCCAAGCACGTGTGTTTCAAGTGCAGCACCAAGTTCTACGACTTGAAGAAGCCTGATCCGATCTGCCCGAAGTGTGGGTCTGATCAGCGAGAAGCGACCGCCAAGCCGGAAGGCCGTCGCAGCCGTCTGTCGGCGGTGCCGAAGATCATCGAGCCGATCGAGACGCCCGAGAAATCGGAAGACGCCGAGGACGAGATCGAAGACGTCGAAGACGAAGAGGCCGAGGAAGACGAGGAGCCGTAGGAGCAAAGCCCCTTTGGGGCGACGCCGTCGGGTTTCAACCCGGCTCCGTCAACCCAGTTCCGTCGTCGGTTCTCTCACGCGATTTTCTTCAGGCGGCCGACGGCTCGCGGTTGAGCGCGCGGATCGCCTTGACGATCTGCTCCCACACCGCGTTGCTCAGCTGCTGCTCGCCCGTCGGCTTGGTGGACTTCGGACCACTCTGCGTTGGACGGGGCCGCGGCGTTTGCTTGTTGCGTCCCATGGTGCCTCCCCACTTGTTCACTCCGGCCTCATGAGCAAGGTGCTTGCCAGCCGGTACGGCATTCAACGCGCGATGGTTTCTTTCGATTTCCCACTCTTGGAGTGGATGTGCGGCCACACACCAGTCGTTCGGGTGCCACGTCTCTGACAGAGGTGTCGTGTGAGCCCCGCCCGCACTCGCGGTGAACACGTCCGCGTAAGTGTTGGATCGGCATGTGGAGTTCAGGTAGAGGCCGATTCGTTTCCCGCAGCAGCAGTGGCTGCTGGATTCGGTCTTTTCGGCTTGGAGGAAGTTTTGCGGGACAAATTGCTGGCTCTCTCGGCGCTGCAGAAAGTCGACCTCGACATCGCGGCCTTGAAGAAGAACGCGGAGGCGTACCCGCGTGAGATGGCAGAGCTGGAAAAGCAGTTGGCGACGGCGAAGGCAGCGGTCGACGCAGAGCGCACCAAGCTGGACCAGCTCGAGACGCAGAAGCGAACGCTCGAGCAGACCATCACCGAAGAGCGCGACAAGGTGCGGAAGTGGGAAGCGCGCCTCTCTGAACAACGCAGCACGCGTGAGTACTCCGCGCTGGCCCGCGAAATCGACATCGCGAAGAAGGGCCAGCAGACGATGAGCGAAGACGTTCAGGAGCTCGGCAAGCAGATCATCATCGCGCGCGACGTGGTGAAGACGAAGGAAGGCGAGTTCACCGGCAAGACGAAGGATCTCGTCGAGCGCATCGAGGTGCTCCGCACCAAGCTGGCCGAGGTCGAGGCCCAGGTGAAGGTCATCGACGAGAAGCGCGCTGATGCCGCCAAGGCCGTCGATTCGACGCTGCTCCGCCAGTACGACAGCGTTCGCAAGAAGCGCATGCCGGCCATGGTGGCGGTGAACGCGCCGGGCACGTGCTCGGGTTGCCGCATGAACATTCCGGCGCAGCGCTTCAACACGCTCGTTGCGTCGCGCGGCATCGACACCTGCCCGTCGTGCACGCGCATGATCTACGCGGCCGAAGTGCTCGAGGACCGGGCCCCCGCCGCCGCGCCGAAGTAAGCGACGGTTCCTGACGCATGGCCACGCGCAGCCGAAAGCTGGTGGCCGGTTCGTCTCCCCCCAACGCCGTCGCCCCCAGGGGCTTTGGCTCCTCTGACGACAAGAAGCTCACGGGCAAAGCGCTCCATGGCGCGGTGCTGCGTTTCATCGCGCGCGAAGAGCCGCTCCTCTCGACGCTCGGCGCGTTTCCGCAGCTCACCCGCGTCCAGCTGCAGCGCGCGATGGAGAAGGCCGCGACGCTGCTCGAAGGCGGAACGGTCGAGGAAGATCAGTCGCCGCAGTGGCAGCGGCTGCGCCTCTATTCCGATGGTGCCGCGCGCGGAAATCCCGGACCCGCGGGCGCTGGAGCCGTGCTGGTCGAGCCGTCAGGACAGGTGGTGGACCGGCTCGGCAAATTCCTCGGGCACCAGACGAACAACTACGCCGAGTACATGGGCATGTTGATCGGGCTGAAGCGCGCGCGCGAACTGAACGTGCGCGAGGTCGAGGTGTTCGCCGATTCGGAGTTGATGATTCGGCAGCTCGGCGGGCGCTACCAGGTGAAGTCGCCGACGCTGCGGCCGCTGTACGAAGAAGTGCTGAAGCTGCTCAACGAGTTCGAGCGGGTGAAGCTGGTGCACGTGCCGCGCGAGATGAACCGCGCTGCCGATGAGATGAGCAACCGGGCCATCGAAGAGCGCATGTAGCTCGCGCTGGCTGCGGGAAGGAAACGGTCGGAGCAGCCTTGTAAGCGGGGTTCTGTTCCCGGTTGCCCGGGCGATGAACATTCATCCAGAGGCGACGTTGCCGCCGCCCTCGCTACGTCCTTAGCGAGCAAACCCGAGAGCGTGGGACGGGCCGTCCTGTCTTCCCCTTTCGAGGTCGACGCTCCCCTATTGGCTCTTGCTCCGGGTGGGGTTTGCCGTGCCGCCCCTGTCACCAGGAGCGCGGTGGGCTCTTACCCCACCGTTTCACCCTTACCTTTCCCTTGCGGGAGAGGCGGTCTGATTTCTGTGGCACTTTCCTGCAGCTCACGCCGACTGGCCGTTAACCAGCACCCTGCCCTGTGGAGCCCCGACTTTCCTCCCGCCACCCCGTCCTGCAGTGACCGGCGTTCATCCAGGCTGCTCCGACCATTTTCTGAACTAGCACACGCTCACCAAACGTGTGGGCTGACGGGTGAAAGACAGATCAGCAGCCTCGCTGCTGGGGGAAACCGATCGCATGGGCCCTTTCGTAGAACCCTGTTCCCCATGTCTACCGGCCAACCTCGTGTCCTCGTGGTCGACGATGATCCCGGCGTGCTCGAGAGCTTGAAGCTGCTGCTCTCCGACGACTGCGAGGTGACGGTGAGTGACGCGCCGTGGACCGCGCTCGACCTGGCGGTGAAGGGGAACTTCGACGTCATCGTCACCGACTACAAGATGCCGCACATGACCGGCGCGGAGTTCGCCGCCGCGTTGAAGACGAAGCTGAACCCCACGCCGTACTGCGTGTTGCTGACCGGCACTCCGAATGAAGTGAAGCCCACCATGCCGGGCGCGAGTGAGTTGGTGATGGTGCTCGCCAAGCCCTTCGAGCCCGAGCGGTTGTTGCGCGTGGTGCTGCAGGTCGGTCGACTCGGAATGAACCGGCGCGGAAAGTGACGCTCCCTCACCCTGACCCTCTCCCCGAGGGAGAGGGGATCGCTCGCGCGATCATCGCGGAGCGGCTGCTCAACGCGCGGCGCACGCACCTCGTGCGCTTCATCGCGTTGGCGTTCTTCGCGGCGCTGTTTCTGGTGCTCGGTGTGTTCCTGGGAGATCCGAAGTGGCAGACGAATCCCTGGGCGCTCATCACGTGGCTCGGCTTCTCGGCTGCGGTCTTCTTCGCGACGCGATTGGGAGAGCGCGTCGGCGTGTGGTTGACGCTCGCTCCGGCGTTCATCGACATGCCGCTCGTGTACGTGGTGCAACGCGCGCAATACGACTCGACACCGTCTCCGTCTGGCGTCGCCGGCTTCTCGATGGGCCTCTTCGCGTTGCTGCTCGGCATCGCGGCGCTCTCGACCACGCGTTGGCAGATCTACGTCACCGCGGCGTCAGCTTCGTTCTGGGAAGTCATGCTGCAGGCCGAGGCGGGAGTCTCGATCGGCGCGCGCGTCTCGGCGGTGGTGCTCCTCGCGCTCATCGCGTCGGTGCTGGCGTACGAGCGCGAGCGGCGCATGGAGTTGCTGATTCAGACTTCGCGCTCCGAGAAGTTGGCGGCGTTGGGACAACTCTCCGCCGCCGTCGGACATGATCTGCGCAATCCACTCGCGGCGATCGCCAACGCGGTCTTCGTCCTTCGCCGTCGACTCGAGAAAGCCGGGGCGCTGACGGACAACATTGCCGAGCCGCTCTCGCTCGCGGAACGCGAGGTCGCTGCCTCACGGCGAATCGTCACCGACATCCTCGACTACACGCGTGATGCGCCGTTCGAGCGAACGCCCGTCGAGTTGAAGGGGCTGCTCGAGGAGTGCGTGTCGTTGGTGCGCGTTCCCGAGACGACCAGGGTGACGCTGAGCGTTCCTGAAGGCGCTCCGCAGCCTGGTGGCTCGCGCGACAAGCTGCGGCAGATCTTCGTGAACCTGATTCAGAACGGCGTCGAGGCGATTCCGACGGGCCGCGCGGGAGCCGTGAGCGTGACGGTCGAGACGGCGAGCAAAGAAGTGAAGGTGCACGTGCGCGACGACGGCGCGGGGATGGATGAGGCCACGCGCGCGCGGGTGTTCGAGCCGCTCTTCACCACCAAGAAGGAGGGGACGGGTCTGGGCCTCGCCATCGTGGAGTCGCTGGTGAAGCAGCACGGCGGCGAATTGGGGCTCCAGTCCGAAGTGGGGAAGGGCACGACGTTCACGGTGACGTTGCCGGTCGGGAATGTGTAGAAGCCGCAGCGTGAAGAGATTGATCATCGCTTTGCTCGCAGTCTGTGGCGCGGGGTGCATCGTCGAGCCGCCCGTCGCGGGTGGTACGCAGCCGACGCCTGCCGCGTTGACGCCGGCGCCTCCCGCTGAAGTGAAGAGCGGCGCGAACTTCGGCGACGCCATCGAGCTGCAGAACGTCGTCATCAACCCGAGCCGCGGCCTGGCCGGCATGCCGGTGCGCGTGACGCTCAACTTCAAGGTCCTGCAGAAGCTCGACAAGGACTACTTCATCTTCGTGCACGTGGAAGACGTCGACGGCCGGGTGGATCGCTTGAACGTCGATCACCCGCCGCGCAGCAAGCCGACCTCGCAGTGGCAGCCTGGGGAGTTGGTGCAAGACGTGTTCGACATTCCCATTCCGCCGAACATGCCGGTGCGTGGCTTGTCGTTACTCCTCGGCTTCTGGGAGCCGACCGGCAACCAGCGCCTGCCCATCGTGAACAAAGACGCCGTGCCCAACGATGGCACCGGTCGTTTGATCGTCGCGAAGTTCCCGGTCGTGCCGGCGCAGTGATGTGGCTCCTGCTCGCCGACATTTCGCCGGTGCCTCCTCCCGCAGCTGAGTCGGATCTCGGCGCGCTGTTGTGGGGCGGCGGTTGTCTGCTCGTCGCCATCTTCATGGTGTGGCTCGTGCGGCGTTCGTTGCGCGCGCGCCGTGGGCCTGACGTCACGCCGCCTCCGCAGCTTCAGAAGGACTCGCAGGAGCTGCAGCCCAGGCTCGAGCAGAAGCAGACCGAGAATCTGCTCCCAAAGGTCGAGCTGCCTCCGTCCGAACAGGAAGCGAAGAAGCGCGCCGAGCTCGAGGCTGCGCGGCAGAAGACGGCGGAGCTCGAGGCCCAGCGCAAGGCGACTGGCGACGCGAAGCTCAAGGAAGATCTCGAAGCCGCGAAGAAGGACGCGTATCGCGCGGAGAAGGCGCTCGAGGTCGAAGAGAAGGAACGCAAGAAGCGCGAGCGTGAAGAGGCCGAGCGGCTCGTCGAAGAAGAGAAGAAGCGGAAGATCGCCGAGCTGGAGCGCCTCGAAGCCGAGAAGAAGGCGGCGGAGCAGCGCAAGGTCGACGCCGAGGCAGGGCAGACGCTCGCGGCCGGTCTTTCGAAGACGAAGAAGGAAGGCTTCATGGCGCGGCTGGCCGGCTTGTTCGGCGGCGGCGCGAAGCCGGTCGATGAGAGCGTGCTGGCGGAGCTCGAAGAGGTGCTCTTCACCGCGGACATCGGCGTGAAGACCGCGAGCGCGTTGGTGGAACACGCGCGCGAGAAGGCGAAGAGTAAGTCGCTCGGCTCGGCGGAATTGAAGGGCGTCATTCGCGAGGAAGTGCGTCGCATCGTGACGCTCAGCGCGAATCACAAGCTGGGCGGTGGCGGTCCGCCGCACGTGATCATGGTGGTCGGCGTGAACGGTGCGGGAAAGACCACGACCATCGGCAAGCTCGCGGCGAAGGCGAAGGCCGACGGCAAGAAGGTGCTGCTTGCGGCGGGCGACACGTTCCGCGCGGCGGCGGCCGAGCAGCTCGACGTGTGGGCCGAGCGCGCGGGCGCGGAGCTGGTGAAGGGGAAGGAAGAGTCGGATCCCGCGAGCGTGGTGTTCGACGCGGTGAAGAAGGGCGTCGAGGCGAAGGTGGATCTCGTCATCGCGGACACCGCGGGTCGTCTCCACACCAAGCTGAACTTGATGGAAGAGCTCAAGAAGGTGCGCCGGGTCATCGACAAGGCGCTGCCCGGGGCTCCGCATGAGGTGTTGTTGGTGCTCGATTCGACCAACGGTCAGAACGCCATCATGCAGGCGCGGCAGTTTCACGATGCGGTCGGTGTGACCTCGATCGCGCTCACCAAGTTGGACGGCACCGCGAAGGGCGGCGTCATCATCGGCATCTGTGACGAGCTGAAGGTGCCGGTCGCGTGGGCCGGTGTTGGTGAGAAGGTGGCTGATCTGCGGCCCTTCGAGCCGAAGGAATTCGTCGAGGCGTTGTTCGACGACTGACGGCCCGCGGAACTGCATTGAGGTCGAAGTGGCTGGCGTGTGCGTTCGCAGTGCCGAACGGCGCGCGTGCCCCTCGGCCTCGCTCGAGGATCCTCAGTTGGCTCAATGGTGAGGCGTGAGTCTCCTGAGGGCACTTGGAAGTACCGTAAGGAGCCACACGCCTGGCGCTTCAGAATCGAAGCCTCGTCACTCGAACGAGCTTCGCTCGTCGCTCGAGGGGCTCGCAGGCGATGAGCGATGCGCTCGTCACCCGGAAAACACCCGTCCCTCAGTGCAGTTTCTTCGGATCCTCGCGTGAGCTCAGCTGCTCGTCTCCCGCGGCCGCTCGACGAATGACATTTGCGACGAACTCGCGCAGCTCCGGCTCGACGAGTTGTCGTCCTCGCGCGCCTCGTTGCGACGCGCTTCGGCTCGACGAGTGATCGTCCTCACGCGCCTTGTTGCGCGACGACAGCGCGCGCTTCGGTCGAGTTCATCGTCCTCACGCGCCTCGTTGCGCAACGACAGCCGCCTCTTCTGCGCACGCTGTCGCCGTCGTTGACAGTGAGCCCGGCCGAAAGGGGCCTCCAATTCGTGTCGCCTTCGTTGACAGGAACTCAGTGCGAGGCGACCGGTTCGTACGTCCCACCGCCGCGCGCGAGTCCATAGAGCATCACGCGCAGCTCGCACGCGGCCTCGAGCGGCATCGCTCCGGAGCCGGGCATCTCGCGCAACAACGCGTCGATGATCCCGATCACCGACCTTCGCGTCGCTGCTTCCGTACTTGCCATCAACGCGATCGCGGCGTTCTTCAGCAGCTCGGCGTCAGGCCCCTTCGCGAGCGACGCAGCGGAATAGAGCCGCGTCACGCACTCGTCGAACCACGTGTCTTGAACTTGAACTCGACCGTCCATGAGCGCAGTTGTCTCATGCGGGTCCGACAAGTGAGCCGCTCCGCGGGGTTAGCTCGAAGGCTGAAACACGAGCGGGTACTTCACAGGCACCTGCTTTCCATCGGGCGGAGCAGCAAAACGCAGCGTCATGAACGCTTTGCTCACGCACTCGGTCACAGTCGCATCGGGAAAGCCGCTCCCGCTCGCGGTGGAGACGCGGCCGTTGCCGCCGA
This sequence comes from Archangium sp., assembly GCA_016792935.1. Classification (GTDB taxonomy): domain Bacteria; phylum Myxococcota; class Myxococcia; order Myxococcales; family Myxococcaceae; genus Archangium_A. The sequence goes on along the minus strand of JAEUJS010000578.1, from coordinate 11 downwards.
TGACGAAGGAC
>JAEUJS010000573.1 GCA_016792935.1 Archangium sp. | reverse complement strand
GTAGCGGTTGCGGAAGAGGAGATCGAGCCGCAGCGCGAGGTTGGCCTCGGCCATCGCTTCCTTGATGAAGCGCTCGCGGATCTCTTCGACCTCGCGCTCGAGCCCCAGCGCGCCGATCAGCAGCTCGAGATCGTCGCGGTTCATGCCGACCGCGTGCGCCGACTTGCCCAGCGAGCCCTTGTTCTCGACCAGCGCCGCGAGGACGCCTTCCTTTTCCTTCACCTCGATCTGCTCGAACAGCTCGTGCTCTTCGAGGAGATCTTCGACGTCGCCGATCGCCAGCGGCTTGCCGCGCTTGCCGACGTAGCCCTGCTCGAGCGCGCGCAGCAACGCGACGCGGTTGGGCACTTGATCGATCAAGGTCTGCAGCGTGGCTTTGCCTCCACCGCGGAAGAGCGTCTCGACGCTCGCGCGCGTGGGATCGATGGTCGTGAAGCGCCCACGCGGGAGCGGCAGGTTTCGCTTCGGCAAGAACGCAGTGCCGGGCAACGGAGGCGCAGGGCGCTCAGCGAGCTTCTCGTTGGGGTCCCGTTTGCGCGGCGCGATCTTCTCGGCGACCGTGAGCTTCTTCTTCGACTTCTTCGGCGCTGGAGGAGGAGACGCGCGCACCGACACCACGCGTGGGGCGGATGCCAAAGCCCCCTGGGGCGACGGCGTTGGGTGGCGAACCGGCTTGGGCATCGGCGGCGCAGGCGGAGGCGCGGAGCTCGCGTTCTCCTCGGCCATCTTGCGCACCATCTCGTAGTAGCCGGTCTCTTCACGCTGCGCGGCGACGGCCTCTTCGGTGCCGAGGATCACGTCGACCACGGCGAACGGGCCCAGCTTCGAGGTCGGCTCGGAATCAGCCATCGCCTGCACGCGGAAGTCGTCGTCATCGGACAGCAACGCGAGCGCGTCGCGCACCAACGCGGGAGGTGCGTGGGCCTTCGCGCGTCGGCAGAAATCGGACACCGCCACCGCCACGGGCGTGGGGACATCGTCGGGGTGTCGCCTGCGGTGCCAATCCATCGTGTTAGCCAATCAAGCGGGTGTCCAAAGCGGGCCGCGGTGCGTATAAGCGCTCTTCGGAACGTGTCAATTGCCCCAGCAGACTCGTCTGCTGACCTGATCGAGCCCTGACGATGCGAGCAGACGCGCCATCAACTCCAGACGCTGAGGAACCGAGTGTCGTCGGCGTTCGCGTGCGGCCGATCTGGTCGATCGTGCTGTACGCGCTGCTGGTCGCGTCGGCCGGTGTCGCGTTGTACGTGCAGCGCGCTCCCAACGTCGATCCCACGCTGACGCGCTTCGCGCCGTGGCTCTTCCTGGTGTTCGGCCTGGGCTTCTCGATCTACCGGGTGGCGCTGGTCGCCGCGCGTCGGTACTCGCCGTTCAAGGCGTTCATTCAGATCTTCCTCGCGGCCCTGTTCTTCTTGCTGCTGCTGTTGCCCGGAGCAGCCCCTCTGGCTCCAGTGCGCACCACCGATTCGCTGTTGGTGCACTCCGACCCGCGCGTGCGGGCGCAGGCCGCCGAAGTGTTGGGCTGGCGCGGAGACATCAGCAACGCGAAGGGGTTGATCGCCGCGCTCAACGATCCCGATCAAGACGTTCGCACCGCCGCGCATCAGGCGTTGGTGAAGCTGAACCACGGCAACGATCTCGGCAGCTCGATCGAAGCGTGGGGGGCCGCCTTCCCATGAGCGAACGAGCCGAGCTGAGGCGGAACCGAAGTCACGAGGGCCTCGCCCTCGTGTTGTGGCGAGGGAGCGCGGCAACATGAGCATCACCGCTGCGCAGCGGGAAGAGGTCGATCGCACGCTCGATCGCTACATGTCGGAGCGCGGCCTCAAGTCGACGCGCCAGCGCGATCTGATCATCGACGCGTTCTTCGGCATGCACGGCCACTTCTCGGTCGAGGAAGTGTGGGCGCGCGTTCGTCAGGACGATCCGCGCGTGTCGGTCGCCACCGTGTACCGCACCATGAAGTTGCTCTCGGAATGCGGGCTCGCCCACGCGCGCAACTTCGGAGACGGCCAGACGCGCTACGAGGCCGCGGTTGGTCGCGATCACCACGACCATCTGATCTGCACGCGCTGCGGCACGATCATCGAGTTCGAGAACGATCAGATCGAGCGCATGCAGGATGCCGTCGCGCGCAAACACGGCTTCAAGGTCACCTCGCACAAGATGGAGCTCTACGGCTTGTGCAAGAACTGCCAGAAGTCGATCAGATCAGCAGACGTGTCTGCTGGGGCACTCGAGCCGAGCTGACAGTGCTGACTCGTCGCAGCGTTCTGTTGGCCGGTCTCGCATCAGGCGGCGCGGGCTGCGTGAAGTCGAACGACGCCACGCTCAACGACTTCCGCACCTTCATGAACGATCTGCCGAAGCAGACGGCCGGTCGCATTCCGTTCGAGCCGTGGAAGCTCGAGGGCAGGGTGGTGCTCGTCACCTTCCTCGCGACGTGGTGCTTCCCCTGTCTCACCGAGCTGGTGGTGTTGAAGCGCCTCGAGTCCGATCACGGAGAGAAGGGCTTTTCCAACATCATGGTCGGCATGGATCTCGAGGGTCGGCAGGTGCTCGACCCGTTCGCCGAAGGCTACAAGCTGACGTCGCCGCTGGTGGTCGCCGACGATCGCATTCGCGCGGGCAACACGGCGTTCGGAAGAATTCGCGAGCTGCCTACGCGCATCTTGTTCGCGCGCAGTGGCAAGCCGGTCATCGGCTACACCGGGGTCTCGAAATACGAAGACCTCGACCGCATCGTCGCGGCCGAGGTCGGGAAAAACTGAAGTGACTTTCCCCTCTCCCTCGGGGAGAGGGTCAGGGTGAGGGAGAAGTCCCTTACGCCTGAGCGGTCGGAGCAGCCTCAGGCGCCGCAGCCGGAGCCGCCGCCTCAGCCGCAGGAGCCGCCGCGGGAGCCTCTTCGAGGTGCGTCGCCGGAGCCGCTTCCAACTTCGCGCGCGCCTCAGCCTCAGCCGCGTCTTCAGCCTTGTGCTTGGCCTTGATCGACGCGTCGCTGGTGGCGATTTCTTCCGCCGTCAGCTCGAGCGAACCGGCCGCCTGGCCCGACTTCTTCTCGAGATCCTTGATCGCGCGCTTGAGGAGATCGTTCTCCATGATCGTGCGGTTCAACCGCATCTCGACGGCGCGGAACTTGTCGCGCGCGAGCTCGGCGTCGGAATACACGCGCTTCGAATCGCGCTGGTGCCGATCAAGCTTCGCCTTGAGCGACTTCAGCTCGCGGTCGAGCTCGTTGGCCTTCTTGCGATCGTTGCTGCTCTGCGACTCGAGCTTGGTGATGCGCTCCTTCTCGACGTCAGACAGCTCGCGGATCACGCGGGTGATGACTTCCTGCGGCCTGGGCGCCTCTTCCTTCTTCTCGACCGGCGCGGCAGCGACCGGAGCCGGGCGCGACTTCTTGCCCTCGTCCGTCTTCAGACGCTGAATCTCGGCGAGCGCGTTGGCGAGCTCGGCGCGGGTCGAATCCAGCTGGATCGACGCCTGGCGCTCGACCTCAGCGCGCGCCTTGGCGAGATCGTCGCCAGCCTTGTCGCCTTCCTTGTGGTCGAAGATCTTCTTCTTCGCTGCCTTCAGCTCGTCCTTCACTTCGGAGTGCGTCTTCTTCAGCTCGCCGAGTTCCTTCACCTTCTTCTCGAGCTCGGCTTCGGCTTTGCGAGCGCGCTCATCGTCGGTGCGAACTTCGACCTTGTTCGACGAGGTGTTGGCGGCGGCCTGAGCAGAAGGCTTCGCGCCTCCGCCGATGACGCCGAAGTTGAAGGCCAGGCTGACTGCGAGGGTGAGTCCGAGAAGGACGATGACGATGACCACGGTGAGAGCTCCCAGAACTGGTTGGTGAGGTGAAACGTGAGGTGAAACTGCGGGCGCTCCTCTACAGCGTTGTCGTCGCAGTGGAAAGCCCCCGGACAGCGGATATAGGAGGGCGCATGGCTGGCCTCTTCGTCACCGACGAGCAGATCGCGGAAGCGCGGCAACTCGCTCGGGAAATCACTGATCCGATCTTCGATCTGATCGCCAAGAACACCACGATCTCCGTCGAGCGCACCGTCCTGCGTTGGTTCGGAGTCGACGGCGTCGGCAACCTCGGCGCTCCGCTCGTCAACCTGATGTGCGATCGGCTCAAGGCCGCGGGCGTGCTCAACAAGGGCGCGGCGTATTGGTACGGCCGCGCGCTGCGCATGGGCGCGTCGTCTCCGCTCGACGCGGTGGAGAAGCTGACGACAGCGCCGCTCGAGACGTTGAAGGCGCTCGCTCCGGAAGACGAGAAGAAGCTGCGTGACGAGGTGCGTGCCGAGGCGCGTTCCGTCGTCGCTGAGCTCAAGGCGCGCGTCGACAAGCGCAATGATCTCAAGAAGGAATTCCCGATGGCGCAGGCGCCTCACAAGTACGTGATCGTCGCCACCGGCAACATCTTCGACGACGTCGATCAGGCGCGCGCCGCCGCTCAGGCCGGAGCGGATGTGATCGCCGTGATCCGTTCCACCGCGCAGTCGCTGCTCGACTACGTCCCGCAGGGAGCGACCACCGAGGGCTACGGCGGCACCTACGCCACGCAGGAAAACTTCCGCATCATGCGCGAGGCGCTCGACGACGAGTCGCGGCAGTTGAAGCGCTACGTCGAGCTGACGAACTACTCGTCGGGTCTGTGCATGACCGAGATCGCCTTCATGGCGGCGTGGGAGCGGCTCGACATGCTCCTCAACGACTCGATGTACGGAATCCTGTTCCGCGACATCAACATGCGCCGCACGTTCATCGATCAGTACTTCAGCCGTCGCATCTGCGCGATGGCCGGCATCATCATCAACACCGGCGAAGACAACTACATCACCACCGCCGACGCGTACGACGCGGCGCACACCGTGATCGCCTCGCAGTTCATCAACGAGTGTTTCGCCAAGCGCGCCGGCATTCAGGACTGGCAGCTCGGCATCGGTCATTCCTACGAGATCGATCCCCACCGTCCGGACACGCTTCTGCTCGAATTGTCGCAGGCGATGCTCGTCCGTCGGTGTTTCCCCGACGCTCCGCTCAAGTACATGCCGCCCACCAAGCACAAAGAGACCGACATCTTCTTCAGCCACGCGTACGACGTGATGGCCGATCTGGTCGCGGTGTGGACGCGGCAGGGCATTCAGCTCCTCGGCATGATGACGGAAGCGATGCACACGCCGTTGCTTGCGGATCGGTACGTCGCCTTGAAGTCTGCGAGCTACATCCACCGCGCGGCGCGGGGCATCGACGAAGAATTCACGGTGCGTGAAGACGGCAAGATCGCCAACCGCGCGCGCTTCGTGTTCGGCAAGGCGATGGAGCTGCTCCGCGAATGTCACAAGGACGGAATGATCGCGGCCATCGGTCGCGGCCACTTCGGTGACGTGAAGCGCGCTGAGACCGGCGGCAAGGGCCTCGATGGCGTCGTCGAAAAGGCGCCCGACTATTTCAATCCGTTCCTCGAAATCATGGAGGCCCAACAATGATCGCGCTCGCGATTGTCTTGACGCTCACCACCGGCGCCGTCGATCGCCTCGGCAAGGTGACGCTCGGCGGCCTGACGTTCAAGGGCCCGGTCGATTGGCAGAAGTCGGAGCCGGAAGAGAACTCGATTCAGTGGGACGAGCCCGAGTCCGGAGCGGTGATGGCGATCACCGTGTGGCCCGTCGACCCCCAGCGGCCGGCGAAGGCGTGCGTGCAGCAGATGGTCGACGTGCTCGGAAAAGACGGCTTCGCGGCGACGACGATTGCTGGCCAGGCCGCCTCAAAGAAGTCCGTCACCGATCAGCTCGCTGATCCCAACGCCCAGCCCATTCCCAACCCCGACGGCGGTGAGCCGCTGCCGCCCCCGCGCACCGGAGACAAGGTCACCAGCACCACGCTCGTCGGCTGCAATGGCAAGGTGAAGTGGCTGATCACGTGGACCGCGAAGACGTCGGAAGG
>JAEUJS010000571.1 GCA_016792935.1 Archangium sp. | reverse complement strand
TCGGAGGCGAGCCACTGATCGGCAGATGATCGAACCCGAGCAACCCGCCAGCGACCTGCGACGTCGAGAGCACGTACACGCCGGTGTTCGAGTCAGTCGCGAGGTTGCCCACGCCGTTCACGCTGAAGAGCGGCACCAGCTGCGTCGAGCTCACCAACAGCGCGCTCACGCGACTGACCTCGGGAATCACGAGCAGGTTGTCGGCGGTCAGCACGGCGCCCGGCCCACGCAGCGGACTCCACGTGACCTTGTCGCTCACCGCGATGCTCCCGTTGGGATTCACGACGGCCACCTCACGCGGAGACACCTGGCCGAACACGATGGCCTGCCCCGCGGAGTTGGTGAGCACTCCGCTCGTCGCGTCGACGTTCACTTCGACGGGCGCCGAGCCGTTGAACGCCGTCGCGGTGTTGATGATGGCGAGACCGACGTTGGTCAGGCTGCGCGGCAGGTAGATGACGTCGCCCGTCATCGTCTTGCCGATGGCCGGCCTGCCGGCCGCCGTTCCACCCCAGCTCGGAGCCGCCGTGCGCCACTTGAGCAGGCCCGCGCGCGGCACAGGACCCGTCGTGGTGTCGCCGTCAGCCGCCCACGCCGTCAACGTGCCGTCGCTGCACCACACGTACACCGTGCTGTCGGAGCCGACCATCAAGTGCTCCTGCTGCGTGCCCGTACCCTGCACGTTGCAGGTCCCGAGGTTGGCGCTCCACAACAGACCCGCGTTCGCGCCGCCCGCTGACGAGAGCGCGGCGTCGATGCCGAGCACGAAGTTCGGCGACACGTTGGTCGTCGCCGTCGCGAAGATGGCCGGCTTCGACGAGCCCGTCGCCGACGACATGCCCTGCGCGATGCGCAAGAAGCTCGAGCCGAACACCGACGCGTAGCTCGCGCTCGTCCACGAGCCGAACGAGCTCGACGTCGGCCCCCAGTACAGACTCTGGCTCGACGCGCCGTGCACGATGGCGTTGGTCGTCGGGCCGGTGTTGGCCACCATCAGAATCGGGTCGCGCGAGTTGAGGCCCACCGGCACGACGGGCGTCGTGAAGGCCACCGCGCCGCCCGGCGTCACCGCTCTCCAGAACGGCTGCGCCGAGCCGTTGTTGTCGGCGACGTACGTCGTTCCATCAGGAGCGACCGTGATGATGGTGCTCGACCGCGACGTCGCACTCGGGAGCCCGAACGCACCCGGCACTCCGCTCTGCGGCTGCGAGCGGCACTGGCCCGCCTGGCAGAAATTGCCCGGCGTGCAGTCGGCCTGGTGCTGCAGCAGTTCATGCCCGTGCACGCCTGACACGTTCCCGCCCAGCACACTTCACCCGAGCGACACTGCGAGGCCTTGGTGCACGCCTGGCAGCTCACCATCGAGCAGCCCTGACCCGCGGGGCACTGCGTCGCGTCGCGGCACGTGCCTCCGCAGCGCCCGAGCATGCACGTCTCGTTGGAAGCGCACTGCGCGTTGCTGGTGCACTCGTACGCCGGCGCCGTGTTGTGGTTCTGCGCGTCGCCACCTTGCGACCACGCGGGCCACGTCGGCACGAACGACGGCGCAGTCGGCGCCGGAGCGAGCGAGCGCAACACATACTGGTTGGGCGTCGCCGTGCCCTGGAACGCGAGCAGGTTTCCAAAGTTGGTGCTCGTTGCCTGGAAGGTCGGCGTGAGGTTCGGGTACGTGCCTGGCGTCGACGGCAACGTCCACACCGGAGTCGCGGGCGCAGTCTGACCATCGCCGATGAAGTAGCCGGCGAGCTGACCGGCGGTCGTCGAGATGAGCTGGCCGTTGGCACCGACGTTCCACAGCGTGGCGATGTTGTTGGGCGCCGACGCGGCGATGACCGAGCCGTCGTAGACGTTGATTTTGTAGAACTGCGCCCCGGCATTGTGGAGATACAGCGCACCCGTCGAGTCGATGGCCGTGGGCGTGGTGTTGGCGTTGATGGTGCTGTTGGCCCACAACGTCCACGTCGAGGTCGAGGTGGGGTTGGTCACCCAATCATCGGGCACGCGAACTGCGAGCATCAGGGTGATGGCGGGGGCCATGCTCCGCGACCCGGAATAGATGACGATGTCCGAGTTGACGATTCCCGCGTCGACGCCGCGCGTGACGTAGTTGTCGGGCGGGCGCCAGATGGCCGCGACGCCAGTGGGGAAACCGTTGGGCAGCATCAGGCCCGGGTTTCCATTGTGCGGCACCACCTTCACCGCGCCCGACACCGGGTCGACGAGGTACACGCCCTCCGCGCACACCGCGTAGATGCCGTTGGTGCCGAAGGTGAAGGCGAGGAACCCGCAGCCCGGCGTCAGCGTCGCGGAGCGCGGGTGCGTTCCGTCGGTGCGCATCCACCCCACGACGTTGCCGCTGAGCCACGCGATTTGCGGAATGCCGTTGGCAAGGCCGGTCGCGAACGTCGCACCGAACACACCAACGGCGGGTAGTGTCCACACCGTCGCGCCGGTGTCGGAGCGGTGCGCCATGGCCGCCAAGCCGTTGTTCCCATCGGTGGTCACGAACAGCTCGTTGTTGGGGAAGCCCGGTGCCGGTACGACGATGCCCGCTCCAGCGAAGTTGTCCTTCGTCGCAGCGTTGGTTCCCGAGCGAATGCGCCAGCGCACGCTCAAGTTGGGCTCGAGCGCGGTGACGTACACGCCTGTTCCAGTGGGCGCGGAGCTCTCGTACGCGCTGAAATAGAGCGTGTTGTTTCCGGACAGCACCATCGGCGCACGCTGGCTCAGCGAGAACACACCAGGGTTGGTGTACCCGCCGCCGTCAGCCTGTGCGCTGGGGCCGACCTGCATGCAGGTGTTGCCCACGCACGACTCGCTGCCCGCGCAGTTCGGCTCGAGCGGGGAGCACTGGCCGGTCACGCAGATGCCTCCGGTGCCGCACACCTTGCCCGGGCCGCACTGACCCGCGGCCGTGCACGCGCCGCAGAAGTGCGTGGTGGTGTTGCAGAAGCCCGTCGCTGCGCAGTCGGCGTTGCCGCGGCAGTTACCGACGCAGGTGTTGTTGGGCACCGTCACCACGCACACGCCGTTGGTCGCCGCGCAGTCGATGTTGGGGTCCGTTCCGGTGCCGTGGCAGTTGCCGTTCTTGCACGCGTTGTTCACGCACAGCTGGCCCGAGCCGCACTGGTTGTCGGTGGTGCACGTGGTGCAGTTGAAGTTCACGCACACCAGGCCACCGCTGCAGGTCGTGAGGCAGTTGCCGGTGCGGCAGAAGCCACCGAGGTCGCACACCCGGCCTGAGCCTCCGCAGTCGAGCGAATTGACCGTGCCCGGGTTGCTGCACGAGCGGCAGGCGTGCGTGCCCTGGTCGCAGATGCGCGTGCCCGAGCTGCAGTCAGCGTCGGAATGGCAGTTGCCGGTGATGCAGCCGCCGTTGAAGCAAATCTGCGTGCCGAGGCACTGCGTGTCCATCGCGCACGGCGTGCAGACGTTGCTCACGCACAATTGATTGCCGGGGCACACCGAGCCGCTGACGCAGTTGCCGGTGTGGCAGAGCCCATCGACGTCGCAAATCTGGCCGGAGCCGCACTGCGTGCTGGTGGTGCACGACGAGCACGTGTTCGCCGCACAGATCTGGCCCGCCACCGAGCAGTCAGATGGCAACCGGCAGTTGCCAACTCGACATTGGCCGCCGATGCACAACTTCCCCGAGCCGCACTGCGTGTCGGTGGTGCACGCGCTGCAGAAGCGGTTGACGCACACCAGGTTCGACATCGCCGGGCAGTCGGCGGTGACGATGCAGTTGCCGGGGTGGCACAGGCTGTCGGAATCGCACACCTGGCCCGAGGGGCACGGGTTCATCGCGCCGCAGCCGACGCACGCGTTGTTCACGCACAGCTGGCCGGTGAGCGCGCAGTCAGTTGGCGACACGCAGTTGCCAACTCGGCAGAGGCCCTGGTCGCACACGTAGCCGCTCGCGCCGCAGTCGGCGTTGGTGCCGCACGGCGTGCAGTTGCCGCCCAGACACGCCCAGCCCGCCTTCGTTCCCGTGCAGTCGAGGTTGGTGAAGCAATCGCCCACCACGCAGCGGCCCTGCGCGTTGCAGATTTGGCCGCTGCCGCACGGGGTGTTGGTGCCGCACGGCTGGCAGGAGTTGTTCACGCACTGCAGACCGGCGCTCGCTCCGGTGCAGTCGCCGTTCACGCGGCAGGTCGCGGCGGTGCAGCGCAGGCCGTTCGTGCCGGGGAGACACAGCTGACCCGTGCCGCACTGCATGTCGTTGGCGCACGGACCGCATTGGTTCCCCTGGCAGACCTGACCCGTGCCGCACTCCAGCACCGAGCGGCAGTTTCCGGTGACGCACGCGTTGTTGATGCACAGCTGACCGGTGCGGCACTGCGAGTCGCTCGCGCAGCCGGTGCACATGCGGCCCACGCACGCTTCGTTGGGCGCGCAGTCGGTGTTGCCGTGGCAGTTGCCCGCGGTGCACACGCCCTGCTCGCAGATGGCGCCCGCGCCGCAGTCGAGGTCGTTCATGCAGTCGCCGCAGCCCGTGGGGAGGCACGCCTTGCCGACGGGACACTCGGTGCGCGAGGTGCACTGCGCACAGCGCTGCTGCGAATTGCAGATGAGCGCCGAGTCGCGACAGTCAGACGAGGTGATGCAGCCCACGCACGCGCCGGCGATGCACGCCAGCCCGCTGGGGCACTCGTCGTTGTTCATGCAGTCGCGCACGCAATCGCCGGCCTGGCACGAGTAGCCGGGTCGGCACTGCACGTTGACCGAGCAGCCGATGCAGCGGTTGTTGATGCACAGTCGCCCTGAGGCGCACTCGTTGTCGATGGTGCACTCGGCGCCGATGGCTCCGCCGTCTTCGTCGCCGCCGTCGGGCTGGGTGACGCCGCCGTCGAGGTTGAAGAGCGGGCCCGACGGACCGCCGATGGGGTTGTCGGTGCCCGTGTTGCCGCTGTTCTGCACGGCGAGCACGATGGGCTCGAGCTCGAGCTGCACGCCGCCGGCGACCGCGAGGTTGGGGATGCGCGCGCTCGGGTAGCCCGTCAGCTCGACGGTGACCACGTAGAGGTCCGACGCGAGGCTCGGCAGCGTGAAGCGGCCTTCGGTATCGGTCGAGACGGTCGCGCGGACCTCACGCGTGGTGGCGGAGATGGCCTTCACGGTGACGCCCGAGAAGTCTTCGCGGCCGAGCACGGTGACCGAGCCGATGATGGAGCCGGCGGGAGCGGACATCAGTTCGGGCTCGAGGATGAGGTCGACCGCGCTGGTGACGACGCCGCCCTGCAAGTCGATGTCGGTGGTGGTCGCGGGCGTGAAGCCCGGTCGCCACGCCGTCGCGCGAATCGAGCCCTCGGGCAGGTTGCTCAGCAGGTAGCCGCCGTTGTCGGCCGACGTGGTGACGTAGTCGGTGCCGGGCGAGAAGATGGTGATGCCGATGTTGCCGCTGGTGCGCCCCTGAATCAGCGAGCGGCCGGTGAGCAGCGCGTTTTCCTGCAGCGAGACGTCACCGAGGTTGTTGGTGAGCGAGGTGCGCACGCTGACGTTGTTGATGATGCGCTGCCGCGTGCCCGTCGCGAGCTTCGTCGAGAAGAAGACGCGGAACGTGCCGCTGGGGAGCGGACCGAGCACGAAGTTCCCGCGTTCGTCGGTCGTGCCGCTGATGTTGGTGTTCAGCAGCGTGACCTGCACGTTGGCGAGCGGGGCGCTGACGGCGGTGCCCGGCACGGCTCCGACCACGCGACCGGTGAGGAACGCGGTGGTGGGTGGTGGATCAGGCAGCTCGAGGTCGCGCGAACACGCGGCGAGAGCCAGACAACACGACAAGGCGATGCGCAGTTTCATGAAGCCCCCCTGGGGCGACGCCGTGAGGTAGGGAAACGAGCGGCGAGTATGCCGGGTTGAGTCACGTGACGTCGTAGGACGTCGCGCACGTCTACCAGCGAGCAAAAGGCCCGGAAGTGAAGCCGCGTGTGTGTCGTCCATCTGCACAATGCACGTGGCTGACCGCGACCGGTGCGGGAATCAGCACACATCGGTCACTGTTCGGACAGGGGAGTTCTGCCACGCGGTTCGAGCCTCGTTACGGAAAGCCCTGCATGCCCCGACTGACACGACGCCGCATTCTCGAGGGCTTCTCGGCGATGGCTGCTGGGGGAATTGCTCCGCTGACGGCGCGGGCGGCGGCGCGTCGCGAGCGGAAGGTGATCGCCAACGAGTACTTCGAGTGCGCGGAGGTAGACGTGTTCCTCCACTCGCTCGATCCCGCGCACGATGGGCTGCGCGTGGTGCAGCTGTCTGATCTCCACATCGGTCACGGCGTGCCGGATGGGCGCATCATCTCCGCCGTCCGCGAAGTGAACGAGCTTCGACCCGACCTCGTGGTGCTGACCGGCGACTTCGTGACGAGCAGACGAGATCCACTCCAGCGCGTGCCGCAGTTGCTCGAGCCACTCGAAGCGCCGCGCGTCGCCGTGCTCGGCAACCACGACTACTGGAGCGGTCCCGACGAGCTCCACGACGGCCTCGAGCGCATCGGTGTCAGCGTGTTGCAGAACGAGAACACCGCGCTGCGCTTGAAGGGCGTGGACTTCAACGTCATCGGCGTGGACGACAGCACGACGGGTCACGACGACGTGGGCGCGGCGTACAAAGGCGCGGGCAAGTCATCGCGACTGGTGTTGACGCACACGCCGTCGGCCGCGGGGAAGTTGCCGGCGTGGGAAGACGTGTTGTGTCTCTCGGGTCACACGCACGGCGGCCAGTGGGACGTGCCGAAGCTCACGCAGGGTATTTTCCGCGGCGTCGGCCAGCCCTGGTACCGCGGCGCGTATCGCGTGCGCGGCAATCAGCTCTACGTGAATCGCGGGCTCGGCTTCGGTAGCGGCACGCGTCTGCCGCGCATCAACTCGGATCCGGAAGTGACGCTGATCACTCTCCGCGTCGCCATGTGACGAACCGATAGAGAAACTCCCTCTCCCTCGGGGAGAGGGTCGGGGTGAGGGAGCGTGAGCTGATCAGTTGCTCGGCGCCGGACTCGGAGCCGTCTCAGCGGGAGCAGGAGTCTCCGCAGGCTTCGTCTCTTCAGCCGGCTTCGTCTCCACCGGCTTCTCGACGGGCTTCACTTCTTCCGCCGGCGGCTTCGCGCCACCACCGAAATTCCCGCGCAGGCCGAGAATCACGCCGTACCCGCCTGACGTGTAGATGCCGTTGCCGACGTACGCCGGAGCCGACTCCGGGTTGGTCTGACCGCGCTGCACGATGCTGGTGTTCGGATCTCCCGCGGCACCAATCACCGTCGTCTGCGTCGGCGTTCCCATCATGCCGACGATGACGTCGATGGGCCCGAGGTGACCCGTCACACCTCCCGTGAAGATGAAGCGCGTGGGGTGGGTCCAGTCCACCGAATACGTGCTCGCCGGCGAAGCGCCCGTCTCGAACAACACGCCCGCGCTCGCGGAGACGCCGAACGCCCCAGCGGTGAAGATGCGGTACGTCGCGCCGAGCCGCGCGCTGAAGGTCGGCAGCCAGTTCTTCTTCACGGCGAACGGCGCGATGGTGCTCGAGTTGCCCATCACGGTGACCTGCAAGTTCTCCGGAGTGAGCAGCAGCTGATCCACCGAGTTCCAACCCTGGAACACGAAGTCGGCGTTGATGCCGAGGTTCTTCATCGGCATGACGCGCGCTCCGAAGCGAATCTCGAGCGGCAGCGTCATCGCGAGCGTCGCGGTGTCACCGGTCACCGTCGCGCCGCTGTTCTTGAAGAACTCCGAGAGCTCGACGGTGATCTTTCCGCGCGCGCGGAAGGGCACCGGAGGACGCACCGACGCTCCGAACTGCAGCCACTCGGTGGGCTTGAACAGCAGCCCGATGACGCCGGTGAAGCCGACCTGACCCGGCAAGTCGATCGACACGGTGGCGTCGTAGTCGGGGTTTTCCTGCAGCTGCGTCATCGGGTTCAGGCCGAGCGCGTCGCCGCCGTAGAGCGTCTGCACCTGCTTGAAGTTCGACACCGTCAGCTGCGCCGAGACACCGACCTGCAGCATCTTGTGCACCTCGTACGAGAGCGAGAGCGTGGGGTACGCGATGATGATGTCGTTGCTGATCATCGCGTAGCGCTGCGGCGCGAACTTGCGTGGGTTCTCGACGTACGCGGTGCCCGCCTCGTTCTTCGTGTAGTTCGGCTGCGCGAACACGTAGTGGCCCTGAGACGGCGGCGCGAAGAGCCCGAGGCTCACGTTCGCCTGCCGGCCGAAGAGCTGAAAGCCGTAGCCCAGACCGAAGTACGGGAGGATGTACGGGTCCTTCTGGCTCGACACCGTGTTGATCAGCGAGCTCGGCGCCGCGGGGTCGAAGCCCGGGTCCTGGCGCAGGTACGTCACGTCGTGCCGCAGCAGCTGAATGTCGGCGAGAAACGAGAAGCCCTGCTGCTGCGCGAGGCCCGCGGGGTTGTGCGCCATCGCGGTGAGGTCGTCAGCTTGAGCGGTGAAGGCTCCGCCCTGAATCATCGCCTTCGAGCCGTTGTCGCCGAAATAGAAGCCCGAGGCGTGAGCGGTGACGGCGAGACACGACACGAACGACACGAAGACGCGCTTCATCGGTGAGGCCCCCTGAGTTCGAAGGGCGCCGGACCTAGCACGAATCCCGAACGAAGCTCGGCCCCGCAACGAAAAGGCCCGCTCGTTTCGGAGCGGGCCTTCGCACTTCACGACTTCGAACTGAAGACGCTCAGCGACCCGGAGGCGGCGGAGGACGCATGCCACCCGGCGCAGGAGCCGGAGCCGGACCCGTGGTGGTCTTCTTGATCGGTCCAGGCGCAGGAGGCGGCGCGCTCGGCACGCTCGGGTTCACCGTGTACGGCGCCGGGTTCGAAGGCGCCGGCGCGTAGTACGGACGCGCGGGAACGTTCAGCTGCGCAGGCGCGGGAGCCGGAGCAGGCGCCGGCGTGTTGTACGTGCTGGTCGTGAAGCCCGGGCGCACCGGCTGACCCTGACCCGACGGCGTCGGGTTGTATGTGCCACCGACAGTCGGAGGCGGCGCAGGCGGAGGAACGTAGGTGCCAGTCACCGGAGGACGGTTGTTGTTCGCCGGCGGAGGAGGCGGGAGGTACGCGCCGTTGCCGTTGTTCGGCGAGATGGAAGCCGGAGGCGGCGCGGCGACGTAGCCGTTGTTCGACGGCGGAGGAGGCGGAGGCGCACCACCGACCGACGTGCCCGAGTTACCCGACGGCGGAGGCGGAGGCGGCGCTCCCATGCCCGAGCCGGTGTTGGGCGGCGGCACCGTGTACCCACCGCCCGTGTTCGACGGCGGAGGCGGAGGCGGAGGCGCGGAGGCGCTGCTGCCGGTGTTCGGCGGCGGGACCGTGTAGCCACCACCGGTGTTCGACGGAGGAGGCGGGGGCGGGCGGTAGCCACCGGTCGACGGCGGAGGCGGGTTGTTGCTGCCGTACGAGTTCGGCGGCGGCGGCGGGACATAGCCACCGGTGTTGTTGCCGTAGGTGTTCGGCGCAGGAGGCGGAGGCGGGCGGTAGCCGCTGCTCGTCGGCGGCGGCGGGTTGTTGTACCCGTTGTTGCCGTAGTTATTGCCGTAGTTGTTCCCGTTGTAGCCATTCCCGTAGCGCGGCGGAGCCGTGTGCCAGTTGATGGGAATCGCCGTGTGGTAGTTCGGCGGCGCGGACTGGTAGCGCGGCGGCGGCGTGTACGTGTTGGCGGCTGGCACGTAATACGACGGCGGCACGTAGCTCGACGGCGGGTAGGTGATGACGATGTTCTGCGGCGGGAGCGGGTAGGTCCCCGGCGTGCCGAGCGCGTCGTAGTAGCGGTAGCCGTCGTAGAAGACGTAGCAGCCGCGCCACTCATCCCAATAATACGTGTTCGAGCACGGATAGCGCGGGTCGCAGGTCGTGGTCGTCACTACGCGCGTCGTCCGCGGGTAGGTACGCACGTAGCAGCCGCTGACGAGCAGGCCGAGCGCAGCGAACATCACGACGGTCTTGAGTGGCTTCATTTTGGTCCTCTTCGCTTCGTTGCCGAGGTGTGAGACGGGCGATCAGACGGGCCCACCTGTCCTGTATTCAACCCCATGGCGCAGGGCGTCGCACGCTTTCCAAGGCCTCAAACCGAGCCACACGAGTAGGTTCGCGCACACATGGCGCTCGATCAGATGACCGAAGTCCTTCATGCCGACATGGCGCGTTTTCCGCGCGCCCGGCTGACCGTCACCAAGGGCCCCGACAAGGGCAAAGAGGTGGTCCTGGAAGGCCAGGCGGTGGTCGTCGGGAGCGACGAGTCATGTCAGCTGCGGCTCACCGACACCTCGGTCTCGCGTCGGCACTTCGAGCTCACCGGTGGACCGGGTGGGTACCGGTTGCGTGACTTGCGAAGCACCAACGGCGTGCACCTCGAGGGCGTGCAGGTGATGGACGGGCGCATCTCGGACAAGGTGCGCATCACGGTCGGTCGCACGGAATTGCGCTTCGAGCCGGAACGCACCGAGATTCAGTGGCCGCTGTCTCCGCATGAGCGCTTCGGTGAGACGTTGGGGCGCTCGCTGGTGATGCGTCGTTTGTTCGCGGTGCTCGAGCGCGCCGCGCCGACCGATTCTCCGGTGGTGCTCGAGGGTGACCCCGGCACGGGCAAAGAGGTGCTCGCGCGATCGGTGCACCAGAAGAGCGCGCGCGCTGACGGGCCGTTCGTGGTGGTGGACCTGGGCGCGTCGAGTGAGCCGCTGATGGAGAGCGACTTGTTCGGGCACGACGTGTCTGCCTCGCGTCCCACGGCGCGGCCGGGTGCGTTCGAAGAGGCCGAAGGCGGCACGCTGTACCTCGATGAGGTGAGCGAGCTGTCGAATGCACTGCAGGCGAAGCTGCTGCGCGCGCTCGAGACGCGGGAAATCAAACGGCCGGGTGTGGGCGGCACGGCGAAGATCAACGTGCGCGTGGTGGCGTCGACGCAGAAAGACCTCGAGGCCGAAGTGAAGGCCGGGCGCTTCCGCGAAGACCTGTTCTTCAAGTTGTCGGTGTTCCGGGTGCGGGTGCCCCCGCTGCGTGAGCGGCCCGATGACGTGCCGCAGCTGGTGCGGTTGTTCGAGTCGCGGAGCAAGGCAGCGCAGCCGTTGTCCGACGAGATGCTCGACATGCTCGCGCGGCATGACTGGCCGGGGAACGTGCGCGAATTGCGCAACGTGCTCGAGCGGCTGGCGGCGTTTCCTGACCTGGGAGCGGCTTCCATCGCCAGGGCGCTCGGGAAGAATCTCGATGCCGGCAACGACGAGTCCTCTGGAGCGAAGTTGCGCGCTGAGATGTCGAGTCAGCTGCTCGCGTTGCCGTACCACGAGGCGAAGGACCGCGTGCTCGAGAGCTTCGAGAAGACGTATCTGCTCGAGCACCTGAAGGCGGCGAACAACGTGGTCACGCGAGCGGCGCAGCGCGCAGGTCTGCCGCGGCAATCAGTGCACCGCATGCTGCGGCGGCTCGGCATCTCGTCCGCCGACGAGTGACTCACACCGTTGGTATCTGCTGAGACGGTGACTGAGCGCGAGCTGCCGCGCTGCCCAGGGTCGGACTGCCTGACTTGTTGAGTGAGGTGGAGGCCGAGGAGCGCGAGAGCCTCGCGCGCTGGCGTCGCACGCTCGCGGCCAGTGAGGTTGGGGCGAAGGCTGCGGCGCGCGCCTCTCGCGGGCGTGCTGTGCTGGACGTCGCTGCGGTTCTGCGCCGTCGAACGCCTGCGCCGTCGGACGCCGCTGCGGTTCTCTCGACTGGCGCGCGTGCTGCGCCGTCGGACGCCGCTTTCTCGACTGATTCGTGTGCTGAGCCGTCGGACGCCGCTGTCTCGACTGATTCGTGTGCTGAGCCGTCGGACGCCGCTGCCGTTCTCTCGACTGGCGCGCGCGGCTGGCTGGCGCCCGCTTCGTGTGCGGCACGCAGCGCACCGACGTCATCAGCCCCGACTCGTTCGTCGACACGCGCGGAGATCCAACACCTCGAGTGCGTCGCGGTGACCAGTTGTCCGGGAATTCTCGACTCGCAGGTCGTCAGCGCGGCGCGAACTCCGACAAGAGCGCGCGGCCCAGCGCCTCGACTTCGTGCGCATCACGTGAGGCGAGCACGCGGCCGGTGCGCACGATGGTGGGAGGTGCTCCGCTGCCCGGAGTGGGTCCACCCGTCACCAGCGCGTCGAAGCCATCGATGATGGTGAAGCGCACCGGCAGCGCGGCGTGGATTTCACGGTACTGGTGGTGGATGCGTTCGTGATGATGCGAGCGCAGGTTGCCTTCACGGCGCCGGTCGTCGGCGTGCACGAAGCCCAGCGTGTTCTTGAGGCCCAACGTGACGCCGGTGATGAAGTGCGTCTTCGCGCAGGCGAGGTTGATGAGCACATCAGCGGTGAAGCACAGCGACGGCACGCGCACCGGAGCCACCCAGTGCGGCACCTTCTGTGGGTCCAGCGCGGTCCATTCCACGGTGTCGTTCTCGAAGGCGACGACTTCGGCTCCGACTCCGCGGCCCGCTGGAGCGATGCCGTTGCGCTCGAGGTTGCCCTTCGTGTCGCGGTCGCCCCAGAAAGAACGGTCACCGGCCACGACGCGCACTCCGTGTGAGACGTAGTGCCGCGCGACCCAGGCCAGCACCGTCGGACTCGTCGAGTACGGCGCCGGGTCGCCCGAGTTGGTGTTCACCTTGAGCAACACGGTGCCGCCTCGCTTCACCTCGGGGAGCCCACCCGCTGCGCGCACCGCTGCTTCGAGCGCCTCGACGTGGCTCGGCGTCTGGACTCCTCCCGCGACGACGGGAAGGGTCGCCAACGCCCTCACCACGTCGCGGCGAGATGGCAACTGTGAGTTGCCATCTGGTGCCTTCATTGGACGACCGTGTTGGAGTCGAGCACCGCCGGCATCGCGTTCAGCTTCTCGTCAATGAGCTTCTGTTCAGCGGGCGTGGCATCGACGCGCGCGCGCTTGAGGAGCGGCTCGCCGAAGCGGCCGAGCTTCGAGACGTCCCTGCTCGCGAGGAACTGCTGCTTCGCCGCGGCGACGCGTTCCTTCGTCAACAGTTCGAAGCGGCCGACGAGCACGCGCACCGACTGCGTGGGCGCGGGGTTGGCGCTCAGCGGCAACATCGCGTCCGTGAAGTTCCGCGGCACGAGGTACATCACGCGCAGGCCTTCCTCGAACCACGTGTCACGCCAGGTCTCGACCATCGCCTTCGCTTCTTTCTCGTAGAGGCCCGCGCTGATCAGCAGCTCGAGCACCAGCGCGTGGGCGTCCTTCTCGTTGCGCTCCAGCGCCGGTCGGCGGATTTTCTGTGACGCGCCGCTGCTGGCGGTGACGCGGGTGACTCCGACCTTGCCGGCCTTGTTCTCGAAGACCAGCGCGTCGGCCTTGAGCCCATTGAGCTCGAGCTCGTCACCGTTGAGCTTCGCGGTGAGCGGAATGTCGAACGTGCCCACGCCCCGGTAGAAGAGGAATTTTTCGAACTGCACCTCATTCGTTCCGCTCGTGGAGCACACGCGCACCGGCACCGCGTCGACCTCACGGGCCGGGTAATAGTGCGACGGCGCGACTTCTTTCGGCAGCTCGACCTTCGTGCCCGGGACGAGCTTGAACTTGCCCCAGTCGACGAAGTTGCCGCGGTACGTCTTCAGGAACGGGTACCACTCGGTGATGGTGCCTCCGGTGAAGCCGACGCTGAGCGAGACGTCCATCGGCTGCTGCGCGTAGAAATAGATGACGGGCGTTTCCATGCGCACGTTGCCGCTCATGTTGCCCTTGCCGATGAACTCGGTGCGCAGGCCTCCGGAGCCGAGCCGCGACGTGGTGTAGACGAAGGACGGCAAGTCGCTCGGGCCCGCGAGCGGCTTCCAGATGATGGGCTTGCCGTCTTCTCCGGCGACGGACGTGAACGTGCCCCACTCGTGGAGCACGTAGCCAGGTGACGAGACTGCTGCGGCGAGAAGAACGGCGGCGGCGAAGTTCATTTTTCGAATCCCCTGTTCGGTGTCGTTTGCGCTGACTTCAACGACCGGAACGCGGGCCGAGTGCACGCCGTTAACCGCGAATTCTCGGCGAAATTTCCTGTTAACGGTTCGTGGTCGCCGTTCGTTGTGGTTTGTGAGTGACCGCTCTGGCCTCCATCGACCCCACCGAAGTCGAGTGGCTCGCGCTCGCGCGGCGGGGAGACCGGCCTGCGTTCGAGCGCTTGTTCCTTCGCTACGCGCCGATGGTGCACGGCGTGTTGCTCGCGCGGGTGCAGCGCGCCGACGCGGACGACTTGATGCAGGACGTGTTCGTCACGGCGCTCGAGCGGCTCTCGACGTTCGCTGGTGAGGAGAAGTTGGGCGCGTGGCTGGCGACGGTGGCACGCCACAAGGTCATCGATGCGTGGCGCACGCGGCCGAAGTTGATGGCGGCGAGCGAGGCGACGACGGCGCAGCCTCCGCGGCGCGAGGCGAACGAGGTGCTGGCGGTGATTCGCACACTGCCCGAGGCGTACCGCGAGCCGTTGGTGTTGCGATTGGTGGAAGGGTTGAGCGGGCCTGAGATCGCGGAACAGGTCGGGCTCACGCCGCAGTCGGTGCGCGTGAATCTGTGTCGCGGAATGAAGTTGCTTCGGGAACGACTCGGGCTGGCTCCCGAGGCTTCTGATGGAGATGAAGGAGAAGGCGCATGAGCTACCTCTGGGACAAGAAGGGCGATGGAGATCCCGGCGCGCGCGAGCTCGAGTCGTTGCTCGCGGGAGAGAAGTTCAGCGGCATGGCGTTTCCCCCGGTGGCGTCTGCACGGCGTGGAGCGCGACGCGCGTTGCTGGCGGTGGCCGCGGTGTTGATCGCCGCGTGTGCGGTGTTCGTGGTGCTGCGCCCACGCGATGTGGTGACGGTGCGTGGCGAGGGCCGTGAGCGCACGCTGGCGAATGGCGAATGGCTCGAGCCGAAATCGAACGTGACGCTGGCGTTGGCTCGCGAGATTGGCGTGGTCGAGGTGCGTGGTGATTCGCGCCTTCGCGTGCAGCGGGTCGATGGGGAACAGCAGCGGCTCGAGCTGGAGCGCGGGCACCTGCACGCGGTGGTGAACGCGCCGCCGAGGTTGTTCGTGGTCGATACGCCGAGCGGACGCGCGGTGGATTTGGGGTGTGAGTACACGCTCGAGGTGCAGCGCGATGGGAGCACGCGCATCGACGTGCTCAGTGGGCGCGTGGTGCTCGAAGGAGCAGGCCGCACGACGACGGTGTTGGCGGGGATGTGGGCAGTGTCGAGGCCGGGTGCGGCTCCGCAGGTGGCGATTGATACGCAGGCGAGTCCGGCGTTCGTGAGCGCGGTGCAGCGGTTGTCGAGCGGGGAGCCGGATGTGCTCGGGCTGGTGCTGGCGCAGGCGGACAAGCGCGACGCCGTGACGCTGTGGCAGCTTCGGTCGCGCACCGAGAACGAGACCCGGGAACTGGTCGACGCGAAGTTGCGCGAGTTGGTGGCGGTGCCGGCGAGCGCTCCAGATGAGAAGGTGTGGGAGGCGTGCGGTTCCGTGCGGCAGTGAGCCTCGCCCGAGGTCGCTGCGGCAGCGAGCGAGTTGCCGATGCCGTTCGCTCCGAGCACGCGTGACACACGATTCCTCGGTCGCGAGGTCGGCGCGGCTGCGAGCGAGTCGCCGATGCGTTCACGTTCAGCACGCGTGATGCGCGATTCCTCGGGCGCGAGGTCGGCGCGGGTGCGAGCGAGTACTCCTCGCCGTGCGCGTCGAGCACCGCGTGACGCACGATTCCTGGAGGTCGAAGTCGCTCGCGTGTGTTTCGTCGTGCTCGCTCCGCGCGTGCCCCTCTGCTTCGGGCGGATTTCGTTCAGGTCACTGAGTTGGTTCGGATGCGCGCACAGCCGATGACGTGACGCGACGCGCGTTCTTTGATTCGCCAACTGATCAAGCCGGTGCTCGAAGCGAGGGCGTGTTTGATCGAGGCACTGCGTAAGTCACTCGCGCCCAACAACGCCCTTCGTGCTTTCGCCTTTCTCAATTTCTGAGCGCGAAGAGTGGAGTCCGTATGGGTCAGCTCGACGTTCGCGCGCGCGGACTGCGACTCACCTGTCCTCGCTGACTTGCACTCGGCACAGCTCGTGGACCGTCGGCATTCACGCGGCGAATTCACGCTGCGCACTTCACATCGAGGATCAACGCCATGGAGATCACCAACTCGCCGTCGCCGTCCACGTCGCCCGAAGCTGACACCACCCTGACTCGCGGAGCTCGCGGCCCCGCAGTCGCCGACGCTCAGAATCTGCTGCTGCGCGCCGGCAACTCGCTCACCCGCTACGGCGCTGACGGTCAGTTCGGAGCCGAGACCACCCAGGCGATCGCCCGCTTCCAGCTCGCACACGGCATCACCGCGAGCGGGAACCTCGATTCGCAGACGCTGCGCGCGCTCGCTGAAGCTGCGCCTGCCAGACCCGACTACGGAGCGCTCTTCGCCGACGGTCTGCTCCGCGGAGTCGTCGCCGTCGGCTTCGACGAAGTCGACTCGCACTTGCCTGAACAACGCGAGCTGATCAGCGGGCTCGCTCAGCGCGGCTTTCGTGCAGTGACCGATGAGGAACGCGCTGAGCTCGGGCTCGGCACTGTTGGGCAGTTCCTCATTCGTTCGTTCGAACACGAGGGGAAGCCCGTGCGCGCGGTGTTCGAGATCGTCACTGCCGAGACTCCAGACGCGAAGGCTCGCTTCGCTGCGGCGTTCAAGTCGAGCGAGGTCGTGCTGTACGGCGGCCACGGTCGGTACGGCTCAGGCCCTGACTTCGATCACATCGCGTCGGCGAGCGGGAACTTCGTCATCGGCGCTCCGTTCGAGGCGGGCCACGTCACGCTCGGGCCCGTCGACCTCGGGCCGCTCACCCCCGAGTACCAGGTCATGTTCTTCGATGGCTGCAACACGTTCAGGTACTTCGATGATCTCCGCGCTCGTTCGGGCAAGGGCATCGACAAGCTCGATGTCATCGGGTCGAACGCCGAGCTGTATTGGAATGACACCGCGGAGAATTTGCTCGCTGCGCTGGACGCGCTGAGCAGTGGCGAAGACCTCGAGCAGCTGAATTCGCGGCTCGATCGGATCAACTCGGCGCCGGTTGGGACGCATGCGTTTCGGCCCGACGGGTTCGACGACAACGGCACGCCGTGAACTGCGGCCTGCATGGTGGCGGGTAGTGCGGGTGTGACGCGCACTGCTCGCCTCGGTGTTGATTGATCAGTTCTTCGTTACTCCGCTCGCGCGCAACATGATCGACCTCTGTTCGCTCGTCACGCCGACGCGACTCGAGGTGTTGTTGGACAAAGCCTTCTTGAAGGATCGAAACCTGGGCGCGCACCTGCGGCTCGAACTTGCGCGATTCAAGAAGAATGGGAGGAGCGGACTCTCAGTCCTTCGAAACCTGC
Organism: Archangium sp.; assembly: GCA_016792935.1. GTDB lineage: Bacteria > Myxococcota > Myxococcia > Myxococcales > Myxococcaceae > Archangium_A. The sequence continues at coordinate 1,952 of JAEUJS010000571.1, read as the reverse complement.
TCGACTCGCGTACCGGTCGCGGCGCCGAATCTCCGCTTGAGACGCTGTTCCACCAGAGCGCACGCCACTTCCATTTCAATCTGGTCGCGCAAGTCGACATTCTCGAGCCCGACGGGAGATTCGTGACACGAGCGGACGCTGCGAACATCGAACTCATGATCGCGGTGTTCGTCGACAGTCTGGTGGTTGGTTCTCGTCGTCACCTCGACCTCGATCAATTCGGGGGCGTGGGTGAAGGACAAATCGCTCGAAGCAGAGGGGCACGCGGGCGACGAGCACGGCGACCACACCCGCCACCCCACCACCCTCGATGAAAGCCGCGCGCCGTCACGTCCACTCGATGAGGAACTTCGCACGATGGCCATCGAACTCCTGCACGACCACGCGCTGTGACTTCGCACCGGCGATGATCAGCCCCTGCTCGATCACTCCCGCGATGTAGTTGGGATTCCCGTTGCACTCGTTGATCGACCCCTCGAACGACTTCTCACTCCGCTCGACGAGATTGGCCTCGATGTAATTGTTCCCGCTCCGCAGCGAGACGTTGATCCGCTGGAGCACGCGACGTGGACCGAGCAGCCGCATCAGCCCGACCACCGTCTTCCCCATCAGCGTCTCTTCGTACCGCAGCAACACGGAGCGACCGACGTGCCGGTACCGCTCATCGAGCGTCCCCTCGAACAACTCCGTCGCGACCAGCAGCGCCTTCTTCCAGTTCTCATGCTGCAGGCTCTTCGGCTTCGCTGAGAAGTCGATGCCCAGCGCCTTCAGTTTCTCCGCGACCACCGGCGTCACGCGCGGCTTGAGCGCCTTGAAGAACAACCCCTCGACGGTGTGCTCGTACACGTACCACTCGGACGATGCCGCTGAGGGGTGCCCCATCGCGGAGCGAGCGTAGGCGAACGAGGGGTGTTACGCCTCGCGCGCCATGATGGATCCCAACGCGCCGCCTCCGATGCCGCCGCCTCCCACGCCGTATTCACCGCCGGTCGCTCCGCAGCCGCCGCGCAAAGGCATGGGCGCTGGCCTCATCCTCGCGCTCGGCTGCTTCGGCTTCATGGCGCTCGGCTTCGCCGGCATCGTGATTCTCGCCGCGCTCGGCAGCGGCGAAGGCGGAGCGAGCGCCGGTTCCATCGATGACAAGTCCGTCCTGCGCATGAAGCTCGGCGGCCCCATTCCCGAATACGTGCGCCAGACCGGCTTCGACGAGCTCTTCGGCGGCAGCCCCACCACCGTGCGCCAACACGTCTTCAACCTCGAGAAGGCCGCGAAGGACGAGCGCATCAAGGGCGTGCTCCTCGAGCTCGAACCGCTCGAAGGTACCGGCTGGGCGAAGGTCGAAGAGCTCCGCGACGCGCTCAACACCTTCAAGAAGAGCGGCAAGTTCGTGGTCGCCTTCAGCGAGTACCTCGGTGAGAAGGAATACGCGCTCGCGCTGTCCGCCGACACCATCATCATGCCGCAGGACTCGTGGTTCGAGTTCAACGGCTTCGCGACCGACATCGCGCACTACCCCGGCCTGCTCGAGAAGCTCGGCATCGAGGTGCAGTACTTCCGCTACGGCAAATACAAATCAGTCAGCGGAGAGCAGACCGGCCGCAAGGAATTCACCGAGCCGGTGAAGGAGATGATCCGCGAGAACTTGAACGTCGCCTTCGAGCACTTCGTCACCGCCGTCGCCGACGCGCGCAAGCTCGACAAAGGAAGGGTGAAGGAGCTCATCGAAGAGGGCCGTACCAAGAGCGACTGGGCTGCCGAGCAGAAGCTCATCGATCAGCTCGGCTATTGGGACGAGGTCGAGACGCTGCTCCGCACCAGGCTCGCCATCACCGACGCCAGGGAGAAGCTGCACTTCGTCAGCGCCGGTCGGTACAAGAACGTGTCTCCGTCGGAAGCCGGTCTCGAAGACGGCAAGCACCACTTCGCGCTCATCTATTCGTCGGGCCTCATCG
>JAEUJS010000355.1 GCA_016792935.1 Archangium sp. | reverse complement strand
CGCACGTGCCCGAGGAGCTGCTCGGACCCGTCGCGACCGCCGACGCGGAGTCGCTGGCGATGATTCTGGCGCGTGAGCAGCCGCAGACCATCGCGCTGGTGTTGTCGGCGCTGACCGCGGAGCGCGCCGCGCTGGTGATGGATCGCCTGCCGCTCGCGATGCGTCCTCAAGTCGTGCGCCGCATGGCGTCGGTCGAGAGCGTCGCTCCGGAGCTCCTTCGCGAAGTGCGCAACGCGCTCACCAACGAGCTGCAGCAGCTGGTCTCGGAAGGCATGCGGCGCGTCGATGGTCGCGCGGCGGCGCTGGAGATTCTGCGGCGGAGCCCTGCGGCGCAGCAGACCGAGATCCTCGGCACGATCGAACGCGACGAGCCGAGCCTGGCCAACGATCTGCGCGGGAAGTTGTTCACCTTCGAAGATCTCACGCGCCTGTCGGATCGCGACCTGCAGAGCCTGATGAAGGATCTCGACATGAAGCAGGTGACGGTGGCGCTCAAGGGCGGCTCTCCGGACGTGAAGGAGAAGTTCTTGAAGAACATGAGCTCGCGCGCTGCCGAACTGCTGCAGGACGATCTGAGCGCCATGGGCCCGGTGAAGTTGTCCGAGGTCGAAGGTGCGCAGGCCGAGATCGCCAAGGTCGCGATCGAAGCCGCCGAGAAGGGTCGCATCACCATCGTGCGGCCCACCGACAAGATGTTGTGAGCCGGGCGGGGAGCGGGAGACAGTTTCATGAAGACGCCGGACTTCTTGCAGAACATCGCGCCACAGCCCTCAGCTCCCAAATTGCGTGTCGTTGCGTGGCAGCCGAGCGCGCCGACCCCCGTTGCTCCGGTGAAGGCTCCCGCGCCGACGCCTGCGCCTCCGCCGGCTGTCGCGGTGATGCCGATCGCGCCGCCTCCCACGCCTCCGCCGCCGGCGCAGCAGATCGTCGTGCAGCCCGACGTCGAGGCGCAGCGCGAGGCACTGCGGTCGGCGATCGAAGCGCTGCGCGCACAGTCGGAACGGCTCGCGGAGCAGGCTCGCAGTGACTCCCTCGAGCTCGGCGTGCTCATCGCGCGGCGCATCCTCGAGCGCGAGATCAACTCCGACCTGGGCGCGGTGTTCTCGCTCATCAAGTCGGCGATTCGTCGCGCCGGCGAAGATCACGTCACGCGCGTTCGCGTCAGCCCGATGGATGCCGCCGAGCTCGAGATCGCCGCGCGCTCGGAATTTTCGCTCGGGACGATCACGATGGTCGGTGATGCCTCGCTCGAACGTGGCGATGTCGTCGTCGAGACCGAGCACCACGAGATCGATGGGCGGCTCAGCACACGGATGGCCGAGATCGTGAAGATCGTCTCGGGGGCGGCGTGAATTCCGCGAAGGACGCGCTCCCTCACCCCCCACCCTCTCCCCGAGCGAGAGGGGGATTGGATCTGGATCGGCTCAAGAAGAACCTGGACCGCGCTGAGCCGCTCGTCGTGCAGGGCCGCATCACGCGCGCTTCCGGTTTGATTCTCGAGGCCTCGCTGCCTCGCGTCGCGCTCGGCACCAACTGCGAGATCACCGACGACGAAGGGCGCGTCGTGCACGCCGAAGTCGTCGGCTTCAATGGACCGACCGCGCTGCTGGTTCCGCTCGGCGAAATGGACGGCGTTCGCGAAGGCAGCGTCGTCGTTCCGCGCGTCGGCAGTGGTGACGTGCACGTCGGCGACGCCCTGCTCGGCCGCGTGGTCGACGCGCGCATGCAACCCATCGATGGCGGCCCGCCGATGGTGTTGCCTGATCGCGCGCGCCTCTCTGCGCCTCCGCCGGCGGCGATGAAGCGTCGGAGGATTTCCGAGCCGATGTCGTTGGGTGTGCGCTCGATCGACGCCTTCCTCACGCTCGGAGAAGGCCAGCGCGTCGGCGTGATGGCCGGCCCTGGCGTCGGCAAGTCGGTGCTCCTCGGGATGATCGCGCGTCACGCGAAGGCGGAGGTCATCGTCTGCGGCCTGATCGGCGAGCGTGGCCGCGAGGTGCGTGAGTTCGTCGAGCGCGATCTCGGTGAAGGCTTGAAGCGCTCGGTAGTGGTCGTCGCGACCGGCGATGAGTCACCGCTCGTTCGCGTGCGTGCGGGCATGGCCGCCACCGCCGTCGCGGAGTACTTCCGCGCGCGCGGCAAGAAGGTGTTGCTGCTCGTCGATTCGCTCTCGCGCGTGTCGATGGCGCAGCGGGAGATCGGTCTGGCCGCCGGAGAGCCGCCGACCTCGAAGGGCTATCCGCCGTCGGTGTTCGCCGCGCTTCCTCGTTTGCTCGAGCGCGCTGGCAACGATGAGGGCAACGGCAGCATCACCGCGCTCTACACGGTGTTGGCGGAAGGCGACGATCTCGCTGACCCGGTGACCGATGCCGCGCGCGCCGCGCTCGACGGGCACATCGTGCTCAGCCGACGCCTCGCGAACGCCGGTCATTTTCCTGCCGTCGATGTTCTGGCGTCGGTGAGTCGCTGCATGTCGGACGTCACGACGGTGACGCACCGCGAGCTGGCCACGAATGGCCGCGATGCGCTCGCCGCGTACAAAGAAGCGGCGGATCTTCTTGAGGTTGGCGCCTACCAGGCGGGCTCGAACCCCCGGGTGGACCGAGCACTCCCGATCATCGGCACGCTCAATGCTTTTCTGAAGCAGTCACCGGGTGAGCACTTCTCACTCGAACAGACCCTCGCGCAGGTGAAGGCGGCATTGGCGCCTCCTCCCCCTCCGCAACGCCGGGAGCGTTGATCGTGCTTTCGCCATTCCTGCTTTCACTGTGTCTCGCCAACGCGCCAGCCAACGCGCCGGAGCCCGCGGCCGAGAAGCCGAGCGAGCCGCCGATGGTGGAGTCGAGCAAGAACGACGCGCCGTTGCCGACGTCGCTCACGCGCAAGGCGTTGTGTGGCGAACTGACGCGCACCGCGAAGGAAGTCGCCGCGCAGAAGAAGCGCGTGGAAGACGATCGCAAGGCGCTGGAGAACGAGCGACGCGAGCTCGAGAAGATGAAGGCCGAGATCGCGACCGCGCGTGCGTCGCTGCGCAGCGAGACCGAGAAGCTCGAGGGCCTGCTCGTGAAGCGTGACGAGAACGCCGCCGCCGAAGCTGCGAAGCCCCAGCCCGCCGCGCCCGTTGCTGCTGCGAAGCCTGCCGCGCCCGCGGTTCGGCCGCAGGAACTCGACACGCTCGCCAAGACCATCAAGTCGATGAAGCCCGAAGCCGCGGCGGCGCTGATTCAGCGCAGTGATCCGCAGCTCGCGGCGCAGCTGCTCAAGCGCATGAAGCCCGCTGACGCCGGCGCGGTGATGGATCGCCTGAAGCCCGAGTTGGCGGCGGATCTCGCGGTGTTGATGTCGACCATGCCGTCGGCCGCGAAGCCTGGAGCTCGCCTGTGAAGATCGACAAGAACGCGAACGGCGCGCAGCCGGGTGGATTGCAGCAGCTCTTCTTCAAGAAGCAGCTCGGCGGCGCGAAGACCAACGCCACTGCGAAGAAGAACGATCCCGACTTCGAGGCGGAGCTCCAGCAGGAAAAGGCGCGCGACGAGAAGGACGTTGTGGCGTCCTCATCGAAGCGTGCGGCGTCCCCCGCGGCGCGCACCTCTCCACTGGAGGCGTTGTTGGTGTCTCACGCCACCAATCCCCGCCCTGCCTCTCTCATCGACACGAAG
>JAEUJS010000542.1 GCA_016792935.1 Archangium sp. | reverse complement strand
AGCCGTATGCGGGAAATCCGCACGTACGGTTTGAACGGGGGTCGTGCTTCCGAAACTCGTAGTCACAACTCGAAGTAAGGAAGCACGATCTACCTATGGGCAAGATCATCGGAATGATTCTCGGACTGGCCGTGCTCGCCTTCGTCGCGTTCAAGGCGATGTACGGGCACACCTCGGTCGAGCGCGGCACGCCGAAGCAGCAGCTCGACAACGTGAAGTCGGCCGCGAAGGACATCGAGCTCAAGCAGGAACAGGCGGCTGAAGAGGCGCTGAAGAAGGCGACCGCCGAGTAGTCACATCACGTCACGGCTCGGCGAGCGCGAGCACCAGGTACTGCCGCGCCGTGACGAGGTCTTGCTGCGCCAGAGACTGCCGCGCGAGCTGCACCCACTTCTGCACGTTGCCCGTGGTGTTCGACTCGACTGAGCGCAGCCACGCATCGATGTTCGTGGTGTTTCCCGTCGAGAGCTGCTGCAGCGCTCCGGTGAGCATCTGGTTGTTCTGCGCGGCCACCGTCTTTTTGCGCTGCACTTCACGCTCTTCCGCTTCGCGCCGTTCGTCTTCGGCATCGAGGCGCGCTTCGAGCTTCTCCGCCCTGGTCCGCAGCGCGTCGACGTCTCGTGAGAGACCTTCGGCTTTGGTCAGTCGCGTCTCGAGGTCGGCGACCTTCACGCGCAGCTCGGCGATCTCTTTCCTCGCGCGCTCGACGTCGGCAGTGGTCGCGTTTCCAGGAACACGAAGTGGCTCCTGCGCGACGCCCGCGTCGGCCGAGGGCTTCGGAGGGACGCCCGCATCGACCGCGGTGGTGGTGACCTTCGGGGGCACCGGCTTTCCCTGCGCGAGCGCGAGACCAGCGAGCACCGTCAGCGCGAACATCAATCGCTTCATTGCGCCGCCTTGAAGACGAACGGGTAACGCACCTTCACGATGCCTCCACCGAGCGGCGCGGGGAACTTCAGCTTCTGGATTTCCTTCACCACGCAATCGCTCACCCGTTTGTCGGGAAACGGACCGTCGGCTTCCGCCGCGTGCGAGACGGCTCCGGTCGCGGAGATGGTGAGCTCGATGAGCAACTTCCCCTCGAGCGTCGGATTCTTCGTGAGCTCCTTCTCGTAGCAATACGTCACCTTCGAGAGGTGGCTGCGAATCACGCGTTGGATTTCGTTGCGGTCCACCGGTCCGTTCAACACCGGCTCGTTGGGAGGCGCGTCACCCGGTGGATCCGCCGGCTCGTTCTTCGCTTCCTCTCTGGCGAGCACACGCGCCTTGAGCTTCTCGTCCTGCAACAGCGGGCTCTCGAGGAGCTCGTCGGTGGTCTTCGCCACACGCTCACCCAGCCCGATGCCGTCGCTCTGGTGCGGGCCCAACTCGAACTCGATGCACTGGTTCGCGGCTTCTTTCCAACCGGTGAGGCTCGGCGGAATTCCGTCGAACTTCCGCGGCCACTGCTTCCAGTCGGTGGTCTTCCAGTACGGCCTGAAGGCCTCCGCGAGCCGAGTGCAGGTGGCGGCGAGGTTCGCGTCGTAGTCGCGCGCCTCGTTGCGCTCGGAGTTCTGCGGGTTGAACGGCTCCTTCATCTTGCGCTCGACGTCGTTCACCGCGCGCGCGAGGTCCCACGCGTCGCGGTCGTCGATGTCGAAGTCGAACTTGCCCGCGGGCGGAGGTCGATGGCCAGTGACCCACGCTCCACTCGCGGCGAGCGCGGCGATGCCGATGAAGACCACGGCGAGCACGGCGCGGCCACTCGTCTCGCTGCCCTGCGCTTCCGTCGGAGAGAGGTCGATGCCCTGTCTGCGCTGCGGCGAGCTGGCGGCGCGTGCACCGGCGAGCGCGGCGAGGGCCCCGAGCACGAGCGGGAGCAAGGCAGCGAACGCACCGAGGGTCGCGGCTCCTGACGCCTCCTTGTGACCGGCGCGCAAGATGAGGTCACGGTCGACGTCGCTGTCCACCATCACCAGCGCGGCCTCGACCTGCTGCTTGCCGATGAGCGTGCCGCCGACGCCCGCGCCGCTGGCGAGAATGGCGAAGATGAGCGTGGTGACGCCGAGCCCGAACCCCGAGCGGCTCCCGCCGAGACCGACGACGACGGCGATGACTCCGAAGATGGTGCCCAGCACGCCGAGCGCCATGGCGACCAACGCGAGCGGACCACCCTCGCGCATCATCTCGAGGAAGTTCATGGGCGGCACCGTAGCGCGGGCCGCTCCACTTCACTGCGTCGCAGTCACCGGTTTCTCGGGGCGTTTGGCGAGGTCGATGCGCAGCCGGTTGAGCGCGAGCTGTTGGTCGGAGAGCCGCGCGTCCACGCGTTCCGACAGACGGTCGACCTGGTCTCGCAGGGACACCAGCATCGCCTCGAGCCGCGTGAGGGCTTCGTCGTGGTCACACATGAGGCGCACGGTGCACCTCGTGCGTGGAGACTTCGTGCGCGGCCCGCAACGTCGCGGTGACTCAGCAGCCGTGCGCGAGGACGAGCTCAGGCTGCGCCGCCAGTTTGCGCGGGTGCGGCGTTCCGTGTTCGACGCGGTACTTGAGCTCTTCGAGAACGCGAGCGCCGTTGCGCGAGAAGCTGAGCTTGAGGAGCGGCGCGAACAGTCGCATCGGCCCGCGGAGCTCGACGCTCGCTTCGGTGCGCACCACGCAGCGACCGTTCCCTCGTTCCTCGACCGTCCAGGTGTTCTGCGCGCGCGCGACGAAGCCGGGCATGCCTTCGACGGACTGGTAGGTGAAGGTCCGCGCTGCCGCGTCGAACACCACGAGCCGCTCGCGAATGAGACCGGGGGGCACGGGTCCGAAGCGCGCGGTGTGGCAGGTGCGTGTCGCTCCGGCGCAGGGTGGGCCGTCGAGCTCGGACAGCGTGATGGGCACCGCCCACTGACCGATGTGGCCCCAACACTCTCCGAGGATGTGCCACGCCTGTGCTGCGTCAGCTTCGATCTCGACTTCCGCCAGCAGGTTCATGTGCACACGCTACGCTCGAGTCGCGTCCAGGTTTCAGCGGGCGCGCGAGACATGAAAGCTCCACTTCTGGCAGTCATTCTGTTGCTCGACGTGATGCCGCACTGCGGAGGCCCGAAGGTCGTGGTGCGCGAACCCGGAGAAGACTGCGGCCACCACGGCCCTCGCTGGCGCGGCGACTGTCACGAACCCGCGGCGTGCTTCTCGCTCTCGAGCGGAGGAACGCGGTGCACCAGGGCGTGCTCGACCGACGAAGACTGCGCGGCGCTGGGGCCCGACTTCCGGTGTGCTGATCAGGGCCGGCCGTATGCCAACGCCGAGGGCGCGACTTCGAGCGTCTGCGCGCGCAACTGAAGCTGCTATAGGTCCCTCGCTTTGGATCTCCGCCGTCTCAAGGAACAGGCCTCGCGATTGATTTCCGAGGGCCGCTACGAGCGCGCGGAGGTCTTGTACCGGCAGTTGCTCACCGTCGCTCCGCGTGACCACGCGCTGTGGCTCAAACATGCCGAGCTGCTCAAGCGCCTCGAGCGCACCGAGCCGGCGGTGTCGAGCTACCGCATGGCCGCGCAGTTGCTGATGGACTTCGGCTACGCCAACCGCGCCATCGCCGCGCTGAAGATTGCGCTCGAGCTGCGGCCCGACGACATCGAGCTGGTGAGCGACATCATTCGCTACGAGCTGCGGCAGCGTCAGCGCAGCCGTGAGATGCCCGCGGTCGTCGCTGCCGAGAATTCGAACCCGGTCGCGCCCGCCGAGTTGCACGCGCTCGCTGACGCCGAGACCACCTCTGCGCCGAAGCTGCTCGCGTTGCCGATGTTGTCGACGAGCGAGTCGCGCCTCAGCGCCATGGTGCACGACGTTCTGGACGGGTCGCCCGCACCCCGGCCGTCGGTGCCGCGCATTCCGGTCGAGGTCG
>JAEUJS010000518.1 GCA_016792935.1 Archangium sp. | reverse complement strand
TACGGCCAGAACAACGAGTTCGGCTTCGACTACCTGCGCGACAACATGAAGTTCCGCCTGCAGGACTATGTGCAGCGCGAGCTCAACTTCGCGATCGTCGACGAGACCGACTCGATTCTCATCGACGAGGCGCGCACGCCGCTGATCATCAGTGGCCCGACCGAGGACAACACCGACCTCTACGGCAAGGTCGATCAGGTCATCTACGGCCTGGTCCCCGAGCAGGACTACCAGCTCGATGAGAAGTCGCGATCAGTCACGCTCACCGATGGCGGCATCGAGAAGCTCCAGCAGCGCCTGAAGATCGCCAACCTCTACGCGCCCGAAGAGCTCGAGACGCTGCACCACGTCGAGCAGGCCCTGCGCGCGCACACGCTCTACAAGCGCGACCGCGAGTACGTGGTGAAGGAAGGCGAAGTGCTCATCGTCGACGAGCACACTGGCCGCATCATGCCGGGCCGCCGCTGGAGCGACGGTCTGCACCAGGCCATCGAAGCCAAGGAAGGCGTCACCATCGAGAACGAGAACCAGACGCTCGCGACCGTCTCGTTCCAGAACTACTTCCGCATGTATTCCAAGCTGGCGGGCATGACCGGCACCGCCGACACCGAGGCCGAGGAGTTCGCGAAGATCTACAACCTCGACGTTCGCGTCGTGCCGACCAACAAGCCGATGGTCCGCGAAGACTCCGAAGACCTCGTCTACAAGACCGAGAAGGCGAAGTTCGAAGCCGCCGCCGAAGAGCTCAAGAAGATCCACGCCACGGGACAGCCGGTGCTCGTCGGTACGGTGTCGATTGCCAAGTCGGAGATCTTCAGCAAGTTCCTGAAGAGCGCCGGCGTGCCGCACGAGGTGCTCAACGCCAAGAACCACCTCCGCGAGGCCGACATCATCGCGCAGGCCGGCCGTAAGGGAGCGGTCACCATCTCCACCAACATGGCCGGCCGCGGCACCGACATCTTGCTCGGCGGCAACCCGGAGAATCTCGCGAAGGGGAAGGTCGGTCTCCCGCCCGTCGAGCCCGAGCCCAAGGGCGACCCGGTCTCCGACGAAGCGGCGAAGCAGGCGTACGTCGCGGCGCAGAAGGAATGGCAGGCGAACTACGACTCCGCGTACGCGGCGTTCAAGCAGCAGTGCGATGCCGAACGCGAGGTCGTGCGTTCACTCGGCGGCCTCTTCATTCTCGGCACCGAGCGTCACGAGTCGCGGCGCATCGACAACCAGCTGCGTGGCCGCGCGGGACGTCAGGGTGACCCCGGTGGCTCGCGGTTCTATTTGTCGCTCGAAGACGACCTGATGCGCATCTTCGGAGGTGATCGCATCACCGGCCTCATGGAGACCATGGGCATGAAGGAGGACGAGGTCATCGAACACTCGCTCCTCTCGCGCGCCATCGAGAACGCGCAGAAGCGCGTCGAAGGTCACAACTTCGACATTCGCAAGAATCTCCTCGAGTACGACGACGTGATGAACCAGCAGCGCAAGACCATCTACGGTCTGCGCCGTCAGGTGCTCGCCGCCGGAGCCGGAATTCCCCTCGTGGAATTCACCGAAGACAAGAAGACGCGGCTCAAGACACGCAGCGAGAAGACGGTGAGCTGGGCCGACTTCCGTGAGCTGGTGCTCGATGCCGTCGAGGACGCGATCGTCGCCCTGACCGACACGTATGCGTCGGCGAAGAATCAGACGACGTGGAACCTGAGCGCGCTGCAGGCCGAGGTGAAGGCGGTCTTCAACCAGGACATGGTGTTCCAGGCCGAGGGCACTCCGGAAGATCTGCAGGAGCAGATCTACAAGCGCGTCGAGAAGCTCTTCGTGGATCGCGAGGGTGAATACAAAGAGGACTGGTATCGCTTCTGCCAGCTCCGCTACCTCGCGACGATCGACCAGCTGTGGAAGGACCACCTGCTGGCGATGGATCACCTGCGTCAGGGCATCGGTCTGCGCGGCTACGGCCAGAAGGACCCGAAGGTCGAGTACAAGAAAGAGGGCTACTCGGGCTTCATTCGCATGCTGGCGAGCATCAAGAGCACGTTCGTCTCGCAGATCATGCGCGCCCAGCCGCGTGACGCGAACGCCGACGCCGAGCGCCTGAAGCGCGTGATGGAAGAGCGCGCCAAGCAGGCGGTCGAAGGTCGCGCGACGCAAGACGGCACTCCGGAACAGAAGCCGGCTGATCAGAAGCCCATCGTCCGCGAGGGGCCGAAGGTCGGTCGCAACGATCCGTGCCCGTGCGGGAGTGGCAAGAAATACAAGAAGTGCCACGGCGCAGCCGAAGCGAACGCCTGACAACTCAACGTGTGGGGGGGGACACATGAAGCGAGCACTGTGGTGCGCGGTGTGCGTGGTGGCGACCGTCGCGGTGGGCAAGCCGTACGACGACGCCATGGCGGCCTTCGACAAGGCGTCGGTCGAATCGAAGGGCGGGCGCTACGCCGAAGCGGCGACCGCGCTCACCACCGCGGCTGACGCGCTCGAGCAGGGTGGAGACAAGACGTGGCCAGCGCAGCTGCGGCTCATGGCCAACCTCTACAAGCAGCGTGCGACGAACCAGAGCACGGCGGCCACCGACCCCAGGGCCGCGCGCGCGCTGCTCAAGTCGTTGCTCGTCGAGCCGCCAGCGATGGGCGTGAAGTACGACCGCGCCAACGCCGAAGATCCGCGCGTGGCCGCGTTGATCCAGACGCTGCGCGCGAAGGACCCGTCGGCGAAGGAATTCTTCACGCCTCGCAAGGTGAAGGTCGTGGTCTCGGGCGACGCGCTCACCACCGATCAGGCCACCGCGACGGCCGCGAGCGTGGTCAGCGCGCTGAAGGGCATGGGCTTCGAGGCGTCGGTCGACGCCGGCGACGAGACGCTCGAGCTGCCCGTCACGGTCGGGAAGTTCTCTGCTCCTGACTTCCTCGGAGGCGCCGACGGCGAGTTCAAGTGCCCCGTGACGTGGACTGACGCGAAGGGAAAGAGTGTCGTGTCGTTCGAGCTCGGTGTGCGCGGGCCGATGCTCGCCAGCGACCCGCGTTCCTTCGTCGACAAGAACTGGAAGCGGCTGGGCACGGCGTTCGCGCCGCGCCTCTTCGCCGCGTGGAACGGCAAGTAGGGCCGGACGGGCTGATTCTATTCAGAGGCGGGTCGCGTCTTCGGCTGCACGATCAACTCGAGGTGGTTCTCGCCCGAAGGCACTTCGGCGATCGCGGCGGCGGTGTACCAGTCAGTCCACGCGAGGACCTTCACAGCGCTCTTCGATTCACCGCAGCTGGCGACGCCGGTCGCGTCGACTTCGACCAGCCTGCCGTCACAGCTGACGTAGGAACCGGCGGCGACTCCGCCATCGGGCCAACTGAGACGCACCGTCACCTCGCGCAGCCCGCGGCGTGCTTCGTATTCGAGCCACTTGGTGCGCAGCAGTGTGAGCGGTGTGCGCCCTTGCCAGGGCCACACGCGAATCGTCACGTCCTGCACGTCGTCGGCGCGTGGGCCCGAAGCACGCAGCGAGCGCGTGAGTCCCAGTGGGTCGGCGTCGAAGCCTCCGCGCAGCACCATCACGCGCAGCTGGTGGTCGCCTTCGGAGATGCGCAGCTCCTCGTCCGTGGGCACGTCATCGTCGACGAGGACGTACCCGGGCAGCGCGCCCGACTCGAACGGAGAGGACAACGTGAAGCGCACTGGGCCGGGCCGCACCCGCACCGTTCTCGTCTGCGACCAGACCGTCAGCATCGCGATCAACACGCTCAGTGCAGCGAAGCTCAGGAGCAGACGTCGGCGCATCAGCGTTCCCCGGCGTCGGCCGGTGCATCGAGAACAACGTCGAGGCGACTTTCATCCGCCGGGAGCGTGACCGCGATGAACGGAGCGATCGGCGGCTCGGGCAGGTCCGACGACTCGTCCCATTCCGGAGAGACGTTAAAGGCGGCGATGTCGACCGGTCCTTTCAGGTTGCCGCAGTCGACGATGCCAGTCGTACCGACTTCGCGGATGGCGTTGTCGCAGCTGACGTAGGCGCCGCTGGCGATTCCACCATCGGCCCACGACACGTGGACGGACACGTCACGGCGGCCGCGAGAGTCCTGGTAGTCGGCCCACCTGGCGCGGAACCGGTCGAGCGGATTGCTCCAGGGCCAGACGCGAATCGTGACGTCTTGAACGTCGAGTGTGGGCGGGCCCGATGCACGAAGTTTGCGTGACGTCTCGATCGGCCGAGCCTCTTCTTCGCCTGGGCCGATGAAGAGCACCTTGACCTCGTGCTCGCCTTCGCTGACGGTCTGGATCTCGGCGAGGTCTTGATCGTCCTTGATTCGCGCCAAGCCGTGAATGGTCGAGAGCGGCGCCGTCACCGTGAAGCGAACGGGCCCGGGCCGCACGCGAATCGCGCGCGTCTGCGACCAGACGAGCCCCACGCCGATGACGAGCAGAAACGCGCCGACCGCCAACCGCTTCCACATGGGTGCATTGTGCACCGCGGTTTCACTCCGCGCGTGGAGCCAGGTCGTTCAGGTTGTTGTACGGAACACCCGCGGCGATCGTTTCACCGTTGATGACGTGCGGGGCGGTGCAAGCAGCGGCAATCGCGATGGTTTCTGACTTTCGTGCGACGGAGTCTCGGGTTGAGGCGTCAGCAGCGAAGGCATGCGGATTTCTACCATTCAGCTCGTTGTGCTCGTCGCGTTGTCCGCGTGCGGCTCGAACTCGGTCGACGCCGGCTCGCTCTCGCGAGATGCCGGCGACACGAATGACGGCGGGTTCAACCCGGGGGATGCGGGCGACACGAGCGACGCAGGTGCGAACGCAAGCGACGCGGGAGGCGTGCGCGACGCGGGCGAGACGAGCGACGGCGGCGCGAACACGAACGACGCGGGTGCAGCTGCGGACGCGGGCGACAGGGGCGACGGCGGCGCGAACGTGGGCGACGCCGGCGCGACAGGCGACGCGGGCGCGAACGTGAGTGGCGCGGGCGACGCGGGCGATGGCGGCACGAACGCGAGCGATGGCGGATCCAACTCGAGCGACGGCGGACCCAACTCGAGCGACGCGGGCGCGCTCGGCCCCGACTTCGTGATCGAAGGCTTCGGCGCAGCGACGCGCGGAGGCTGGCAACTCGGCTCCGACGAAGCCTTCGTCACCACGCTCAACGACAACGGACCCGGCTCGCTGCGTGAAGCGCTCAACAACCCGCCCGGTCCGCGCATCGTGCGCTTCCAGGTCGATGGAACGATCGCGCTGGCGTCACCGATTCTCGTGCCGAGCAACGTGACGATCGACGGCCGCAGCCACTCCATCACGCTCACGGGCAAGGGCCTCATCCTCGCGGGGAGCGACGACGTGATCATCACGCACCTCGCGATCGTCGACGTCGGTCCCGACAGCGAAGACGGCCTGCGCATCGGAGATCCCCTCGGCGCATCCGAGCGCGTGGTGATCGATCACGTCACCTTCCGCGCGACGGGCTCGAACGGAGACTCCGCCAACGTGGACGAAGCGATGTCGATCGTCTTCGGCAGCCGCGACATCACGCTCCAGTGGCTGCGCTTCGAGAACTGGGAAAAGGTGCTGCTCGTCGGAAACGGCGACGCTCCTCAGAGCGTGGACTCGGCGATCACCGTCTCGTTCCACCACAGCTACTTCAAGAGCACCGGCCGCCGTCATCCCCAGGCGCGCTACGGCATCGTCGACCTGTGGAACTGCTTCTTCGACGACTGGCACATGTACGACTGGTTCTACCTGGCGCCGTACCGCGAGAGCTTCGGAGCACAGTCGCAGGACTTCGCGCGCGTCCGCGTCGAGAACTCACTCTTCCGACGAACGCCGCACGGCAAAGATCTGTTGTCGCAAGCCGACGAAGCGACGCGCTGTGAGTCGAACGGCACACTCGACGGCCTCGGCAACGTCGTGACGCCCGACAGCACCGCGACGCTTTCGTTCGGTTCCGGTTGCGTTGGGTCGACTGGCTTCACGCGCCCGTACACGATCACGCTCGACGCCGCCGACGCGTCGCTGCGCACTCGCCTCGAGACGCTCGCGGGAAACTAAGCGGGCACGCGCTTCAAGTACGCGGCGAGTCCCTCGAGCGACTTCACGAACCACCACTTGAAGATGCCGGCCACGAGCGGGACGAGCGGAGCGACCAACCACGGCGGCTCGTACGCGACGCGGTAGCGCATCACCGTGCCGCCGCCCTCGCGCGGATTCGTCTCGACCAGCTGCACCATCTTGTTCGCGAACGGCAACGACCACCGCGACACCCACGCGACGGTTCGCGAGCCGGGCGTGTGGTCGAGCACCTCGACGCGCATCGACATGAAGACGTACAGCTCATCCATCACCGCACCGGCGAGCTCGCGCGGCGGAGTCCACCAATCGCAGCCCATGAAGCCGGGAGACCACGGCGGTTCTCCGACGAACCCGAGGAAGCTCTTCTGCACGCGCTCGGGCGGAGCGTCGTATTCCTGCGTGACGTCGATGATGTGCTTCGTCGTCTCGAGCAGTGAGAGATCGCAGCGAGGCATGGACCACCACATCGGCCAGCGGAGCCACGTCTTCGCTCGCTCGATCGGTTGTTTCGGCAGCTCGGCCATGCGCGCGCCTTAGCTGATCAACTGCCGCAACGCCGCTGCCTGCAACACCACGCTGCGTTCTGCCTCGACGAACGCATCGCGCAGCCGACCCACCAGGAACGTCGGCGTGATGATCGGCAACAACGACGCAAGCACGAGGATCAGCGGAGCGACCGTTCCGAACTCGAACAACGGAGAGCTGACCACCAACGTCCCGGCGTGGGCTTCGACGTACCCACCGAGCGGAGTGACGAACGCAGGCAAACCCGCCGCGATGACCGAGGCAAACGCGAGCCAGCGCCGCGGACTCTTCTCTGCGTGCGCCGACATCAACATCGCGTGCGTCGCGGCGAGCGTCGGAATGATGAACAGCGGTCCAATCGCGAGCGACAACGTGCCGACGCACAACACGCCGGCGAGACCGATCGGCAGCTGCAGCGCGGCGATGTTCGGGCGGCGCGCGAGCAAGGCGATGACTCCGATGTTCACCAGCAGCAACACGAAGAGACACGCGAGGAGCGGGAACGACTTCACCTCGAGCACCATCGCTCCGGCAGCGAGCGCGATGGTCCACGTGGCGAGGCGCGCGGCCGAGGCCTGCGTCGCTTCACGCGCGCGACGGCGAGCGAGCGTCTGCAGCGTCTCCGCGGCTTCGGGTGGTATCTCTTTCGGTGGTTCCGAGAGGAGCGCCGACAAGCGCTTCAACGCGGAAGTGTTCGTCGGGTCCAGGGCGAGCGCGCGACCGAGCGCTCTGAGCGCGGAAGGGCCCGTCTCCTTCTGTGCGATGGCGAGCTGCTCGGCTGCGAGTTCCTTGCGACGCGTCTCGTTGGCTTCTCCGTCGAGGAATTGGGCGACGGCGTCTCCGAGCGCGCGCGCGCTGGCGTGACGATCTTGCGGGCGGCGCGAGGTCGCCTTTCGCCAGATGGCTTCGAGGTCGTCCGCGACCGGCTCGTCATCGGTGCGCTTCAGGAGGTCGCGCAGGATGATTCCCAACGAGAAGACGTCGGTGCGCGCGTCGAGTTGATCGACGAGGCCTTCCGCCTGCTCGGGCGACATGTAGCCCGGCGTTCCGAGCGCGGTGCCGACCTCAGTGCCTCCCTTCGCGAGCTCGCGCTTCGCAGCGGAAGGCAGGTCTGGCGTGCCGACGATCCGCGCGAGGCCCCAGTCGAGCACGTGCACCTCGTCGAACTCTCCCACCATCACGTTGCCGGGCTTGAGATCGCGGTGAAGGATTCCGTGTGCATGTGCGGAGTCGACGCACGCGCAGACCGTGTTGAAGACGCTCAGCAACTTGAAGCGCGTGAAGCGAGCGCGCATCGCTTCATCTCCGGCGCGGAGCTTCTGGATGATGTCGCCGAGCGTCTGACCGCGAACGCGCTTCATGGTGAACCAGACGGAGCCACTCGCGTCGAGGCCGAGGTCGTAGACGGGCACCACGGCGGGATGATCGAGCTGACCCTGCACGCGCACTTCGCGGAGGAAGCGCCTCGTGTCTTCGGGTGAGTCGAACACGCGGTGCATGCGCTTCAACGCGACGTCACGTTGGATGCGTTGGTCCTTCACGAGCCGCACTTCGCCCATGCCGCCTGCGCCAAGCTCGAGGAGATCGAGGTAGCGCGCGTCTCCGTCGATCTTCAGTGCGCTGGTGTCGTCTCCGCCGCTGAGCGCGGAGGTGGGCCGGGCGGTCTGGTCGAGGCCGTCGGTCGAAGGATCGCTCATGAGGCGCGACGCTAGACGAACCGTGGCAGGCTCTCGCCAATGCCTTCGTCCGAGGTGCACGCGTCGCTCAGGAATCTCCCGCCGACGACGCCGCCGAAGGACCGCGTCACGTTCGATTCCGCGTTCGACGGGCTGTTCAACAAGGCGTTCGGGAAGGACCTGACTCCGGAGATCCGCGCGGAGCTCAAGAAGCGCGGAGTGGATCTCGACCACCTGCAAGCCGCGTATCCGTTCGGTGTGTTCAAGGACTCGGTCGATTTCGCCGCGAAGACCTGGTTCCCCGAGCTGCCTGCGGAACAGGCGTGGTTTCAGGTCGGCGTGCGAAACCTCGAGGGCTTCTACGACACGTTCATCGGCAAGCCGATGTTCGCGCTGCTGCGGCTGATTGGTCCGCGGCGGACTGCGGCGCGCATGAAGGCGAACTTCCGAAACGCGAACAACTACAGCGAGTCGAAGCTGGTCGACATCGGGCCCCACGAGCTGCAGCTGTGGATGAACGACTCGGGCGAGACGCGGTTCTTCGTCGCGGGCGTGATGTTTCGCGGGCTGCAGCTCGCCGGTGCGACGAATGTGAAGATCGATGAGCTCGCGACCGACGAGAACGGCACGGTCTACCGAATCACCTGGTGAGGAAGGATTCCCTCTCCCCGAGGGAGAGGGAAAGAAGACGCGCTACTTTCCGCGGCGCGTGTTGCGCGGAGGAGCCGACGGCGGAGGCGGAGGAACGCGCTTCGGCTTCGACGCAGGAGGCGGCTTCGGCGCTTCAGGCTTCTTCGGCGGCTTCGCGACAGTCGGCGGAGTCGGAGGCGCGGGCTTCGCTGCGACGGCCTCGCGATCCAGCTCAGCGCGACGCGCCGGCTTCGCATCGGCAGGAGCAACAGATGCTTCGCGCTCCAGCTCAGCGACGCGCGCGCGGAGCCGCATCACCTCAGCCGACAACTGCGCATACGAATCGCGCACGTGCCCGTTGAACACGCGCTGACGCCCGAGCGCCTCGTTGATGAAGATCTGCCCCGCAGTCCGGAACACGCGCTTCGCGAGCACGACCACGCGCCCACCAATTCCATCGCGATGCGTCTCGAGCGGCAGCCCGCGCGTCGCATCAGCGTTCTCTTCCAACGCCTGCAGATTGAAGCTCAGCGGATCGACGCGCGCCTCGACGCCATCGATCGTCACGTCACTTCGCGAATCGCTGACAGCCAGCCCGCGCGCCGCGAGACGCTCTTCGACGAACGCCATCACCTTCGCCGGCGTGATGTCTTTGCCCAGCAACTTCATCTGTCTTGCCTCCCAACGGCGTCGCCCCCAGGGGCTTTGCTCCCGATCTCCTCGAGGTACGCCTCGACCACCGCGTCCCAGTCGTAGCGCGCCGCGTACTTCTTCGCGCTCTTCGAAAATGCGTCGCGCTTCGCTCCGACCGTCTGCACGGCGTCACGGAAAGAAGCGTCGTCTTCGAGCGTGAAGGGCACTCCGCCCTTGCTGCGTTCGATCTGCCCGCGCACCACGTCAGAAGCCGCGTTGCCGATGACCGGAGTTCCCACCGCGAACGCCTCGATCGTCACCAGCGACAAGCTCTCGTAGCGGCTGGGTACCACCACCGCGAGCGCGGCTGAGAGCGCATCCCACTTGCTCTCTTCATCAATGCGGCCGAGCGAGACGACGCGCGTGCCGTGCGGCTTGAGATCTCCCGCTCCGGCGAGCACGAGCGTCGGCGCGTCGTGAAAATCGCGCACGAGCTCTGCGTGACGCTGCAGCAACTCGGGCACACCCTTCCCTGCTTCGAGACGCCCGAGGTACAGCAAGAACGGACCTTCGATTCCGTAGCGCTCGCGGAAGCGCGCGGGCTTTCCGACCTGCGCGTCGAGTCCGACTCCGACGACGCGCTGACGGGCCGCGTTCGGAAATTCGCGCGTGATGAGCTCGGACTCTTCCGGAGTGTTCGTCAGCAACGCGCGCGGCAACTCGAACACGTCACGCATCGCCTCGAAGCGGAGCGGCGGCTCGTCGTGTGCCGTCGGCACCACGAGCGCCTTGTCGGCGACGAGCGGCACGCCCCACACCGTCGGAGCGTAGAGGTACGTGAAGAAGATGAACGCGTCGAAGTCGTTCACGCGCGCGGCGATCGCATCGAGCAGCGCGGGAGAGTCAGGTCCCTGTTCCGCAAGCCAGTGCGTCTCGGTCGCGAAGTCGAGCGGGCGGTTGAAGACCGAATCGCTGAGGCGATTGAACGGCCGCATCGATCGCGGCGCGCGCACGGGGAAGCGGCGCACGACGACGGCTCCATCGTTCTCGATGCCGCTCTGCAGTTCGTTCTTCCACGTGAGGTGATCAGTCGCACAGGTCGTGAGCACCTCGACATTCACCCGCTTCGACAACTTCTGCGCGACCTGGCGAGCGTGGGCCTCAGCGCCGCCGGTGATCGTCTCTCCGTAGCGCTGCACCACGATCGCCACGCGCCTCTTGCCCCCTCTCCGGGGAGAGGGTCGGGCGTGAGAGAGCACGACCTTCTTCAACGCGTTCGCCGTGTTCTCAAACGACAGCTCAGCGACACGCAGACACTGTCCTTTGATGACGCGCAATCGCAGGTCGGCGTCGGACTGCAGCACCTGAATCAGTTCCGCAAGCGCGGCGAAGTTCTTCTCATCGAAGACGATGCCGCGGGCGCCCATCGTCTCGGGAACGGCGGCGGCTCCGAACGCGAGCACCGGGAGGTCGGAGGCCATCGCTTCGATGAGAGGAACTCCGAAGCCCTCGTGCTCTGACATCGAGACGAAGACATCCGCGCTTCGATACGCCGCGACGAGCTCGGCGTGCGTGACGCGACCGAGGAAACGGACTCCACCGAGCTTCTCTGCGCGCGAACGCAGCTTCTTGAACGCGATGTTGCCGGCCGCGTAGCCACCGACGATCCA
>JAEUJS010000466.1 GCA_016792935.1 Archangium sp. | reverse complement strand
TCGGGCCGTAGTCGCGAAAAATCACTCCAACGCGACGCGCTGCCCAAATCGCTGGGAGCGCGCGGCGGCATCCAGAACCGACTGCACGACGGCGCCATCGCGGAAGGTCGCGAGATCCCCGGGACCACCGAGAAAGATCCGTGCAGCAGCGACGTGCGCTTCGGCCCACGGCTCGCGTTCGCCTGGGCGGGGCTCGACTCCGCTCGCGACGTCACGCCATGCGCCATCGATGAACGCACGCGGAGCGCTCACCCGCCAGCCACCGAGCGCCGGTTGGTAGCCCGCGAAGAAGCCGGCTTCCCAGCCATCGCCGCCGAGCGCCCACGAGCCGTGAATTCCGGGCTCGGCAGTCGGGCGATGAGAGAGCGTGAGCCGTGCGCCACTCGAGAGACCGACCTGAAGCGAGAGCGCGTGACCGTCGAGTGAGGCCTGCACCCACTCGGGCTTCGAGCGCGTGAGCCACAACGCTGCGTCGATGGGATGCGAAGCGCCTCCGAAGTCGCCGGAGCCTTCGCTGCCGGTTCGCATCATGAACGACGAGCGCAGCATGACCTCGACTTCGCGCGCGGGCGCCACGCTCGCGAGCCAGTTCCGCAACGCGATCAGCGGAGGCAACTGGCGATATGGAAATCCGACGACGGCTCGGAGCGATGGAGGAACCGCAGCGACCAACTCGTTCGCTTCCTGCAACGCCATCGCGAGCGGCTTTTCACAGAACACGTGGCGGCCGGCCTTCAACGCCGCGAGCACGTGCGCGTGGTGCATCGAGTCGGAGCTCGCGACCACGACGGCCTCGACCTCACGGCAGAGTTCGCTCACGTCAGTCGTGGCTCGCGGAATTCCTTCACGTCGCGCGATCTCGTGCGTCTTGTGCGCGTCGCGACCACAGAGCATCGCGACTTCGGCTCCGGCGGCGCGAAAGGCGCCGACGTGCATCAGGCCCCAGCTCGTGCCGATGACGCCGATCTTCATTTTTTCTCGGACCACGCCTTCACGCGACGCTGCTCGCGGACCTTTTCGGCGATCTTCAGCAGCGGCTTGTCTCGCTCGAAGCGAGTGCGGAATTCCTCGGAGAATCCGGACAGATCCATCGCCGCGATCGTCTCGCGCGCCAGAGCGAGGACTCCGGCCAGCGCGATGTGTGTCTCGGGTGACGATGGGCTCTGACGCGCCAGGTGCCGAATCGCGGCGAGTGTGGCTTCGAGACGCTCAGCGGTCGCCTGCGCAGCACCGTTCGCGACGAGGCACGCGGCGATCGCTCCGAAGACGTGCAGATCTTCGATGGTGCGAAACGGCTTCAGGTACCGCTCGTAGCCATCGCCTTCGAGCACGGCGTCGACGCGCGCGTTGCTGAACGTCACGGCGCCGTGCGGAATTTCCGGAACGAAATCGAGCACCAGCCCGTCTTCGAGCTTCACTCCGCTCGCGTTCGCTTTGATCCGCGCGACCTTCAGCTCAGGTCGTCCATCGCGCTCGCCGATCTTCGCGACGACGAGGAGGTCGGTGGCGAGCGTGCCTCCGCTGACGAAGTGCTTCGTACCGTTGAGCAGTCCGTCGGCCAGCGTCGTCTGGATCGCGCGCGGGTGACCTCCGCCCTCTTCCGTCGCGCAGAGCGCGCCGATTCCCGTGATCGACTGATCCAGCGCGGTGATCGCCGACGTGTAGCCGCCGAAGAACGCAGCGCCGAAGCGATCAGCCCGACGACCGAGCGCGATCGCGCGATCGATCGAGTGCGGGTTGGCGCGCCGAATTTCCGCCGTCGACGCCCACCAGTCCGCGATCACGCCGCCTCTTCGTCGGGCGGCGCTTCCATGTACTCAGGAGCCGCAACCCCGAGGATGTCGAACGCGCTCTTGAGCGTCTGCTTCAACGCAGCGACGAGCGCCAACTTCCCTTCCCGCTTCTCAGGGTCGGAGTTGATCACCGGGTCGCTCTTCGTGTTCGCGTAGTAGCTGTGGAAGTCCGCGATCAGCTCCTGACAGAAATACAGAACGTGGTGCGGCTCGAGCTTCTCCGCCGCGCTCTGCACGACCTCTGACAGCCGGCTCATCTTCTTGAGCATGTCGCGCTCGGCCGGGAGCGTGAGCCGCGCCAACTGCGCGTCGGTCAGCTTCTCGACTCCGTTGAAGCCCATGCCCTTCTCAGCGGCCTTCTTCAGAATCGACGCACACCGCGCGTGGCCGTACTGGAAATAGAAGACCGGGTTGTCCTTCGACTGCTTCTTCACGTCGCCGAGGTCGAAGTCGAACTGCGCGTTGGCGGTCTTCATCAAGAAGATGAACCGGCACACATCGGCGCCGGCCTCGTCGATCAAATCGGAGAGCTCGAAGACCGTGCCCTTCCGCTTGCTGACCTTCACCTCTTCGCCGTCCTTCGTGATCCGCACGATCTGCACGAGCACGAATTGCATCCGCGCGGGATCGAGGCCGAGCAACGTCACGCCCGACTGAATCCGCGGGACGTGGCCCTTGTGATCCGCTCCGAAGACGTCGACGCAGAGGTCGAAGCCGCGGTCGAACTTCTCCTTGTGGTACGCGAGATCGGCCGTCAGATACACCGGCGAGCCGTCGTGCCGGAGGATGACGCGATCCTCCTCGTCCTTGAGCACGTACTTCCCGTTCTCCTGGTACGTCGCCGTCCGCAGGAACGTGCCGCCCTTCTGCTGATCGGTGAACTGCGCGGCCTTCGACTCCGCGTCCCGCACCTTGTCGCCCTTTTCCCGCCGCTCGCCCTTCTCGGCTTCGTAGGTGACGCCCCGCTTCTTGTAGACGTCGACGACGCCCTTCACCTTGCCCGCGTCGTGCAGCGACTTCTCGCTGAAGAACACGTCGTGCGCGATGCCCGCCTTCGCGAGCGTCGCTCTGATCGCCTTCAGGTTCTCGTCGATCCCGATCTGCATCGCCGCCGGCAACCACTCGCTCTCCGGCTTGTTCAGAAACGAATCACCGACCGCGGACTTCCACGTCTGCGCGATGTCGATCACATACGCGGCCGGATACTCGCCTTCCGCCAGCTCGATCTTCTGCCCGTGCAGCTCCTGGTACCGCTTGAACACGGTCCGCCCGAGCGTCTCGACCTGCTTGCCGAAGTCGTTGATGTAGAACTCTCGCGTCACGTCGTGACCCGCGGCGACGAGCAGCCGCGAGATCGCGTCGCCCATGAACGCGCCTCTGGCGTGACCGATGTGCACCGGCCCGGTGGGATTCGCCGAGACGAACTCGACCATCACCTTCTTGCCCGTCGACTTCAGCGGCTGCCGGCCCCACGAGTCGCCTGACTTCAGCACCTGCCGCGCGACGTCTTGAAAGACCCGATCAGCGAGCTTCAGATTCAGGAAACCCGGGCCAGCCTTCTCGATCTTCGTCACCACGCCGTCGCGATCGACGATGCCGGAGATGATCAGATCCGCGAGCTCTGCGGGCTTCTTGCCCGTCGCCTTCGACATCACCATCGCGACGTTGCACGACCAGTCACCGTGCGCCGCGTCTTTGGGGATCTCGACGTTGTACTGCGGGATGTGCTCGAACGAGATCACACCCTTCTCTTTCAACGCGTGCAGAGACGCGTCGACGACCTGCTTCACCAGCGCTTTCATTTTTCGTTCCTCACTTCACTGCGGCTGCTCGAGGCGAATGCCGAGCCAGCTCATGGATCGTTCGAAGCGGTAGTTCACGCCCATGTGCCCGTCTTCGAACTCCTCGTGCACGTGTTCGACGTTCTGCGCCTTGAGCTCAGCGCTGATGATGCGCGCGCCCCAACGCAGGTTGAACTCGTCGCGCGTTCCGCAATCGATGAAGAGACTCTTGAGCTTGCGGTAGGCGTCGACATGTTTGGCAACGAAGCGAACGGGATCGTGAACGAGCCACCTGTTCCACACGTCGATTCGCATGCGCCCTGACGGCAGCTCGATCGGCAGCTCGATGTTCATCGGCTCGCCCTTCTTGGGCGAATACGCCGCGCTCATGCACAGCATGTTGATCACCGCGTGATCGTCGCCGCGCATCTTGGTGGCCTGGGCGCGAGCGATGAAGTCGCGGTACCAGCTCTCGACACCACCGGCCTTGAGCAACGCGCTCGCCGCCTGAGGCAGCTCGTTCAGATACGCGTACTCGAAGCCCGCATCGCCGGAATGCACGCCCACGTGCTGGAACGTCTCGGGGTGGAAGCGCGAGATGACGAGCGCGCCGTAGCCGCCGCTGCTCTTGCCCAACAACGCACGCGCGCCGCCCTTCGCCACCGTCTTGAAGGTGCGATCGACCCACGAAACGACGTCACGCGCGACCACATCACGGTAGCGCCCGATGCCTTCCGAGTTGATCCACTGCGAGCCGCCGAGCGACGACCAGCCATCGATGAACACGCCGATGGTCGGAGGAATCGTCCCCGCGACGATCAGCGAATCCAACCGCTCGGGCACGTTGCGCGTGAACGGAGACGTGTTCAGCCACTGCATCCCGGAACCGGTGAAGCCGTGCAGGAAGTACATCACCGGGTAGCGACGCTCGGTCTCCCCGTAGCCAGGCGGGAGGTAGATTGGAACTGCGCGCGTACTCGAGTCACCGAGCGGATTTCCCTCGAGCGAACCGCAGAACACCTGGTGGATCTGGATCGTGCCCTTCATTTTTTCGGCTCCCGCCCGAACTTCTTCATCACTTCCTGCAGATCCATCCACGCCTTCTTCTTCTCGTCAGGCTGACGGAGCAGGTACGCCGGGTGGTACGTCGGCATCAGCTGAATTCCTTCGTACGCGCGCCACTGGCCACGCAACCGCGTGATGGGCGTGTCGACGCGCAGCAACGTCTGCGCCGCGAACTTTCCGAGCGCGACGATCACCCTGGGGCGAATCGCTCCGAGCTGCGCCTTCAAGAACGGCTCGCACGCCTGGATCTCGTCGCCTTCGGGGTTTCGATTTCCCGGCGGGCGGCACTTCACGACGTTGCAGATGTAGACCTCGTCGCGCTTGAAGCCCATCGCCTCGATCATCTTGGTGAGGAGCTGACCGGCGGCGCCGACGAACGGAATGCCCTGCTTGTCTTCTTCTTCGCCCGGGCCTTCTCCGACGAAGACGAGCTCAGCGCGCGGGTTGCCGACGCCGAAGACGATCTGCTTGCGGCCTTCGCAGAGCTTGCAGCGCTTGCAGTCGCCGAGCTCGGTGCGGATTTCGTCGAGCGTGCGGATGGCTCCGCTCGCCGCTGGTTGCTGCGCCAACGCTTGCGGGACTGACTTCCCCCGACCCTCTCCCACAGGGGCGGGAGAGGGAGAGCGCGACGCCGGTGGTGGAACCACCCTGGGCTGCAGCGACGGGTCCTTCAGCAGCGTGCGCGTGCCGTCGGATTCCTGCCACGCGAGGTGACGGCGCAACTCCAAAGCGATGTCAGGAACATCCTCGCTCATCGCCCTTCGGACCTTACCTATCAAGCGAACGAGTCGACGCGCAACCTCGTCCCACAGCCGGGCGGCCAC
>JAEUJS010000390.1 GCA_016792935.1 Archangium sp. | reverse complement strand
GCGACGCGGTGGCGCTGCAGCTCACCGAGCCCGCCTCGACCAGATAGATGTCGGCTGGCGTTTCACTGCACGCGGCGAGCGAGACGCCGACGCCGGTGAGCGCGGTCTTGTTGGCGGTCGCTCCCGAGGTGGCGACGCCGTTGGTGCGGCGGCCGATGAGCGTGAGCGCGCACGACGTCGGCGCGGCGGAATCGACGGCGATGCTGTCCTGCAGGAAGCCGGCGGTGTTGCCCGCCACGTCGGCGATGCACACACGCACGGTGCGCGGTGAGCCAGCGCCGGGCAGCGTGATGGTGGCGCTGCTGCCGCCGCCGAACGACGAGTAGCCAGTCGTCGGGCACGAGGGGAGCGAGCCGTCGCCGACGAAGAGGCCGACGCCATCCACGTGCGTGAGGGAAACCTGCACCGAGGTGGTGGCTGTCGTGACGTCGCTGGCCGTTCCATCGGCGAGCGTGCCGTTCAGGTTGATGGCGCTCAGCGTGGGCACCACGGTGTCCACGGTGATGGTGTCGGTGACGGCGACCGGCGTGACGTTGCCGAGCGCGTCGCGGAAGAGCGCGGAGATGCTCTTGAGCCCATCGCCGGCCGAGAACGTGAAGTTGTTCGCCACCAGCGGGCCGAAGCTCGACGGCGTCGCCGATTCAGAGAGCGCCCAGTCCACCGCGTCGGTCGCGCTCCCGGTGACGCTCATGCTGTTGGTGCTGCCCGGCGTCGCGGCGAGCCACTCAGCGCGGTTGAAGTACGACGCGCCGCCCTTGATGGTGACGACGGCCGCGGTGGGAGGCGTGGTGTCGAGCGTGATGGAGTCGGTGCCCAGCGAGCCCACGTTGCGGCTCTGGTCGCGCACGCAGCCACGCACCGTCTTCACGCCGTCGACTTCGGACAACGTGAAGAGGTCGCTGCCGGTGATGGTGCGCCACGTCAGGTTGCCCGCGCAGTTGATGGTCGCGGCCTCGGTGAGCGAAATCTCGGTGACGGTGCCGGCCTCGACGCAGCCACTCAGGGTGAACGGCACGTCGCGCAGCGCCGTCGCATCGAGCGCGGTGGCCGAGCCATCGGCCTTGCGGCCCGACATCACGAGCGTGCAGCCCGTCGGTCCTGTGGAGTCGACGACGATGGTGTTGCTGACCGGCCCCGCGGGGTTTCCGGCCGGGTCCTGAATGCAGACGGAAAGGGTGCGCGGAGAGCCCGAGCCACCGAGCGTGGTGGAGACCGTCGTGCCGCTGAAGTTCGAGTAGCTCGCGGTGGTGCAGTTGAGGCCCGCGGTGGAGCCGAACGCGATGCTCGTCCCTCCGCTGTGCAGCACGGTGGCGGTGACGTTGTTGCTCGAGGTGCTGACGCTGCTCGGCGTTCCATCGGCGAGCGTGCCGGTGATGCTGACCGAGGTGAGCGTCGGCGCCACGGTGTCGAACTCGATGGAGTCGCTCACTTCATTGGCGGTGACGTTGCCGACCTCGTCGCGGAACAAGACGCGCACGGTCTTCACGCCATCGCCGGCCGTGAAATCGAACATGAACGGGTTGTTGCCCGAGAGCGTGCGCCACTGCGACGGAACGGAGCCTTCCGCGAGCGCCCACTCGTAGCCGCCGGTCACCGTGCCCTGCGCGTTGGCGCGATTGACGCTGCTGCGCGAGAGCCACAGCGCGCGGTTGACGTACGCGGCTCCGTTGTCGAGCGAGACCGAGGCGCCAGACGGAGGCGTGGTGTCGAGCGTAATGGACGCGGCGACGAGCCCGCCCGTGTTGCGCGCCGCATCGCGCACGCAGCCGAAGACGGTCTTGCTGCCATCGACGCCGGCCAGGTTGAACGAGTTGGTGGCGAGCGCGTCGTAGGGCGTCCACACCAGGTTGGCGTTCACCGCGCACGAGACGGCCGACTGTGTGAGTGCAATCTGCGTCGGCGTTTCGGTGCACGCGTTCAACGTGAAGCGCACGTCGCGGCGACCCGAGAGTCCGGCGGCGACTCCACTCGTCGCAGAGGCGTCATCAGCGCGCAGACCGGTCAACTGCAGCGCGCATGAAGACGGAGCGGCGTTGTCGAAGTCGATGGTGGCGGTGCGAATCGTCGAGAGGTTGCCGGCCGCGTCGCCCACGCACGCCTTCACGGTGCGGTTCAGGCCGCTGCCGGTCAGGGTGACGATGGCGGTGTTGCCGACCAGTTGCTGATGCCCGCTGGTCGGACACGTCACGAGCCCGGCGCCTCCGAAGAAGACGGTCGACGCGCCGGTCTGCACGAGTGAGGCGGTGACGTCGGGCACGGCGGTGAGCGCGGTGTTCGACGTGCCGTCGGCGAGCGTGCCGAGCAGCGAGAGCGAGGTGAGCACCGGCGGCGTGGTGTCGACCTCGATGAAGTCGGCGACCTCGGCGGCGATGGTGTTGCCCAGGTCATCGCGGAAGAGCGCCTTGATGGTCTTCACGCCATCGCCCGAAGAGAGCGCCAGCGTTCCCGGGTTGGCCAGCGTGTAGCTGACGAAGTTCGACGGCGTGGTGCCCTCTTCGGCGAAGGCCCACTCGGTGGCGTCGAGCGCGGTGCCGGCCACGGTGGCGAGCGCGACGCCTGCATCGACAGCGGTGGCGTTGATGTAGGCCGCACCGCCGTTGATGGTGACGCGTGGGTTGGTGGGAGGAGACGTGTCGAGTGTCAGAGAGCCGAGCACGAAGCTGGTGGTGTTGCGGGCCGCGTCGCGCACGCAGCCGCGCACGTTCTTCACGCCATCGACCGACGAGAGCGTGAACTGGTTCGCGGTAGCGCTGTACGGAGACCACACGAGGCCCGCCGTCGTCGCGTTGCACGTCACGGTGGTCTGCTCGGTCAACGCAATCTCGAGCGGCGTCTCGGTGCAGTTGGTCAACAGGTACGGAACCGACCGAAGCGCAGTGCGCGCCGAGCCGCTGGGCTGTCCATCCGTCCGCAGGCCGGTGAGGGCGAGCTGGCAGCCCGTGGGCGCGGCGCCGTCGAAGTTGATGGTGGCGCTGACGGGGCCGGCGACGTTGCCCGCGCCGTCGGCGTAGCACGCGCTGACGGTGCGCACGGGTCCACTGCCCGGGAGTGGGTGGTTGGCGATGGACGTGCCGGTGATGGTGGTCCACGTGCCCATGCTGACTGCGGGGCAGGCGGTGAGGTTGGCATCGCCGAGCAACACGCGCGTCGCGCCGGAATGCGTGAGGTTGACGGTGACGACTGCATCCGATGTGAGGCTCGACGAAGGCGTGCCGTCATCGAGCGCGCCGACGAGCGCGATGCCCAGGCCGGTGGGCGGCGTGGTGTCGAGCTCGAGGTTGACGTTCGCGGTGCCGTCGTTGCCGGCGGCGTCACGCACGCGGATGAAGACGTTGCGCGGTCCATCTCCGGCCGAGAGCGTGAATTGGACAGTGTTGTTGCTGGGGTAGGGCCCAACCTGCGCGTTGCTGAAGATGGCCGACTCGCTCACCGACACGCCAGCGTCGGGAGAGAACGGGCTCGTCTCGACGGTGTTGAGCGAGATGTTCACCTGCGGGTTCGAGGTGGGAGAGCCGCTGGTGAGATTGGCCGTCACGAGCGGAGAGGTCGCGTCGTAGATGATGGTGGCCTGCGCCGCGCCGCCCTGATTTCCGGCGGCGTCGACGAAGACGTAGTGCACGGTCTTGGTGCCTTCACCCTGCGCGTCGAGGAACCACGAGGCGCGTGCGCGGGTCGGCTGCGCGACGGCGGTGGACAAATCGACCGCGTCGTTGGCCAGTCGCACCTGCACGAAGCCGCCGTTGGGTTCCATGCCCCACGTCTCGGCGAGCTCGACGAGCAGCGTGTTGGTGTAGCCGTCGATGCTGGCGCGCGCTCCACGCACGACGCTCAGCGAGCCCGTCGGCGGCACGGTGTCGATGACGATGGTGGCGAGCGAGACGTCGCTGGCGTTGCCGGCGTTGTCGATGAATTGCGCGGCGACGGTCTGAATCGCGTCGACGCTGACCGGTCGTTGGAAGCTGGTGTCGCGCACGTACGCCACGCGCGGCGCGAGCAGGTTGGGGAAGCCGCCGTCGGGAATCGCGACGCCCGCGTCTTCGTATTCGACGCCCGCATCTTCCACCGACGCCAGGCGCACGTACGCCACGCCACCGACGTCGAACGCGTTGAGCGTGACAGGCAGCGGGTTGGCCAGCCGCGTGAAGGCCTGCCCTGAGGAAAGGAGAATCGAGCCGCCGTTGGGAGGCGTGGTGTCGAGCACGATGGTGGCCGAGAGCGCCGGGCCTTCGTTGCCGGAGGTGTTCTTGATTTGCAGGAAGAGGGTCTTGGGCCCGTCACCGCTCGAGAGCGTGAAGGGGATGCGCGGCAGCGAGTACGGCTGCCACATCGCGGCCATCAGGTCTTGCTGCGTGCCTTCGACCGCGCGGAACTCGGCGGCGCTCATCACGTTGCTCAGCACGAGGGTGACGTTGCGCTCGCGCGTGAAGCCCGCGGTGTTGAGCGGGTCGGAGTCTTCGATGAGGAAGTCACCCTGCAGCCGCGCGAGTCGCAGCTCGGGCACCGGCGTGGTCTGGTTCACCTGCACCTGCACCGCCGGCGAGTTGGCCTCGACGTAGTTCGTGCGGCGCGCGACGAGCGTGTAGGTGCCGACGGGCACGCCGCGCATCGTGAAGTCGCCGACGCTCTGGTCGGTGGACGAGCGCACCGCTTGCGTGGGGTAGCCGCCGCTGCCGCCATCGAGTGTGCCGGCGATGGCCACGGTGACGTCGGCGAGCTGGCTGCCGTCGCTCATGCGCACGGTGCCCTGCAAATCTCCGCGGTCCAGCAGCAGGCGCACGGGCTCGTAGAGCGCGTGTTCACCGGCGGCGAGGTTGATGGTGCGCAGCGGCGTGCCGTCGTGGAAGCCGCCCTTGGTGAAGGTGAGTCGGCGCGTGCCCGCAGCGAGGCCGGGCAACGTGTAGCGGCCCGTGAGGTCGGTGGTGGTGGTGAAGCCGGTGTCGGACGTGACGGTGACGCCTTCTCCTGCGCGCCACGAGATGGCGCCGGCGACTTCGACCTCGAGCTCGACCTGTCCGCTCACGTCAGCGGGGTTGAGCTGGAGCACGAGCGGCTGACCGAGGTCGAGCAGCTGGCCTTCGGCGAGGAGCACGCCTTCGCGCTTGGTCGACACGTACCAGGGGTGCGTGGCTTCGACGGTGTAGCGGCCAGGAGGGACGCGAGCAGAGAAGCGGCCGAACGCATCGACGGTGACCTCCGCGACCTTCGCGGGCATCGCGGGAGGTGGACGCTCGAGCAACATCGACACCGTCGCGCCCATCGCATCGGACGGTCGAGACATGCCGCCATCGGGGAGCAGCGCACCGGCATCCATGCCGCCATCGGAAGGAGGAGCTCCGCCGTCGAGCATGCCCGCGGAGCCGCCGGCGACGACGACCGCTCCGGAGATGCTGCCTTCCTGTTCGGTCTGGCCGAGCCACACGAGGTTGAAGAGGCCGAGGTCGCTCTCACCGGACGGCACGACGAACGGTCCTTCACGCAGCGGAGCGAAGCCGGGCACGTCGGCCTGGAGCAGGTAGTTGCCGGGGCGCAGACCCGCGAAGACCGCTTTGCCATCGGTGTTGGTCTGCTGTTCGAAGCGCGCGCCCGTCGCGCTGTCGATGAGGCGCAGCACGTTGTTCTCGGCGGGCAGGTGGTTGTCGGTGTCGATGGTGGCCGTGACCGTCGCCGTCTCCGGAATCGGCGGGATGTCGAGGTTGCGATTGCAGCCCACGAGTGTGGCCAGCGCGGCACACACGAGCCACGCGCTTGCGCCTTGCAGCGTTCGCTTCGTCATCGATTTCTCCACGGAAGTTCTGATTCCCCCGGCGCCTTCCAATGCAAGTTGCGCAGTTTAGTCACGGTGGACACGGCGATCGCCACATGGCCTCAGCGTGCGAGGAGATCTCGAAAAATGACGTGCGAGAATGTGGGTGCACGGAGCCGCGCCATTCGTGCGCGAACGAGCGGGGTAGAACTCCACCGCATGCGTGTGCGCAAAGGTCTGCTGGCGGTGGTCGGCCTCGTGGTGTTGCTGGTGGTGGGCTTCTTCGCCGCCACCATTCATCGCAATCACCAGCTGGGGCAGCGTCTGGTCGACGACGTCGCGGCGCTGCGGGCGCGCAAGCACGTGCTGTTGCGGCCAGAAGGCGCGCCGCCTCCGGCGGTGGAGAACGGCTCGGTGTGTCTGGCGTCGACGCTCGGCGTGGCGCCCAGCGACCTGAGCCCGTTCAGCAACCGCTCCGGCGACGTGAAGGAATTCGTCGACGGGAAGAAGCCGCTGACCGAGCTGTCGCAGGACCTGAGAGATCGCCTCGACACGCTGCGCCCGTGGGTGGTGGCGGTGCGCGCGTGTGGCGACGCGGCGACGGTGGGCATCGCTCAGAACGCCGAGCCGTGGTCGGTGAACGTGTCGGCGCTGAAGTTGTCGTCGGCGGGGCGGCACACCGCGCTCGACGTGCGCATCATGCTGCACGACCAGCGGGTGGGTGAGGCGCTCGAGGCGTGCACCGCGACGATGGAAGTCGCGCTCAACGGGAGCCGCGAGTCGATGATGAACGCCATGACGGCGAGCGCGGTGGTGAAGACGCTCGCCGGGGTGTGCACCGAGGCGTGGAGTCTGGCCGACGGCCCCATGCGCAAACACTTCGGCGGGCGGTGGGTGTTGCTCGGCACGCGCTTTGGCAGCGAGCGCGAGGTGTTCGAGAGCGAGCGGGTGACGATGTCGCTGATGCTCTTCCTGCCGTATGCGAGCGAAGACGCGCGCGCGAAGTTGCCGGCGAACCCCATGCCCGTCGAGCTGCCGCCGGTGCAGCGCCTCTACCTCGGTCGGGTGTGGAGCAACTGGGACGCGGCGATGCGCAAGGTGGTCGAGGCCAACGACGACGCGTCACGCGCGGCGGCGAAACAGGCGCTGCGCGACACGCGCCCGTGGTGGCTGCCGGCGGAGGCGTGGCTCCTCGACTTCGATTCCTCGCAGTTCCACGAGCGCATGGAGTTCCAGCGAGCGCTGCTGAACACCCTGGCGTCGTTCGCGACCAACGGCAGCACGCCGTTGCCTTCGAGCGTGACCAGCGACGAGACCACCGTGACGCTCACCGACGTCGACGGCGCCAAGCTGGTGCTGACGCGGCCACGGTGAGCCAGCTGCTCAGCGCCAGGTCAACGCGTAGGCCGCCAGCGGCGCGGCGTTGGCGCACGTCGAGGTGCCGAACGTCGCCGGCCACGGCGTGTTGATGTCGGTGATGCTCGTGTTGCGAACGCAGCGGCGCACGGTGGGTGCCGTGGTGCTGGAGACGAGGTTGGCGTTGAGCGCGCCGCGGAAGACGAGCCAATACGTCCCCGCTGGGACCGCGGTGTTGCTGACGCCGGTCTCCGAGGTGCCCATTGCCAGGGCCATGGGCGAGCCGAGCGCACTTCCGGCGATGAGGTTGGCCGGGGCGTTCGCCGAGTCGCTGTAGAGCGCGAACTGCAGCTGGCCCGTCGAACCGCTGCTGACCGCGCCGTAGCCGATGAGCTGCTCTCCGCTCGTCGTGAGGGTGATGGGGAAGGCGAACACCGCGCCGTTGCCGAGCAGGGCCGAGCTGCCGCTCACCGAGGGAAAGCCGAACGCCGACGTGCGGTCGACGAGCGTGACACCGACGCTGGCCGAGGTCGCTCCGGGCGCGCTGAGCAGGAGCGTGGACGTGCCCGACACGCGCGAGAGGTCGATGGGGAAGCTGACCACGAGGCTCTGCGGCACGTTCCAGTTCGCGCTGGTGAAGCTGAAGCTCGAGTTCATCAAGCTGGCGCGCGGGTTGTTGGAGCTCACGCTCACCGTCACGCTGGTGCTCGGCTGAAACGCGAGGCTCACGCCAATCGAGGTGGTCGCGCCTTCGTTGACGGTGGCGGTGGTCACAGTGGTGGCCACGGCCTGCGTGTCGTTGTCGGTGACGTTCGCCGTGACGTCGACGTCGGGCAGCCCATTCGCCTGGATGCGCACGGTCGCCGTTTCCGCCGTGAGGTTGGCGTCGGCCGTGCCGGCGATCTGAATGTTCTGCGGCGTCGAGAAGTTGGCCGAGGTGAAGGTGAGGAAGCCGGTGTTCACCACCACCTTGCTCGAATCAAGTGAGTTGGCGCTGACGAGCACGTTCCCGAAGGGGCGGAAGGCGAGCCGCACGGGAATGTTCGCGGTGCCCTCTTCGGCGACCGTGACGGTGGTGGGCATGACGACCAGCGCCTGGGTGTCGTCGTCGATGACGTTCACCACCGTGTCGGCGTTGGTGCTGCCCAACGTGGTGGTGATGGTGAGCTGCTCGGTGCCGGTGTCGTCGTCGTGGAGCGCGTTGACGGCGACGTTCTGGGGAGTGAGCGCATTGGCGGTGGTGAAGGTGAGCATCGACGGCACGAGCTGCAGCCGCGCCGCGTCGGCGGGGACGAGCGTGACCGTGACCGGGCTCGTGGGGCGGTGCGTGAGGCGCAGCGCGATGGGCGTGGACGCGCCTTCGTTGACGTTGAGGGCGACGGGCACGCCCGAGAGCGCGGCGACGTCGGTGTCGGTCAGCGCCACCTGGACCATGCGCGGCATCAACCCCGTCGCGCTGGCGGTGACGGTGGCGTTCTCACTCACCACGTCGTCGTCGGCCACGCCGCTCAGGAAGAGGTTCTGCGCGACGTTCCAGTTGCCGGTGGTGAAGGTGAGCATCGGCGTGTCGACGAAGAGCGAGGTCTCGTCGCTCGAGACGAAGGCGATAGTGACGCTCGAGGCGGGCTGCGCGGTGAGGCGCACGGGCACGAAGGCGCCACCGCTCTCCGTCATCGTGAGCGTGGTCGTCATGTCGATGTTGAGCGCGTCGTCGTCGACCACGTCGATGGTGATGGTGCGCGAGGCGACCCCGGTGACGTTCACGCTGGTCGTGCCGTTGGCGGTGTCCGCGTCGGAGGCCGCGGTGACGACGACCGGCTGCGGCGTGGCGTAGTCGGCGGGCGTGAAGACCAGCGCCGCGGTCGAGACCGACGCGACGTTGGGGTCGGCGCTCACGATGGTCAAGGTGGTGCTCGTCGCGGGCGCGAACGCCAGCGAGACGTTGATGGTGGCGGTGGCGCCTTCGTTCACCTGGAGGTTGGCGCCCGGCGGTGAGAGCACCAGCGCCTGCGTGTCGTCGTCGGCGATGGTGACGGTGACGACCGCGTCGACCAGATTGGGCGCGCTGAGCGTGACGGTCGCCGAGCCCGGCGCGAGGTCGTCGTCGTTGGCCGCGGAGACGGTGACGAGCTGCGCGACGTCCCAGTTGCTGGGCGTGAAGGTGAGGGTGGTCGCGTCGACCGAGATGACGCCCATCAGCGGACCGGTCGCCACCGTGGCCGTGACCGTCGCGGAAGGTTGCGCGGTGAGCTTCACCTGCACCTGGGCGGTCTGGCCTTCGGTGACGTTGAGCGCGCCGCTGTTCGGTTCGATCGAAAACTCGGGCATCGACACCCCGCCGCCGCCGGTCGCCGAGCCGCCACCCGTCGTCGAGCCGCCGCCAGTCGCCGAGCCGCCGCCGGTCGCCGAGCCGCCGCCCGTCGCCGAAGCACCGCCACCCGTCGCCGCTGAGCCGCCGCCCGCGACGCCTCCGTCATCGACCGGAGGAACGGGCACACACTGACACGCCGACACGACCGCGCACGCCACGACCACCCAAAGTCGATTCATGCGTCAGGTCATCGCAGCGGAGCGATGAAGCCGTCAACGGCGCTCACTGCTTCGCGAGGTGCTCGACGGTCTTGTCCACCGTGAGCAGGAACGCCCGAATCGATTTCTCGAGCGCCGGCAGCGGCGTGTCCTCGAACCGCGTGTGCGAGATGCCCGGAGAGCTCTGCGCGAACACCATCGCGGTCGGCACGATGGCCGCCATCTCCGCCGCGTCGTGCAGCGGACCGCTCGGCAACTCCGGCGCCGACTTCGTCACTTCCTTCACCGACGTACGTACGAACTTCATCAACGTCTCATCGAACGGGCGCGGAGAAATCTGCAGCAGCGAGCTCCACTCGACCGTGACGAGGTGCTTCTTCGCCGCCTTCTCGGACGCCTTCTTCGCGTCGGCGAGCATCTTCTGCAGCACCTTCCCGTCGAGCGCGCGCAGGTCGATGGAAATCTCGGTCGTCCCGGGGACCGCGGTCACGAAGTTGGGCTCGACCTTCACCACGCCGCACGTCGCCACCACGCGCGACTTCGGCGTCTTCCCCGAATACTTGATGCTGATGTCGCGGCACGCCAGGGCGAACTCCGCCGCCGCGAGGAACGCGTCCTTGCGCAGATGAATGGGAGCCGCTCCCGAGTGCGCCGCCTGCCCGATGAACTTCAAGTTGTAGCGCTCGACGCCCATCGTCCCCAGCACCACGCCGACCGGCTTCTTCATCTCCTCGAGCACCGGACCCTGCTCGATGTGCAATTCGAGATACGCCTTCGCGTTGAGCCCATCGAAGTACGCGCGCGCCGTCGCCATCGACGCCAGCGAGATGCCGTTTTCCCTCAGCGCATCCGGGAGCCGCACGCCGTTGCGATCCACCAGATGACTCAATTCCTTCACCGCATCGAGCGCGCCCGCTGACGCCGCGGACCCGGTGAGCGAGCGACCAAAGCGCGCTCCTTCTTCGTCGGCCCAATCGACCAGATGCAGCGTGATGGGCGGAACGCCTCCCGCTTCCTTCGCGCGACGGAGCACCTCGAGCCCACCGACCACGCCGAGCACACCGTCGAGCCAACCACCGCCCGGCACCGAGTCGATGTGGCTGCCCATCACCAGCGCGTTCTTCGATTTTCCCTCGAGCGTGACCCACAAGTTCGCCGCGCCATCGCGCCGCGTGTCGAGGTTGAGCTCGCGGCGCACCTTCTCGGTGAACCAGTCGCGCGCCTTGCGCCAGATGGGGCCCCACGCGACGCGCTGCGCTCCACGTTCGTCGGAGGTGAGGGCTGCCAGTTCCTTCAGTTCACGGATGACGCGCTCGGCGTTGGCTTTCATCTCGGCGCGAAGGGTAGCGGCTCACCGGACTTTCACGTGAGTGATTCCTTCCCGCTCGACGGAAAGCGCCACCTTTGCGGCCTCGTCGCCCTCGAGGACGAACTTCGCCCACGCCGTCACCGTGCGCAGCGCGATGCGACGGCCCTCGTCGTTGTCGAGGTAGGTGAACGCGCCGCCGTCGGGGTCGCGCTTTCCCTCTCCGCAGCCGGGTAAGTAGTCGCCGCCGAGGCCCGCGATGTCCGAAAACGTCCAGTGTCCGGCGTTCTCGACCTCGACCAACACGTTGGGCTTCGGCACGCGCGTGAAGTTGTCGCGAATGAAGTCGTTGCCCAGGTACGAGATGGAATTGTCTTCCATCGCCAGCAGCCACGAGAGCGGGCGCGTGATGCGCGGCGTGCTCCCGGAATTCAAGAACGGAGAATCGACCGGCGCGGCGATGAGGAAGCCGGCCTTGAAGCGCGCGTCACGTTCGACGGTCTTGCCGGCGGTGACGGCGCCGAAGCTGTGGCCGACGACGGCGAGCTGCGTGATGCGTGCGCTGCCGCCCACGCTGATGCCGCCCTCCAGTGCGTTGGTCACCGCGATCAAATCGTCCGAGCGCGTGAGGAGGAACGCGTTGCTGATGCTCGCCGTCGCGTCGAAGCGCGTGTTCTCGAGGTGGTCGGGCGCGGCGACGATGAAGCCCTGCGTGGCGAGGCGCTCGGCGAGCGAGTGCATCGAGAAGCGAAAACATTCCGTGCAGTGACTCATCAACAGCAACGGGAAGTTGCTCGCCGCGCCCGAGATGGGCGCATCACGCGCACCGAGCGCACGCCTGGGAGTGCACAGCGCGGGCGCCTGCTCGACCCACGTCTTCAGCTGCGCACGCCGCGTCGCATCGCTCTCGAACTCTTCGACGGGAAATCCGCTCTCGCTCGCCGCGCGTGCTGACTCGTCGGCCGGGTACCAGACCTCGACAGTGAGCGGCCGGCCTCCGTCCTCGCGCGCAACGGTGAACGTGGTGACACCGACGGGATGTCGACCGGGCAGGTCGTACACATCCACGCCGGCGTCGATCGGCGCCGGAGCCGGACACCCGCACACAAGAGCGGCGACGAAAGCGAAGAGGAGCCCCCTCTCCCTCGGGGAGAGGGTTGGGGGTGAGGGAGCAATCACTTCCTCAGCATAGGCGTCAGGTTTCGCACCCGCGCGAGTACCGTGCTCCAGCCATGGCGCCGCAACCCGACTACCGCCAGCTCCGCGCAAACCCCGCGCTCTTCGAGCGTGCGATGGAAGACGCGCGCACCTCGGGCCGTGTCGCGGTCGAGCTCGCCACCGTCGCCGTCACCTTCATTCAAGAGAAGCGCTTCACCGAGGCGCTGCGCATCTTCGACCGCGTCATCGCCAGCCCGAACCACGACCTCTCGGCCTACTGCAACGCGCTGTGGTTGGTGCAGAACGACAACACCGGGCTCCCCATCGACGAGGCGCGTTCTCGCCGCTACCTCGAACTCGCGCTCCCGCACGCGTCGCTCAATCCGCCCATCTGGCTCAACGCCGCGGGTGTGCTGCTCGAGCTGGGCGAGGTCGATGACGCCGTCGACTCATTGCGCCGCGCCGCGCGTCGCGACGTGAAGCTCGCGGAGCACTTGCAGAGCGCGTTGCTCGACCCGGTGAAACGCCACCCGCTCTGGCCGAAGCTCGAGCGCGAAGCGCAGCCGTCACGCTGGAAGCACCTGAGCCCGTACGAAGTCTGGCGCGCGAACACGCCGAAGCAGATGGTGGACAAGCTCCTCGCGTGGCTCGACGACGAGGACCCGCGCGTGGCGCACGGCGCGCTCCGTCACCTCATCTGGTGGCGCGACGAAGACTGCGACGACGGCCACGGCGGCCGCGCGTTTCCCGAGCTGCTCGCGTGGCTCGAGCGGCTCGGTGCGGAAATCGATTCGCGCATCACCACCGAGCGCTTCGGCGAGTTCATCGCGCGCGACCTGGAAGGCTCGTACGCATGGGAAGCGGCGCGCAGCTTCCACATTCTCCTCTGCAACCCCATCTGGGAGCGCTCGGCCGCCGTGCTCGCGCGCCTCTGCGACCTCCCTTCACCTTCGGGCGACGGCGAAGGTCTGCTCGCGGCTGCGTTGACCACCGCGGAGCCGGCGGTGCGCGCGGAAGTGCTCAATGGTCTCGCGCGCTCGACGTGGCAGCCCGCCGCGAAGACGGTCATCGACACCATGTTGCGCGAGCTGCTCCTCGAGCTCGCGCGCGACTTCGCGCGCGGCCCGGGTCTGTCTGACGTCTCGCGCCAGCAGGTTGAAGACATCCGCAACGTGGTGCACGTGCTCGACGCGCTCGACGCGCTCCCGCTCGTGAAGGCCGAAGTGCAGGCCATCGTCGACCAGTCACGCGGCGAGCTGTGGGACGACTACACGCGTAACGACTTCGCGAAACGGCTCTCCGGCAAGTAGAAGCCGCACATGCACACGCATCACGGCATCGACTACGTGGAGCTCAAGGTGAGCGACATGCAGGCCGCGCGGAAGTTCTACACCGCCGCCTTCGGCTGGGAATTCAACGACTACGGCCCGGAGTACTCGGGCATCAAGGGCGCGGGCGGCAAGGAACAGGGCGGCCTCTTCCTCGACGCGAGCTACAAGGGCGTGCGTGGCGGTCCGCTCATCATCTTGTTCTCGAAGGACCTCGACGACACGGTGGCGAAGGTGAAGAGCGGCGGCGGCAGCGTCGTCACG
Source organism: Archangium sp. (assembly GCA_016792935.1). Lineage (GTDB taxonomy): Bacteria > Myxococcota > Myxococcia > Myxococcales > Myxococcaceae > Archangium_A. The sequence goes on along the minus strand of JAEUJS010000390.1, from coordinate 21,887 downwards.
CCTCCGTTCGAATTCCCGGGCGGGCGGCGGTTTCATTTCACGGACCCGAGCGGCAATGAGCTCGCCGTGTGGAGCGAGAAATAATGGCCTGGCACGTCGCACCCGTCGGAGTCATTTCCTCGGAACACGTTCCGCAGTGCGTGCTCGTCGGCTTCGACGAAGAGCTCACGTTGGGCATGGCGGTTGGCGCGAACTGGGGCCAGGCCGCCGAAGAGCTGATGAAGCAGCTCGGGCCGGGCAAGCTCATCACCGTCGACGCCGCCTTTCATCGCAGCGTGCAGGACGTGGCGCTCATCCGCTCGTGGACACCGAAGCAGAGCGATGAGACGCACGAGCTGCTGCGCGCGATGGTCGGCTTCTCGCTCGCCAACAACCTCACACCCGAGCTGCACGACATCATGTTGTCGCTGCTCGAAGCGTGGGTGGCGTTCTACCGGGCGCGGCTGTGGGAAGCGTTGAGCTCTGAAGTCGCGGTGCGTGTGAATGCGCCGCACTCTCCGCAGGCGGCCGTCGCGGTGCTCGGCTCGAGCGGCATCGAGCACGGCGTGGCCTTCTATGACGACCTCTCGATGTTGCAGGCCATCATGTCGGGAGAGCCCGCCGAGATTTCCGGCGCCTCGATGCTCGCCGCCGAGCCCGATGCATTCCCCGCGATGGCGTTCGAAGGGCTCGGTGTTCCGCCGCCGCTCGTGATGCGGGTGATGGCGTCGCGGCCTGCTCCTCCGCGCGAGTACGAGCTGCAGCTGCTCGATGCGTCGCTGCGCATTCTCCTCGGTTGGCCTCAAGACGTTCTGGAGTTGGTGATTGAAGAAGAGCGCCCCGCGCCCCGGAAGAGGAAGTCCACCGCCGCCGCGAAGAAGAAGAAGACGAAGCCCGCTCCCGCGGCGAAAAAGAAGAAGCCCGCCGCCGCGAAGAAGAAGTCCAGGCCGAAGCCGGCCGGAAAGAAGAAGCGCTAGCTGGTTCGTCTACATCGTGCGCTGCGCGGACGGCTCGCTCTACACGGGCTGCACGAATGATCTCCTCGCGCGCGTGGCGAAACACAACTCGGGCAAAGGCGCGCGCTACACGCGTTCGCGCAGACCCGTCACGCTCGTGTGGAGCCAGCGCGTGAAGGACAAATCGCGTGCACTCTCGCTGGAAGCGCGAATGAAACAACTCACACGCGCGGACAAACTCGCGCTGATTGCGAAGTAGGCTGCGCGCCGCATGTTGACGCTGTTGCTGATGGTCGCCGCGAGCGCGACCCCTGAACCGAAGGAAGTCACCCTCGCGGTCCCCGGCCTGAGCTTCGTGGGGGTGTCCGAGAAGCAGGGTGACGTCTACGTCGACTACTTCGCGCAGCAGGTCACGCGCCGCGGAGTGCACGTCATCACCCGCACCGACATCACCGCCGCGCTCGGCCTCGAGCGGCAGAAGCAGCTGCTCGGCTGCACCGACGAGAAGAGCTGCATCGCCGAGCTCGCGGGAGGACTCGGGGTCTCGGCGCTGGTGGTCGGGAGTCTCGCGGTGACCGAAGGCGGTGGCTTCGTGCTCAACCTGAAGGTGATGAGCGCCTCGGGCTCGGGGCGGCCCATCGCGGTGTTCTCCGAGCGGGTGCGCAGCGAAGACGCGCTCTACACGCTGCTCGAGAAGTCGGCGCTCGAGCTGAGCGACCAGCTGAAACCGAAGCCGGCCGCCTCGGGCGCGCGCAGCCTCGCGTGGGTGCCGATGACGGTCGGACTCCTCGCAGTGGGAGCGGGGGGCGTACTCTTCGGCGTCGCGAAGGGAACCGAAGGTGAGGTGGCGCGTGGCGCTCCCGACATCACCTCACTCGACGTCGCGCGCGCACGACTGCAGAGCGCCCTCGGGCTGCAGACCGCCGCGTTCATCTCGTTTGGAGTCGGCCTTGCGGCGCTCCTCGTCGCCGGAGGCCTGGCGCTGTTCGGCGATGCGCCGGGCGCTCCGTCGGTCTCGGTGCTCGTCGGGCCGTCGGGCGCAGCGCTCTCGTTGGCCTGGGGGCTCCCGTGAAGCGTGCGCTCGTCGTCGTCTTGTTCGTGGCGAGCTGCGTGGACCCGCAGAGCGCAGAGACTCAATTTTGTCAGGCGCGCCCGCAGCTGTGCCCGAGCGACGCAGGGTCCCAGGTCGATGCAGGGTTCGACGCCGGCTTCGATGCGGGGGTCGATGCGGGCTGCCTTCGCGACGAAGAGTTCGACGGAGGCTGGAGCGCGTGCTCGACCTTCTTCGAGCCGCTGACGAGCAACCCCCTTCCGTTCGTCGAGAATGGCGCGCTGGTGTTGCACCAGGAAGGCCCCAACCGCGGCTGGTCGAATGGCAACATCGGTTCGCTTCTCTCTCAGCGGGTGACTGGCAACTTCGTGGCCGAGACGTTCTCGCGGGTCATCGTGCCGGACGGGGGGCGCATCGGCGCGTACACGGCGGCGGCGCTCCTGGCTGTTGCTCCTCTGTCGCCGACCCTGAACAGTCGCCTGGTGAGCGTGGGGTCACTCGACGTGCAACCCGACGGAGGAAACATCTTTGGTGTCCTCAGCCAGCGGACGTCCCTGGGAATTTCGGACTTTCGCTCGGTTGCCAACGGCCAGACCGAGATGGTGTTGCGCCTGTGCCGAGTGGGGAACGACTTCTACGCGTTCACCCGTTCGAGCGACGGTGGCGCCCTGTCAGGCTTCATCACGCAGTTCATCGACAGCGGTGTGACCCTGCCCGAGGAGGTGCTCGTCGGACCCGCGGCCTACAACGTCGGCGGCATCACGACGCGCATCGAGCACGACTACTTCCGCATCAGCCAGGACGTGAATGCGAGCAGCGACTGCGGCAGAGCGCTGCCCTGATCAGCCGTTGATCTCGGTGTTGGCGAACATCTTCATGAACTCCGAGAGCTCCATCTTGAAGATGCCGTCATCGCGGCCGTTGTTCGCGGGCTCGCTCTCGCCCCATGGGTTGCGGAGCTGCACGTATTTCTTGCCGCCCTTCTCCTCGGTGCCCCACACCGAATAGGCGTGGTCGGCGTACAGCCCGCTGTTGGTGTACTTCGCGGCGCTGCTCTCGCCGAACGTCGACGCGGTCGCGGGGCGGCCTTCTGACACGGCCTTGCTCAGCGCGGCGAAGACCTCATCGGGCCTGGTGCCCTTCGCCTTGAAGTCGATCATCTCGGAGTGTTTGCCGGTGAACATCGACAGCGCGTCGCCGGGCACGCCTGCTTCGATCGCCGCGTACGAGCCAGCGCGCTGTGCGACGGCCTTCTCGAGCAACGCGGGCCACAACTCCTTCTCGTCCTGACCGCTGGCGTACGTGAGGTGGTACCAGTCGTTGTGCGGAAGGTCGGCGTCGATGCGCACGGTGACCTTCTTCCAGTCGTCGCCCTTCAACTCGTAGAAGCTCACGTCGTACGTGCCGTCCGTGCGCTTCTTGAACGCCTTCTCGATCAAGTCGGGCCGCGTGTGCGCGACCGAGGCCATGCCCGCGATGAGGTAGCAGTCGGCGAGGTACTTCTGCGTGACGTCTTCCCCGCGGATGCCGTTCTTCACCAGCTGGCCACCCTCGATGAGCGTCTGGCGCACCTTCTTCTCGTCGGCCTTCAACACCTTCGGGTCCTTCACGCCGCCGGGATTCACGGGGCGGGTGTCGTCGAGCACCATCAGGGCGCGCATCTTCTCGGTGACGAAGGTGTTGATCTTCGCTCCGCCCTCGGCGTCGAACTTGTCCTTGTAGCGGGCGACCTCTTTCTTGAGCGCCTTCGCTTCGGATTCCGTCAGGCCATCGCGCTTCACGCGCTTGATGAGCCCGTCGACGTCGGTCGCGGTGATTTTTCCGTCGGAGGCGAGCTTCGCGAAGTCAGTCTGCAGCCGCTTGATGTCGAGTCCCATGCAGTGGCGAAGCTACACTGAGTCGCACGCGATGCTCACGGCCCTCGTCATTCTTCTCGCGCAGAGCCCCAGTCAGCGCGACTGCACCATCACCACGTTCGCGACGCCGCGCGAGCCGCCCGGATCCGTCGACTTCTGCACCATGCCGCGGCCACGCACGTAGAGCTGTGCGCTGCCGCCAGAGTCCATCGCCATCGCGTCATCGGCTCCGAGCGAGCGCATGAACTTGCCGAGCTCCGTCGCGGTCAGCCCGTTCACGCCGCTGCGACCCTGCACCGCGACGAGGTACAGCGTGCGCCCGTCTTTGCTGATGCCGATGCCGCTGCGCGCGCTGCGCTCATTCTTCGCCGGGTCACTCAGCACCGCTCTGCCGTCGAGCAACACCGTGGGTCGCGCGCTGACCGCGTTCTCGCTCCACGAGGGATTCTTCGAGTTCGGCCTGGTCACCGCCGCATGCCGGCCGTTGAAGGCGAGGAAGCCTTCGAAGCCCGAGGACGTGTTGCTCCACTGCTTGCCGTTGGTGATGGCGAGCCCGCTCGGCTTGAAGCTGCCCCACGAGAAGAAGTCTCCGTTGAGCGCGACCTCGGCGTTTGCCGCGCGCGCGTGATTTTCGACGGTGCGACCGCGCGTGCTCTCCGTGTTGGTCTGCAACTTCACGCGGGGATCCGCGAGGTCGATGGCCACCACGTGCGCCTTCAGCCCATTCACCGTCGTGTCCTTCGTCGCGATGCCGTTGAACGCGCGCTTGAAGCCGGGGCCGAACGCCGAGTGGTGCGCGTCGAACTTCGCGTCCTTCACGATGTTCGCCTTCGCCGAACGCAGCGCCTTCAACGCGTCTTCGGCCTTCGTCGTCAGCGTGCCGCGTTTGGTCATCAGCGCGACCTTCTCCAATGCCGCGAGCGCCAGGTTCGATTGATCAGCCACCATCGGCTCAGCCGCCGCACGCGCGGAGGAGATGGACTTGTTCAGCGCGCTGCGTTCTGCGCTCGTGACGCGGCCATCGTCCGTGAAGCGGTCGACCTGACGCGCGAGCGCATCGAGCTTGCCGGCGACGTTCTTCGTGCCGTTCAAGAACGCGCGTTCCTTCTGCGCGGAGATTTTCTTTTCGAGTGCGGTCCACGTCGCGCCGTTCGCGACGCCGGTGGTGGGCAACTTCGCCGAGCGCTGGAACTCGAGCACCGCGCGCCTGGTGTTCTGTCCGAACTCTCCATCGATGCCCCTGGGAGAGTGGCCAGCGCTCTCGAGCAGCCGCTGCAACCGCTCGACGGCAGGGCCCTTCGCCCCGACCGAGAGGGTGGGCTGCGAGGCAGTCCGCGCAACAGGCGTCGTGAGGCGAGAAATGGGGGTCGGCATGGGGGATTTTCGACCGCGCAGGCAGCCCGACTTTCCGAGGAGAACGTCAACCCACCTGACAGAACGCGTGAGAAATCCGAAGATGGCTTTCACGATGGCGGAAGAGCTGGATGATCGATCGCGCGACGTCTTGAAGGCGGTCGTTCAGGAATTCATCACTTCGGGAGAGCCGGTCGGCAGTCAGCACCTGACGCGCCGCGGAGAGTTCGAGGTCAGCCCGGCCACGATGCGCAACGTGCTCTCGGAGCTCGAGGCGCTCGGCTACCTCGAGAAGCCGCACACGTCGGCCGGGCGCGTGCCGACCAACCAGGGCTATCGCTTCTTCGTCGATTCGCTGTTGCAGCTGAAGAATCCGTCGACGGCTGATCAGCACCTCATCGAAGCGGGCCTCTCGAGCGCGACGGGCGGTGAGGAGCGGATGCAGGAAGCCGGCAAGGTGCTGCACCTGCTCTCACGTCACGCAGGCGTGGTGCTCATTCCCCGGCCCAGCGCGGGCACATTGTCGCGCATCGAGTTCGTTCGCCTCGGAGTCGATCGCGCGCTCGCGATTCTCGTCGGGCAGGGCGGCCAGGTGCAGAACAAGCTGCTGGTGCTCGACGCGCCGGTCACGACCGACGAGCTGCAGCGCGCGGCGAATTATCTGAACGAGCTGCTCCCGGCGGTGACGGTTCGCAACCCGACGCCGTCGCCCCAGGGGGCTTCGATCGAAGAGCTGCGCTCGCGAATCCTGCAGGAGCTCGACGCGCAGCGTGCGCAGTACGACGAAGTGACGGCCAGGGCGCTCAAGCTCGGCGCGGCTGCGACCGACGTGAGCTCGAACGAGCGCATGGTCATCGAGGGCACGGGCACGTTCCTCGAGTCACCGGAGTTCGCGGAAGACGTGCGCCGCATGCGCGCGTTGTTCAAGGCGTTGGACGAGAAGCACAAACTGCTGGCGTTGCTCGATCGCGTGCAGCGCGCGCGGGAGATGCAGATCTTCATCGGCGCCGAGAGCGAGTTCGGCAGTCAGGGCGATGTGACGGTCATTGCGTCTCCCTACGGTACGCAAGATCAGGTGCTCGGCACGGTGGGGGTCATCGGCCCCACGCGGCTCGACTACCAGCGCGTGATTCCGCTCGTGAATTTCACCGCGCAAGTCTTGTCGCGCGTCCTCAAGACCGAGTGACTTGCGTAAATTGAGCGGAATTGCGGCTTGCGCAAGAGACAGTAGATAACGCAATTGTGCTATCCCTCAGGAATTGCCTATTGCGCAATTTGGCGTAATTTACGCAATATGAGATCTTACGAGGACGAGGCTCGCGAACGACTCCCCGCCATCCTTGGGGATCTCTTTGGTCGGATCGTGCTCAGAGAGTCAAAGAGCGAGGCGTTTGATTTTCTTATTGAAATGGGAGGTCGACGGCTGGCGATCGAGGTCAAAGGCCAGCTCGGCCCACCAGCCCTTCACGACGCGTTCAAGCGGCTGTCGCGCGCTGTCAGTGACGGAGCAACGCCGGTCATCGTGGTGCCGGCGCTCACAGCTCCTCGGCGAGCGGAACTGCACGAGCGTGGAGTCAACTGGCTCGACTTTGCCGGCAACGGTCACATCAAGGCAAAAGCCCTTTTCCTCCACGTCGAGGGCCGTGAACTCGTTGCACGCCCTGGCCGCCCTGCGTCGGTGTTTGAGAGACGAGGGTCACGGTTGACGCGTGCGATGTTGCTGAATCCCCAGCGAGATTGGTCGGTCACTGAAGCCGCGCGGGTCGCTGCACTCGACGAAGGGCAGACGAGCAGGTTGATGCGCCGTCTGGTTGACGCGGGGTTTCTCGAACGTGACGCGTCAAAGCGCTTTCGGGTCCCCGATCCGATGCAGCTCTTGCGTGCTTGGCGCGATGCGAACGACTTTGGCGCTCATTCACTCCGCCGGGGCTTCGTGCCCGCTCGCAGCGGTCTTGAGGCTACCGAGAGCGTGCAGCGGAACCTGCAGAAGTCTGGAAAGGTCCGCCGCTACGCGGCCACGGGGCTCACTGCGGCGTGGGCTTATGACTCTTTTGCCGCGTACGGACTCACGACGTTCTACGTCGATTACCAGCTCTCCGATGCGCTGATGCACGAGCTCAATGTGCGCCCGGTCGACCAAGGTGGCAACGTGTGGCTCGTCGAGCCGAACGACGACGGCGTCTTTGACGGCGGGCGCGAAGTGCTCGGCCTGCCATGCGTCCACCCGGCGCAAGTCTGGGTCGATCTCAAAGCGCACCCTGAGCGCTCGACAGAGGCGGCCGACCACCTGTTGACAGAAGCGATCATGGGCTTTCGGCCATGATCAAGCCCGACACGGCAGCTGGCTACAGCGCCGAGAAGTTTGAACTCGCGCGAAGTGCTGCGCTGACACTCGCCACCTTCCTCGGTCCCGTGCGTGATGAACTCGTCGTCGTAGGAGGACTCGTTCCGTCGCTGATCATCGATCAACCGATGGTCGCCCACGTCGGCACGATGGACCTCGACCTCGGTCTCGACCTCGCAATTCTCGATGAGTCTCGCTACGAGCAACTTGTCGAACTGCTCAAGACTTCCAAGTTCGTACCCGACGAGACCGGCCAGGGGAAGTTGGCGACCTATCGCTGGAAGCACTCGACCGGAATCACCGTCGACTTTCTCATCGCGCCTGGCTCCGATCCCAAAGCGAAGACTCGAGTCATCAGCAATGAGCTGTCGGCGTTCCAAGCCGCAGCGCTGCCTTTGGCCCATCGCGATCGTCTCGAGGTGCGACTCAGCGGGAAGACCCTGGAAGGCGAGACAGCCGAGCGGAAGCTTTGGGTCTGCGGCGCAGCTGCGTTCGTCGTCATGAAGGCGCTGGCCTTTGGAGGCCCTTTCGGTCGAGGCCACCCAAAAGATGCGTATGACTTGCTCTTTGTCCTCCAGAACTATGGAGCGACTTTTCTCACAGAGGTCGTTCAGGCGTTTTCGCGCATTCGCGACGACGCCGAGGCCAGGCGATGCATCGAGATTTTGCGAACTGACTTTTCAGACATCCACCGCCTCGGGCCGGTTCGCGCAGCCGCTTTTGTCGGCACTCGTGACGACATCGACCTGCGCCAGCGGCATGTTCAGACCGTCCAGGAATTCCTCGCTCAACTCGAGCAGCGCTGACGCTGGCCAGCCGACCTCAAGTGATATGGTGTCGCCCTCAGGAGCAGCGCTTGCACCAACCCGCAGTCAGCAGCACCGGGCCTGAACTCTTCGAACGTCGCGCGAACGGTCCCCGCTCAGAGCGGTTCCGCGCGCAGATGGATGGCGCCCAGGTCGAGCTGCGCATCGTCAAGAAGCCCTTCGCCGTGGACACCGCGGGCTTCGTCTCGCGCACCGAAGCGCTCGCGCAACTTTCGCATCCATCTCTTCGCATGGTGCGTGGAGCGACCATGCTCCCCGACGGTCGCCCCGCCGCGGTGCTGTCACTGGTTGATTGGATCCCGCTGTCCGCGTGTCCGAAGCAGGCGACCGGTCCGCTGCTGACGATGGCGATCGAGCTCGCGGAAGGGCTCGCGGCCCTGCATTCCGCTGGACTGGTGATGGGCGTGCTCGACGCCGACGACATCTATCCCGGGCAGCCCGCGGTGCTCGACGCGTCGCTCGCTGGTCTCGCGCAGGGCGGAGACACGCCCCAGGAAGACGTGAAGATGTTGTCGATGGCGCTGCTGGGCGTGGTCGGCGGCGGAAAAGAAGCGGCGCCCATCGAGCTGATTCTCAAGAAGGCGCGCGCCGAATCGATGTCGGCCGAGGCGTTGGCGCGTGAGCTCAACGGGCTGCGCACGCGCTGGGCGGCGCGCACCGTCTCGGGAAATTTCGCGGCGCTCCCCGACACCATCGAGGTGATGGAGCCCGACCTCACCGGCCGCACGCTCAAACACTGGAAGCTCGACTCGGTGCTCGGAGAAGGCGCGATGGCGCGCGTGTACCGGGCGACCGACGCGCGTGATGGTTCGGCGGCCGCGGTGAAGGTGCTCAAGCAGGAACACGTCGCCGAGCCCGAGTTCGTGCAGCGCTTCATGCAGGAAGTGAAGGCCGTCGAGGCGATTCACAACCCGCACATCGTGAAGGTCACCGACTTCGAAGACGAAGCCATTGGTGAGAACCAGCGCGTCGTCTACTGCGTGATGGAAGTGCTGCAGGGCCAGGCGCTGTCCGACGCGATGATGAAGGAAGCGTTCGGCGTGGTGCGCATCGTGAAGTTGGCGCAGCAGACCGCGCGTTGTCTCCACGCCGCGCACCAGGTCGGCATCGTTCACCGCGACATCAAGCCTGAGAACCTCTTCCTCACCGAGAAAGACGGCGCGGAGTTCGTGAAGGTCCTCGACTTCGGCATCGCGAAGTTGCTGAAGCAGATCGGCGATTTCTCGCGCGTCGGCACCAAGGCCGGCGTGGTGGTCGGCACGCCCGAGTACATGGCGCCCGAGCAGGCGCTCGGTGGAGAGGCCGACGCGCGCATCGACGTCTACGCGGTGGGCCTCATCATGTACGAGCTGCTCTCGGGTGAGCAGCCGTTCAAGGGCGACACGTTCGGCAAGCTGGTGCTGGAGATCACCCAGAACCCGGTGCCTCCGCTGCCGCCGCAGACGCGGGCGGGCGAGCGGTTGCCGCCGGGGTTGAGCGCGGTGGTGCTCAAGTGCCTCGAGAAGTCGCCGGAAGATCGCTTCGCAAACGCAGAGGCGTTGGCCGAGGCGCTTGAACCGTTCGCGAACCCCAAACGCACTGGGGACCGCATGCCCGCGGCGCGCTTCAACGAGATCGACGAGACGGCTCCCGAGATGACGCCGCAGGTGACTGAGGCGGATCTCGCGGCGGCCGTGAAGCCGTCGAAGGTGCCGCTCATCGTCGCTGGCGTGGTGTTCGGTCTGCTGACGCTTGGTGCAGTCGCGGTGTGGAAGAGCGGTGGCTCGTCTGATCAGCCCGAGCAGGTCGAGAAGCCGGCCAATGACGTCGCTCCGCCGAAGGTCGCGCCGCCTGAAGAAGTGAAGAAGGTCGAGCCGCCGCCGCCTGAGCCTCCGACGCCTGCGCTGCCGGCGAAGATCAAGGTGACGGTGACTTCGACTCCGAGCGGAGCGGCCATCAAGCGCGCGGGCAAGGTGCTCGGGAAGACGCCGTTCGACCTCGAGTTCGATCGCGCGGAGGGCGTCGCTCCGGTGACGATCGAGCTCGCGGGCTACACGGTCGAGAAGCGCGACATCGACTTGAGCGCTGATGGGAAGTTCGAGGTCACGCTCGAGAAGGCCAGCAAGAAGAAGAAGCCGCCTGCGAAGAAGAAGTCCAAGAAGTAGGCGACCACTGTCTGAATTTGGCTGTTCATTTGCTGGGACCGAACGTCGCGCTCAACGGCCTTGGGGTCGAAGTGGTGTTGTATTTGGCTCTGCCAAACGGCGGCGTAGCCCCTCAACCACGAGCGAATTTCGTTTCCGTTGACCAGTGAGTGAATTTGGCTGTCCTGACGACCAATTTCACGCAGTGGTCGACCCTGCATCGAAGCCCGAACGCATTGAGCGCACTTTTCGCTCGAAATGAGGGGCTGTCTCGCCTTTCGGCAGTGCGGGCGGCCACCAACAACCACTTCGACCCCAAAGCCAGCTGGCGCGCGAGTTGCTCAACCACGCTGCATGCGAACTCTGATCATCAGCTGTGTCGTCCTCACTGCGTGTGGCTCGGCCGATAACGCCTACTCGGAGCAAGCGTGCGCATCGCTCGGTGCACAGGCCTTCGTGCAAGGCACCATCAACCGCACGGACATCCCGAGTGATCTCGCGCTCGACGGTCCTGGCTTCTTCGCGGTCGCCGATGATCAAGGCACGTGGTTCTCCCGCAACGGCTCGTTCACCATCGACGCGACCGGCACTTTTCGCCAGGTCCCAACTGGCGCACGTCTCCAGAAGTCTGGCGGCGGAGATCTGACGCTGGGCAATGCGCTCATGCCCGCGGGAGCGACTGCGAACATCACCCTCAAGGGCAACCTCGACGCTGCCGCGCCGATTCAGGTGTTCGATCCGCTCGACCCGGCGAACAGCTCGTCGGCGCAGTCGACGACAACCGTCTACGACTCACTCGGAACCGCGTACTCCGTCGACGTCTACTGGACGAAGACGAGTCACGGCACGTGGGAGTTCCACGCGATGGCTGACGGCGGGCGAATTCAGGGCAGTGGGCCTGGCTTCCCCGTCGAGATCGCGGGCGGCACGGTCGACTTCGACGGAAATGGGCGACTGATCAACGTCACGCAGACTTCACACTTTCTTCCGCTCGAGGCCGTCGCTCCGCAAGAGCTCAGCTTCAACATCGGAGACCCGCTCGGCATCGGGACCGGAACCGGGCTTGCTGGCGTCACCCAGTTCCGTGCGCCAAGCGCCACCTCGTTCGCGGGTGGCGATGGCTACCCCTCGGGCGCTCTGGTCACGTTTCAGGTCAGCGCCACCGGAGAGCTGCTCGGTGAGTACACGAACGGAGTGACCTCGCTGCTCGGCGTCATCTCCACCGCCGTCTTCACCGCGCCGCAAGCGCTCGCCCATCGCGGAGACGGTCTCTTCCGCCCCACGCTCGGCTCCGGTCAGCCGGTTCTCGGCCTTCCGGGAGACGCGATTCACCCAGCCATCGTGAGCGGCGCGCTCGAGCAGCTGCCGCGCTTCACGTGCGCCGGAAATTGACTGTCACTTTCGCGCGACAGTCTCGCATTCGGCCATCGACGCAGCCCTCGGGAGCGACCTACGAAGCCGCTCCATGAAGCACACTTTCCTGCTCGCTCCGAACCGCCCCTGGTCGGTTCTCCACTGCGCGACGGCCCGGGCCGCCTTTTTCGTCGCGCTGATCGCAGGTTGTGGAGTCGATTCGCAGCAGCAAGAGGCTGCGCAGGAGCTCCCCGCTCCTCGTTCCACGTCGCCGCTCGAAGCCGCGTTCATCGACTCCGCGCGCGAGTACCAGGTGCCCGTCGCGGTGCTCAAAGGCATCGGCTTCGTCGAGACGCGCCTCTCGCTGAAGGCCAACTTCGAATCAGGCTCCGGCGGAGTCGGTGTGATGCAGCTCGCCCGCCGCGGTGACATCGACACGCTCGCCGACGCCGCCCGGCTCACCGGCGTGACCGAAGGAAAGCTCCGCGTCGATCCGTCAGCGAACGTTCGTGGTGCCGCCGCCGTGCTCCGCGCGCTGTTCGATCGCTCGCAGCGCTCGCAGCCCTCGCTCGACGCCAGCAACCTCGGCGATTGGTACGTGGCGGTGAGCTTTTATCCGGGCTTCGATTCCGCGACGGCCGCGGCCGACTACGCGAGCGACGTGTTCTTGAACCTCGAAGCGGGCTTCGACGTGAACGGCGTGCAGCAGTTGCCGGTGACCTCGGGTTGGCGCGTGCACGCTCCGGTGGCGAGCGTTCGTCGTGACGCGGTCATCGAGTATCCGGCGGCGGCGGCGTGGGTCGCGTCTCCGAACTACAGCTCGGGCCGCAGCACGTACGAGTTCGTGCTCATCCACACCATGCAGGGCAGCTACGCGGGGACGAAGTCGTGGTTCCAGAACACGAACTCCAACGTGTCGTCGCACTACATCCTGCGTTCGAGCGACGGGCAGATCACGCAGATGGTCGAGCACCGCAACACCGCGTGGCACGCGCAGTGTTACAACGGCCGGTCGATCGGCCTCGAGCACGAGGGCTTCGTGCAGGATCCGGCCACCTGGTACACGACCGCGATGTACACGGAGTCCGCCAAGCTCACGCGGTGGATCTGTGACCGCCACAACATCCCCAAGACGCGCGCGCACATCATCGGTCACGCCGAAGTGCCGCGTGCGTGCAACACCGGCGGTCACACCGACCCGGGCAGCGGCTGGAACTGGACGCGCTACATGCAGCTCGTCACCGGCTCCGCTCCGACCACGAGCACCGGCGTGTTGATCGGCGCCATCTACACCGGCGGCAATTCGAGCAACCGCATCTCCGGAGCGACCGTCACTGTCGGCTCGCAGACCGTCACCACCGGCGCCGATGGCCTGTACCAATTCACGCTCGCGCCCGGGAACTACACGGCGACCGTGAGCAAGAGCGGCTTCACGGGCACGAGCGTGATGCGCACCGTCACCGCGAACACGCAGACGTGGGGCTCGATGGAGATCAACACCTCGGCCGCCACCGGCACGCTGCGCGGAAAAATCTTCGCCTTCAATCCCGCGGACCCGGCGGACATGACCGTCGCGATTGCTGGAGCCACCGTCACCGCCGGTGGCCAGACCGTCACCACCGCGAGCGACGGCATGTACCTCTTCACGCTGCCGCCCGGCACGTACACCGTGAACGTCGCCAAGAGCGGCTACGCGAACAACAACGTCTCGCGCACCGTGCCCGCGTCGCAGACCATCTGGGGCTCGGTCGGTCTCTCGACGACCTCGATGGCCGACACGCAGGCGCCGCAGGTGGCCATCTCGTTCCCCGCGAACATGGCGACGCTCGATTTGGGTCGCATCGAGCTGCGCGGCACTGCGTCGGATGATCGCGGCGCGCTCTCGACCGTGAAGGTCGCGCTCAACGGCGGCGCGGAGAGTGACGTGCCGGTGAGCAACGGCGCGTTCAGCGTCGAGATTCAGCTCGCTCCGGGAACCAACAGCATCGTCGTCACCGCGCGTGATGCGGCGAACAACCTGGGCAGCGTGACGCACTCCGCGACGTTCAACGCGGGCGTCGCTGGCTTCGTGCATCTCGCCGGCATGGACACCACGCGCATCGAAGGAGCGACCGTCGAATTGCGCGAGGCGAGCAGCGGCACGGTGGTCTCGACCGTCACCACCGATGCAAGCGGTGCGTACTACGCGCCGGTGATGGGGGTGCCGGCCGACTACCTCGTGGTGGTGAAGAAGACCGGTTACCTCACGCAGTCGGAGACGGTGACGGTACCCGCCGAGGCGCGCTTGTCGCTCGATGTCGCGCTGACCGAGGGCATGGACGAGATGGCGATGGCCGAGCTCACGTTCGTCGAGCCGGCGGATGAGGCGACCATCAACACCGACACCGTGACGCTCTACGGAATCGTGAAGGGCTTCGACGTCGCGAGCGTGCGCTTGGTGAGCGGTTCGACCGATGTCGCTGCTGAGCTGCTCGGTGCGGGTGGATTCTCGGCGACGTTGCCGCTCGTCGAGGGCCGCAACGTCATCACTGCGACGGCGATGGGCACGACGGGGCAGACGTTGAGCGCGACGCTGACGCTCAATCGCGTGACGGTCGGTGGACCGGGCACGAATCCGGATCCGACGAAGCCCGCAGGGTGCGCGGGTTGCTCTACCGGCGTTGATGCGCTCGCGCTGTTGGGTGTGCTGTTCACGCTCTCGCGCCGTCGCAAGTTCGCGCGCTGACTCCCGCCCTGCGGGAGAGGGTCAGGGTGAGGGGAAGTCAGTTGTTTCTTCTGTGCGTCTCGCTTTGAGTTCGTCGCCCACGATGCCCCGTTCGCTGATCTTGTCGCTGGTGTTGCTGATCTCTGCGTGTGGCGGAGAGCGAGCCGTCAGCGTGCCCATCGGCGAAGACCCAACGCCGGAACAGACGGAGATGCAGCCGGCCTTCGTCCCCGCACCGCCACCCGTCGACCCGATTCCGTTCAAAGGCCCGCCGTACCCCGTCGTCTTCGTGCACGGCATGGCCGGCTTCGACGCGCTGCAGGTCGGCGGCCTCTCGATGGACTACTTCGGCAACACGGTGCAGGACCTCACCGCGCGCGGAGAGAACGTGTTCCGCGTGGTGTTGCCTCCGTTCGATTCGAGCGAGGTGCGCGCGCGTGAGCTCGAGAAGCAGCTCGACGACATCCGCTTCCGCACGCACAGCAAGAAGCTGAACATCATCGCGCACAGCCAGGGCGGCATCGACGCGCGTTATCTGATCAGCCGCGCCGGTCTGGGCTGGGGAGATCGCGTCGCGACGCTCGTCACCATCTCGACTCCGCATCGCGGCACCAAGGTGGCCAACGCGGCCGTCGGTGTCGCCGACGTGTTTCCCGACTCCGTGACCGACGGCGTGCTCGATGGAATCGCCGGCATGCTCTCGAAGACCGTCTACGACGTCGAGCGAGATCCCAACCTGCGCGTGCAGCTCGAGCAGCTCACCGAGCCGACCATGGAAGCGTTCAACCGCACGTACGTGAACGACTCGCGCGTGCGCTACCTCTCGTGGGCCGGCCGCTCGAACATGCGCGCTGGTCTCATCGTGTGCGATGGCGCGACGTACCCGAACGAGCCGTGGAAGCTCGACATCCTGCTGCCGCTCTTCTCTGGAGTCAGCGTCGCCACCGAGTGGGGAATTCCCGCGCAGGTCAGCGATGGGCTCGTCACGGTGGAGAGCGCGAAGTGGGGCACGTTCCAGGGCTGTGTGCCGGCGGACCACCTCGACGAGGTCGGCATGCCGAACGCGAACGGCGCGGACCTGAGCATCTTCGACAGCAAGCAGTTCTATCGAGACATCGTCGCTGAACTGCGCGCCCACGGTCACTGAGTGCGTCGCGCGCTTCTGGTGCTGCTGTTCAGCGCGTGTGGTGCTCCTGACGTTCCGGGTCCTGATTGGTCTTCGCAGGTCGAGCCGACGCCCGCTCCTTCGAGCTCGCCGCCGCGGCTGCACGTCGATGGCGCGACCCTCCGTGACGCGAACGGCAACGAAGTTCGACTGCGTGGACTCAACGTCTGCTCGCTCGAGTTCGACAACGCCGGAGCGAATTGGCAGCTGCAGGCCGATGGCGGCTCGCCGTTGATCGACGCGCTGGTCGATCCACTGAGGTGGAACGCGAACGCCGTGCGCATGCCCGTCAATCAGGAATGGTTCGTCACCGATGACGCCTACGTCGCGCGCGTCGAGCAGTTGATCGACCTCGCCGCGACGCGCGGGCTGTACGTGATTCTCGACGTGCAGTGGGAAAAGGGCGAACGCACCGAGCCCTACCAGCTCAACATCTTGAAGCAGCCGACCTTCGGCTTCGGCAACACCACCGAGGCGTTCTGGCACCTCGCGAGCGGGCGCTTCAGCAATCGCGACAACCTCCTCATCGACGTCATCAACGAGCCGCACGACGTTGCTGCTGAGCAGCTCGCGACGGCCATGCAGGAGATGCTCGATCGCCTCGCGCAACGCGCTCCTGACACGCCAGTGGTGATTGGCGGACCCGACTGGGCGCACTCGGTGGACTTCTTTCGCGAGAAGCCGCTGCGCGGGAAGAACGTCGTCTACGCCGCGCATCAGTACCTGCCGTACGACCCACCGGAGAAGTTCGAGACCAACTTCGAGCGCGCGGCGCAGACGCTGCCGGTGCTCATCGCCGAGTTCGGGAGCGAAGACGCGACGTACACCACGACGCTCATCGACCGCGCCGAAGCCGCGGGAACTGAAGGGTTTCTGAGCTGGGCCATCGGGTGTGGCATCTCCGCGGACGACTTCTCCAGTCCACTCGGGGAGCGGCTGCGCGCACTGAATCCACCCTGAGCGCAGATCGTTTCGAGCGGGTGTGCGTTCAAGCGCGCCATGCTCCGAAAAATCCTGCTCGCGTGTCTGTTGTCGCTCCCGGCGTTCGCTCAATACAACGAAGGCGCCGGTCGAAGCGCAGCGGCTCCAGTCGTTCGTGAAGTCGAGGTGAAGCAGGGCGACGGCACGGTGAAGAAGCAGAAGGTCGTCGAGGAAGTGAAGAAGGACCAGTTCGGCAACGCGGCAGGCAACAACCACGACCTCGCGATCGACGGAGCGTTCGACGGCCAGACCATCGTCGTGCTGCACCTCTACACCGAGACCGCGTTCGACTTTCAGATGCCGAAGAGCGCGCTCGCCGAGAAGGGGTTCTCGGTCTACCGGTACATCAACACCGCTCCGACGCCAGCCGAGCTCGCGAAGTCGCTCGAGAAGGCGAACCAGCTGTGGATCATCGCCGGTGGCTCGCGGCAGCTGAACGACGAGCACGCGAAGGTCATCAAGAAGTTCTTCGACGCCGGCCACGGCCTGTACATCTGGGGCGACAACGCGCCGTACGCGCAAGACGCCGACTTCCTCTCGCGCGCCCTCTTCGACGTCGAGCTGAAGAGCAGCCCGTGGGACCAGGGCGAGCAGGTCGTCGGTCGCCAGACGAGCCCGAGCGGCACCGGGTTGCTCGCGGACCACCTGCTCACCACCGGCATCGAGCAGCTCTACGAAGGGCACACCATCGCGTTCATGCCGAAGCCCGCTCCGCTCACGCCGCTCATCGTCGGCTCGCAGAAGCACGTGGTCGCCGCGTTCTTCGACAAGGACGGCAAGCGCGCCATCGTCGATGGTGGCTTCACGCGGCTCTACGTGAAGTGGGACACCGCCGGCACCGGTCGCTACGTGAAGAACGCCGCGGCCTGGCTCGCGAACGCTGAGCGGTTTGGCGACAAGGTCGTCGCGAAGAAGAAGTAGGGCTCGACTCGGCGCGAGCGCTCGTGAACAAGTGAGAGTCACTCTCAGTTGTTTTTAGTTCACGATTTCGCCCGTTCGACTCTGCGCTGGCCGCCGCTCATCGATGCGTGCAGCCAGCGCTTCGAACGTCTCGCGCTTGGCGAACAGGTGCGCGGCCACGAGCAAGCGCTGAGGCTCGGCCTGGGGCGAGCCGGGAGGGCCAGCCTCGAGCCAGAACGCCAGCGTCTCGCGCTTGTCTCCCAGCCGCGTCACTTCCTTCACCGCGTCCCACGGCACCTCGATGATTCCGCCGCGTGGACGAGAGACCATCACCGACAGATTCGTGATCCGCACGCCCCAGCCCTCGCGCGGCCGGTAGCGGAACAACGTCAGCCCCATCGCCGCTCCGAGCCCGCCCGCGAAACCGGCGCGCAGCAAGTCGAGCGGCACGTGACTCGAGGCGAACGCCCACACGGCCCAGCCGGTGAGCCCAGCCGCGACGAGCACGCCTCCGAGCAGAAACAGCCTCAACTTCAGCGGGTGGTAGGGGAAGAAGTCCGGATCCGACGGCATGGGAAGTGTTGTTGTAACGAATCTCGCTCGGCGCTACCTCCGTGTACGATGCGCCGCCGCTCGCGGGAAACCTGACGATGCCCATTCCTTCCTACCTCTCGTCGTTCCTCTGGATGCAGCAGCTCCGTGGCGCGGAGACGTTCGCCCAGAAGTTCCCGGGTGACTGGCTGGTGTGGGAGCCCGGGCACTGGCAGGCGCCCAGTCCACGCGGCTCGACGTTGACCGTCACGATGACTGGTGAGGCCGCCAAAGGCGCGCGCGCGACCGGAGGCGACTCGCTCTGCTTCCACCTCGGCATCGCCACCGATGCGCGCGCCGTCAGCGTCGGTCGTGAGCCGCAGAACGAGCTCGTGGTGAACGATGGCACCGTCTCTCGCGTGCACGCCCAACTCTTCGGTCGCGGCTCGTTGTGGAACGTGAAGCCCGCCGGTGGGCGCACGGTGAGCATCAGCGGCACACCGGTGCCTGAGTCTGGAATGCCGATGCTGCCGGGCAAGGTGTTGTTGCTGGGCGGCGTGAACTTGAGCTTCCACGACGTGTCGTCGCTGTTGCGGCGGCTGTCGCAGAACACGCCTCCGCCTCCGACCACGACGTGAGCGACGCACCCGCAGTCATCAGATCAGCCGACGAGTCGGCTGGGGGAATCGATCTCGAGATGATGAACGCGGCGTTCCGCGACTTCGTCCCGCACAACAAAGAGCTCGGGCTGACCATCATCGCGGCGACGGTGGTGCCTCCGACGGTCACGCTCAAGTTGCCGTTCGACGAGCGGCTCATCGGCAATCCGTTCACCGGCGTGATTCACGGTGGCGCGGTCACCACGCTGCTCGACGCGGCGTGCGGCGCGAGCGTGTACGTGAAGCTGCAGGAACCGACGCCCATCGCGACGTTGGATCTGCGCATCGATTTTCTCGGGCGGGCTCCGGCGCGGCGCGAAATCACCGCCATCGCGGAGTGCATTCACGCCACGGCTGACGTCGCGTTCGTTCGCGCGAAGGCGTTCGTCGACGATGAGAGCAAACCGTTCGCGCTCGCTGCGGCGACGTTCGCGTTGTCCACGCAAGGACGCGCGCTCACCGACAAAGAAATGCGGAACGTAGAACCAACCAGGGGCGGTTCGCAGTGAGCAGGCCAGATGAAGCCGGTGGCTCCATGAGTCAGCTCGACAAAGCCCTCGGGGGCGACGTCGATGGGGGCAAGACAGCCCTGGAGCTCGCGCAGATTCCGTATCTGAAAATGCTCGGCATGCGCCTCGAGGAGCGAGACGGGCGGCGCGTCGGCGTCATGGCGTTTGCGGAGCACCTCGTCGGCAATCCGACCATTCCTGCGCTGCACGGCGGAACGCTGGGGGGCCTGCTCGAGTCCATCGCGCACTTCGAGTTGATGGCGCAGCGCGATGAGAAGCAGAAGCTGCCGAAGACCATCACGCTGACCATCGACTACCTGCGGAGCGGCAAGCCGCGCGACACCTTCGCCGTCGCTCGCGTCGTGAAGGCGGGACGGCGCGTGGCGACGCTGCACGCGACTGCGTTTCAGGAAGATGAAGCGCAGCCGATCGCGACTGCAGTGGTGGTGCTGAAGGTCGGTTGATCAGCGACGGCGGAGCGCGAACGAGCTCGCCCAGCCACCACCGAGCTTCGGAGACGTCGCTTCCGTGATGACCGCGAGCGACTCGGCGGAGATGCGAACGAAGCGAATGCCCAGTTCCACGCGGCCGCCCTTCTCGACCGTCCAGCGCACTTCTCCCACCGCTTCCACGTGACCGGTCGGCAGGTCGAACTCGAGGAACAGCTCACGGCCGCGCTCGAGCGCCGAGTCGAGGCTGAGGCAGAGGCCGGTGTTCGAGACGTCGATGATGTCCCCGCGCAGGACGGTCGAGGTCACGCCCATGAAGCGGGCCTGGCAGCTCATTCGTCGCGCGTTCCGGTTCTCTGCGTACATGCTCAGTGGAAGAGCAGCTTTTGTTCCAAGGGGCAATGGCGCTCAACCTCATGATTTTCGATGGGGTGGAAACGACCAATTGGCGTAGGCAGGAGTCCACAGCAGTGGTGCACCCGTAGTCCATGCACTGGGGTGATTCGTGCGACGGCCGATCACCCAGCGGCGTCAGAGGAAGCCATGACCGACGCTGCCCCTGTCTCGAAACCGCCTTCGTGGATGCCCGCGATTCTCTCGTTGGGCTCGCTGATCATCTGCTGCTTCCCCGTCGGACTGGTCGGCGCGTTCCTCGGCTACCGGCAGTTCGCGAGCGCGAAGGCGGAAGGGCGGTCGCCTCCGTTTCAGTCGTTCATCGCGATGCTGCTCGGCGTGGCGTCGGTCTTCTCGTTCGGCTTCATGGCGTGGCAGCTGAAGAAGGACAGCGACGCATCGAAGGCGCAGACCGCGGCGGTGTCGGAGCAGGTGAAAGAAGCGCGCAAGCAGGCGACGCTCGACGCGAAGACGGCGTGCGCACTCGCGGAGCTGTGGTTCCTGCAGACGCAAGGCATCGGCGCGGTGGAGACGAAGTGTGATTCGCCGCTGAGTGAGGACGGCACGCTGCGCGACGTGGAGTTCAAGCGCGGCTCGGTGGTGAAGCGCTTCAACGTGTGTCTCGCGCGGAGCGACGGCGAGTGGGTGGTGTGGGGCGGGCTGCATGCGGGCGCGTGTCCCGAGGCGCCGAAGGCGAAGGGCGAAGAGGCGATGCGCCAGGCGGGGAAGGCGGTCATCGAGAAGGCGACCATCGATGCGTGGAAGGAAACGGCCGAGCGCGTTCGTGTCGCGGCGGAGTCGGGCGAGTATCCGCAGAAGTGTCCCGCGAAGTTGAGCGGTGAAGTGCACGTGGTCGATCTCGCGCTGCTCGCGGGCGATGGCGACGCGAAGGACTGGGACTTTCTGTCGACCGGTGAGTTCACGCGCGCACTGCCGGTGAAGAAGGGCGTGACGGCGGAGAAGGCGAGGGACGCGCTCGACGCGATGGGGAAGGTGGTCGCGGTGCTGATCAGTGACGAGCGCACGCTGCCGAAGGAAGTGAACTCGAACACGTACGACATGGGCTTCTTCGACGGGACGCTGGTGCTGGTCGATCCGGTTGCGGGGAAGGCGCTCTGTTCGACGGGCGTGTCGTTCGAGAACAGCAAGTCGCTCGGCGGTGGAGTGAAGGTCGGCTTGAAGCTCGGGCCGAAGGTGAACGTGGGCGAGGAGTCTCCTCAGGGTGATTTCGAGAAGAACTGCGACAAGGAGCTCGCGCGCGCGGTGAAAGAGCTCACCGGCGGGAAGCTCACCGTCGATCGCTGATCATGTTCACTGAGCCTTGCAGTGATCACTACGCGCCAGATCATGGAGCGGAGTGAGTTTGTCTGTGCCGTCTTCCACCACCTCGATGGGGATTGGCAGTTCCTCGGCCCGTCGGGGGCTTCGGAGGCAGACGCGCGAGTCGTGGGGCTCGCGCAGGTGCTCGCGCTCGATGCGACGCTGGCCGAACTTGGAGATCTCGAGCGCGGGTGCGGTGCTCGGCGGCACCGTCTCGGCGAACCGTGGACGCGCTTTCGCTGATGATGACGAGTGTCTGAATTTGGCTGTTCGTGCGTAGCGGAACATCGGGCCAACGACTGCTTTGGGGTCGGGGTGGGTTTGGATTTGCGCACTGCCAGACGGCCCACGAGCCTCTCAGTTCCGAGCGAATTTCATTCAGTTGACGACTGAGTGGGTCTGGTCGTCCTGACAACCAATTTCACGCAGTGGTC